>CALKJQ010000063.1 GCA_937995785.1 Candidatus Kapaibacterium sp.
TCTTACGGGCACAGCTTTGGCACTCAATCGGATTCGTTAAACAAAAAACTAACGGAATTAGATTCAGTAATTAATTATTTATTGATTGGTTTAGAAAGTAGAAATTTACTTAATTCCATAAATATAATTATTTTATCCGATCACGGTATGATGGATTTCTATCCGAAAACCATTATTAATACCAAAAAGATATTGCCAAAACACTATGCCGATGTTATAAACAATGGACCTTATCTTTTCATTTATCCTAAGCCCGGATATGGTGATTCTGTGAAGATATCTCTTTCCAGTAATAAAAATAATTTTACCTTTTATCGTAGCGATAGCTTACCTGTTCAATTTTCGGTCGGGGTCTCTTCTCGTTTAGGGAAATTTGTTGCTATTGCCGATTGTGGTTGGATATTTACCGACAGAGATGATTGGAACGAAAATTATATTGCCGCACACGGATACGATAATCGATGTTTGGAGATGCAAGGAATTTTTTTGGCAATCGGACCAGACTTTAAAAAATCCTATAAATCAATTGGTCTCCGAAATATCGATGTCTATCCTCTTTTGTGCAAATTATTTAATTTTACTATAAATCATAAAATTGATGGAGATTTAAAAAAAATTGAACATATTATCAAATAAATTTTCTATGTTTTTTCTTTATTTTTGAATTAATAAAAAGTTTAAATTATGTTTTTTATTGCTGGACCTTGTTTAGCCGAATCTTGGGTAATGCTCGATAATGTTGCTACTGAGTTGAAAAGAATTGCAGAAGTATTTAATACCAATATCATTTTCAAAGCATCTTATCGTAAGGCTAACCGTACGAATGCGGACTCTTTTTCAGGTGTTGGCGATTTGATTGCATTGGAATGGCTTGCAGAAATTCGTCGAATATACGGTTTTCAAATCCTTACAGATATTCATTCCGCTGATGAAGCAAAATTGGTCAGTAATTATGTCGATATTATTCAAATTCCCGCTTTTCTGTGCCGCCAAACAGATATTTTGATTGCGGCTGGCGAAACTGATAAAATTGTAAACATAAAAAAAGGACAATTCGCCTCACCAAATGTTATGATAAACGCAGCCAAAAAGGTCGAGACCACTGGCAACAAAAAAGTTTGGATTACAGAAAGAGGTACTTTTTTCGGTTATACCGATTTGGTAGTAGATTTCAGAAATTTAAAGATTTTTCGAGATGCTGGATTAACCACCATTTACGATGCTACCCATAGCTTGCAAAAACCTTCGATTGGTAACGAATCTGGTGGCAATCCCGAATTTATTACTGCTCTTGCTCGTGCTGCAGTTTCTATAGGTATTGACGGACTTTTCTTCGAAACCCACCCAAATCCAAGCCAAGCAGCTTCGGACAAAGAAACTCAATTACCCTTAGTAAAAGCAGAAGTATTTATCAGCTCTCTTTTAAAACTTGATAGTTTCATTAATAATTTATAAATTTGTAATAAATTGCTAATAAATTGAAAATCAGCCATTTTATATTAACTTTTCTAATTCCTTTGGTTTTCGTTGCTTGCGGTGGCGATTCCATTGAATATCAAAAAGCATTGGAAGAGGAAGCTTCCGTAAAACCCGACCAATTAGCCAATTTTATTAAAGTTCTTTTTTACGAAGACGAATGGAATAAGGCAACACTCACTGCCGATAGAGCCGAAATTTACTTTAATTCCCATCAAACTCATCTTATTGGCAATGTTGTGGTCGAAACTTTCTCTAAATTTTCGGGCAAAAGGTTGAGCAAATTAAACGCCGACAAGGCAATCATCGATGATAATACCAAAGATATGTTTGCCGAGGGCAATGTTATTGTTTGGTCTGATAGTAATCAAGTTAAATTGGAGACTTCCAAACTTCAATGGAGCAACGATCGTCAAATTTTCTTCACAAATGAAGCCATTAAAATTTCAACACCTTCCGAAATTATTAACGGTTATGGTTTCGAGTCGGATTTGAATTTCTCTTTTTATAAAATATTAAAAGTTAGCGGGATAAAACAATGAAAAAATACTTGATTGCAGGTAATTGGAAGATGAATTTTACTTCGAATGAGGCAATTTCGTTTGTAAATCAACTAATTTTGCATCTTTCCGAACTCAATCTCGAGCAAATTGACGTCCTTTTGTGTGTGCCTTTCACCAATTTGCATCCGATTAAATCTTTTGTGAATTCGAATTTAGTGAAAATTGGAGCGCAGAATATGCATTTCGAAGAAAAGGGCGCCTTTACGGGTGAAATTTCACCCCTTATGTTGCTCGATGCCGGTTGTGAATATGTTATTTTAGGGCATAGCGAACGCCGTCAATACTTTTTGGAAAATAATGATATATTATCAAAAAAGATTATTTCCGCATTAAGTCATAATCTTGTGCCAATATTTTGTATTGGGGAAACATTGAGTCAGCGGCAGGCAAATCTAACATTCCAGGTGTTGGAATCGCAATTAAATGTGTTGGAAACGGTTCCAAAGGAGTTCCTTTCGAATATAATTCTTGCATATGAACCTGTTTGGGCAATAGGAACGGGATTAAATGCCTCGAAAGAACAAATTATTGAAGCCCATCTGTGGATAAATGATCATGTTATCGATCGTTTTCACGTCCAATTACCTATTTTATATGGTGGGAGTATGAATAATGATAATGCAAAGGATATTTTGGAATGCAAAATGGTTTCGGGTGGGTTAATTGGAGGTGCATCTTTAAAGATTTTGCAATTTATTGACATAATTAATACTGCGATTAGTCTTTCTCAACAAGGATAATACGTGCAATTTACTCTTCCTAACATATTAAGTCTTTCGCGTTTATTAATATCATTTCTTTTTTTCATCCTTTTCAATTTAAAAGATCCGCTTCTCAAATTAATTGCTTTAATATTGTTTATAATTGGGTCGATAACAGATTATTATGATGGTTATATTGCACGTAAATATAACCTTTCAAGTAGTTTAGGTAAGTTTTTAGATCCACTTGCTGATAAATTTCTTACTATTGCTGCCTTTTTATCATTTGTTATTATGGATTTAATTCCATTATGGATGCTTCTAATTATAATTGCAAGGGATTTAATTACTACGCTATTAAGAACAAATTTAAATGATTCAATTACAACATCATATATAGCAAAACTAAAAACATTTCTTCAAATGGTATTTATTTTTGCATCCCTTCTATTAATTATTTGGATAGATTATTTTCCATTACTACCATTATCACTCATTTTTCATTCCTTTCTACATTCATTATATTATGATTTATTAATGTTTCTTATTGTTTTATTAACTATTTGGACATTAATAGATTATATAAAATCTTTATAATTATTATAATACATATTTTGTTTCTATTTTGACGTTTTTTTGTTTTGTTTACACGTGTTTCTGCTTTATTATAATGTTTTTTCTTTTTAACTTAACGTGTTATTTTTATGTTTACACGTGTTTTTGTTTTGTTAACACGTGTTTTTGTTTTGTTTTTAAGTTTTTTTATTATTTTTTATTATGTTTTTATTTTATTATTACATACAAAAAGATAAGGTTAACTCGTTATTATATAATTATTATACGAATTAACCTTATTATTAATTGATTATATTGTTTATTAATACTATTCTGATGGTGTAATCATTTTTTCGGGTCTAACATAACGTTCAAATTCTTCTTCTGTGAGTAATTCTAACTTTAAAGCGGCTTCTTTTAATGTTAAATTGTTTTTATGTGCATATTTTGCAATTTTTGCAGCTTTGTCATAACCTATATGTGGATTTAATGCGGTTACTAACATTAAGGTATTATCAACGTAATATTTAATTTTATCTCGATTTGGTTCAATTCCGACCGCACAATGTTCATTAAACATTAATGCTGTATCGGTTAGTAGTCTTACACTTTGCAAAAAATTGTAAATTAATACTGGTTTGAATACATTTAATTCAAAATTGCCCGATGCACCTGCAATATTAACCGCTACATCATTTGCAATGACCTGAACTGCAACCATAGTCATTGCTTCACTTTGTGTTGGATTTACTTTTCCTGGCATAATTGACGATCCTGGTTCGTTTTCGGGTATATTTAATTCACCTATACCACAACGTGGACCAGAAGCAAGCCATCGTATGTCATTAGCGATTTTCATAAAAGCAGTAGCAATTGATTTTAATGCACCATGAGCAAATACTAATGCATCATGGGTTGCTAATGCTTCAAATTTATTTGGTGCCGAAACAAAAGGGAGTCCTGTGAGATTGGCAATGACTGCTGCTGTTTTGTCAGCAAATTGAGGATGAGTGTTAAGACCTGTTCCAACGGCAGTTCCACCTATTGCTAATTCATAAATACCCGGTAATATTAATTTAACACGTTCTATTGCCATATTAAGTTGTTGAACATAAGCAGAAAACTCTTGTCCTAAAGTTAAAGGGACTGCATCTTGGAGATGAGTACGTCCAACTTTAATAATATCATTAAATTCGATAGATTTTTGGTTCAAAGTATCCCGTAATTGGGTCAATGCAGGAATAAGATGATTTACTAATTGTTCTGCAGCGGCAATATGCATAGCAGTAGGGAACGTATCATTTGATGATTGGGATTTATTTACATCGTCATTGGGATGAATTGGTTTTTTAGAACCCATTTCTCCTCCGGCAATTTCTATTGCACGATTGGAAATGACTTCATTTGCATTCATATTGGTCTGAGTACCACTTCCAGTTTGCCAAATTGAAAGAGGAAAATGCGAATCTAATTTGCCTTCGATTACTTCATCACAAGCTTGAACTATTAAATTTTTCTTTTCGGTCGATAATTTACCTAAATCATTGTTAACAATTGCGGCAGCTTTCTTTAATATACCAAAAGCACGTATAATTTCTCTTGGCATACGTTCAATACCAATAGCAAAGTGTATTAGAGAACGAGCAGATTGTGCTCCATAGTAAAAATTACTCGGAACCGGGATTTCTCCCATTGTATCCGTTTCGATACGGTACGACATAAATTCACCTTTTGTTTAATTAAACTTAATTCGGGCATCTATTGAATAGATTCCACGTTGATTTGCAATCAAAGGATTGATATCCATTTCGGAAATTTGAGGAAATATTTGGGAAAGATTTGAAATTTTAATTAAAATATCAATTAATATGTCTTGATTAATCCCTTTTTGACCACGAGTGCCTTGGATTATAGGAAAAGCGTTTATAGATTGAATCAATTTATTAGCTTCTAAAGTATTAATAGGACAAAGTGAGGAGGAAATGTCTTTTAAAACTTCCACAAAAATTCCTCCCAAACCAAAAAGGATTAAATGACCAAAATTATCTTCTTTTTTTAAACCAATAAATAGTTCAATACCTTTAATCATAGGTTGAACCAAAGCTCCCGTAGCCCCATTTATTTTCATAATGCGTTCAAATGCGTCGGAAAGTTCTTTTTTTGAATTAATATTGAGCAAAACACCCCCTAAATCAGATTTATGAATAGGTCCAACGACTTTTATTGCAACAGGAAAATCAAAATTTAGTTTAGAATTAAGTTCTTCGAAAGTGGAAGCGGTGATTTCGGGAAGTCGAGGGATGCCAACGTAATCAAAAATGCGAGAAATTGTTTCGGGAGGAGCAAATTCTCCTTGATTAATACTCGAAATTATAGAATTATGGAATTGAATGTCGTTATTATTTGGCAAATATGGAATGAATTCGGTTGGTTTTGGAGTGTTATAGACCTTTGCAAGAGCATTAGCGAGCAAAGTTTCATCGGGAAAAATAGTTCTACCAAGAGAAATAAAATATTCCGTTTCGTTTTTAGCCTGAATTGGAGAAGGAAGCACTGGAAATATAGGTTTTTTGCATTCTAAAATTTTGTTATTAAGCACTTTATAAACTTCAGTAACATCAAATAAACCCGGAGTGCCAAAAATCACAACGCTACCATCAATATTATGAAAGGAATTGTCCACATAATCTAAGATAATGCCCAATTGTTCGGCAGTACCGGTCGCTAAAAAATCGATAGGATTGGAAACGGAGCTACCATAGAATAATTTGGAAAGTAATTCTTGTGCTTTTTCACCATTAATGTTTGGAACATTCATTCCATTTTTTTGCAATGCATCGGTACAAAGTATTCCTGGACCGCCAGCATGAGTAATCACAGCGATATTGTTTCCTTTCAATTCCTTATAAATCAAAACAGAAGCAACAGTAACCAATTCCTCACGACTATGGCATCGGATTATACCTGCTTTGCGAAAAAGAGCATCAACAGCGGCATCCGAACCTGCTAAAGAACCCGTATGCGAAGAAACAGCACGCGAACCAGCTTCGGTAGTGCCTGCTTTTACTGCGGCAATACGACAACCTTTTTTAATTAGCGAAAAAGTATGTTTCAAAAACTTTTGTGGGTTATGAACTTGCTCTATATAAATAATTTTCACTTTCGAAGAATTTTCGTCGAAAGAGTTATCCCAGTGTTCGAGAACTTCTTCCACACCAATAGTAGCACTATTTCCAACAGAATAAATACTCGAAAAAGGCAAACCGCGTTCAATTGCAGTTTCTAAAATAAATACAGCAGTAGCCCCAGACCCAGAAACAAAATCGCAACCATAAGGCAACAGCTTTGGAATTGGTCCAGCAAAAACACCAGCATAATTGGTATTCAATACCCCAATACAATTGGGTCCAATTAAGCTTGCATCGTATTTACGAATTATATTCGCAAGTTCTTGTTCTAACTTTTTTCCCTCGTCCCCCACTTCCGAAAAACCTGCAGAAAAAATGATAAATGAGCGAGTGCCTTTGTTTTCGGCAAGGTATTCAACGGTAGGATTTACTAATTTTGAAGCAATGGCAAGAATTGCCAATTCACATTCGGGGATTTCTGAAACTTCTTTGAAACACTTTAAACCTTGAACAACGCTTTCTTTGGGGTTTACGGGATATAATTTACCTTGAAAATTAGTAGATAATAAGTTTTTTAGTGCTTTCCCACCTGGTTTTGTCTCATCATTGGATGCACCAATCAGAGCAATACTTTTGGGATTAATTAAATAGGAATTAATCATTTTAAATTCAAAATTTGGAAAAATCTAAATTACAAATTTGTTGAAAAAGATAATATATTTTTGATTGATATTTTTTCAAAAAATTAATTAAACTATCACACAATGCATACACTACGAATTAAAGTTGGTATTGAACATAGTATCATCAAAAAGAATATTGTTGTAGTATAATTAATAGCAATAATCATGATAAAAAAACTTTTAAAACAAATTCGAAACAAATTGCAAATTAAATACTTTGTAGTTTTCGAAATTATTAGACAAAATATCAACAATATAAAACTGTAATGTAACATTTCGGTCTATTGAGTATTTCAAACCCAGATTAAGAATTCCATTTCGTATCGAGCCGTTTCGATTGTAAGCACCATTGAAATCATACTCAATAGCCACAGAGGCGAAACGATTTAATGAGTGTTCAATCCCGAAATAAAAATTTCCGTATTTATTTGTGTTATATTCAATTGGCAGATTTGCACCTAAATGTATACCCATTATACCTAATTGCCAACTAAATGCCTTACTTAAAACTATGAATGGACCTATTGAGAAATGATATTTGTTGCTTGAATTGATGGGAATATCAATAAAATTTCCACTATCGAAACCAACCATAATTGCGGGATAATTCCTACTTTCATCTAAAATTCGATATTTTAACTTTAATGCTGGATAATCTTTAAACGCAAAGTGAGTTCGATTTCCCAATAATCCATCGAATGCCATCGAAATACCCATTGAAAATTGTTTGAACACAATTGTTTCCAATGAAAGAATAAAAACCTCATCTCCAATAAATTTAAAATCAAGTAAACTGTTGTTATTTGTTAAACCAGCAGTTGGATACAAAACAATTTCTTGGGTTTCATAAGTATAATTCCGACCAGCACTTCCGGCAAGTAAATCTTCGGATGAATTAAGACAAAATATCAAAATAATTGCAAATAAAGTTTTTTGCATATTCCCCCCACTAATTCTTCAAAATTAGCAAGTTTTTTTCGACAAAATTTAAAATAATTTGAATTATTATCCTTTTTCACTAATTTGGAAATTAATAGATATACAATGAAAAGATTATTGATAATTCTTTTTTCCCTTCTTACTTTCTCGTGTGCAACTTCGAAAGACGAAGTGCCAAAAATTGATTTTGAAAAATTCGAGTTTTTTTATATAAAAAATGGAGATAAATTCAACTTCTATTTCGTTTTTAATCCTATTTACAAGAAATTGAGTGATACAATAAATATTGACAAAATTATCTTAACTTTCAATTCAAAAAGTCTGAAAGATAAAATTACATTAAATCTCGAAAATGTGTTTGCGACAACTTTTCAAAATTCAGAATCAACTTACCAACAAACTTATATATTTTATGGGCATCTAACTTCAATGGATTTAAATGGAACAGAACCCGAAGATATAATGGTGGAAGCAAAGGCAAGTTACAAAAAAATTACATTCAAAAGAAAGGAAACCTTTCCATCTCTGCAACTTCAACCTAACTATGCAAAGTTAGAATTTTTAAAATTATATCCCAAATTCAATCTTATCTCAGACGAATTAATAGAATTAGACTTATTTGCAATAAGAGTTGTCCCCCATTCGGGAGAATATTTGCCATCAAGCGAGATAATAAGGGCGGAATTATATAATTTTAAATCTGGAAAAAGAATTTCCTCGAGCGAAGGAAAAAACTTTCTTCAAGTAATTACTGATGTCGAACCAAAAGTTGTAGGTGATTTCAAGATATTCTCAACACAAATTAATTTATCTAAGCAGCAAATTATGGAACGAAATTTGATAAGGTATATAATACCAGCAATTCCCAACAATTATTCAGTTGAGTTAAATTTTTGGAAAGATAAATGAATTATGAACCATTAATGAGACGCGCTATAGAGTTAGCACTTCGTGGAACCGGATACGTAAGTCCCAATCCACGAGTAGGAGCAATAATTATCGATGATGATGGTAATATAATTGCTGAAGGTTGGCATAAGTCCTACGGAGGTCCACACGCCGAAGTAGAAGCAATTAATATGGCTAATTTAGCGTCATTTGAGAACTATACCTTGATTGTTACTATGGAACCCTGCAATTTTTATGGCAAAACCCCCCCTTGCACAGACCTAATCATAGACAAAAAGTTCAAAAAGGTTGTCGTTGGTGCTCTGGATCCTAATCCTAAGGTTAATGGTCAGGGTGTGGACAAATTAAAAAGTGCGGAAATCGAAGTTATCACTGGTGTTTTGGAGCAAGAATGCCAGAATCTAAACAGATTTTTTGCTAAATATATTATTCATAAAAAACCTTATATTTTATTAAAAATAGCCCAGACTATCGATGGCAACATTGCTTTGAAAAATGGACAATCCAAATGGATTACCTGCGAGGAATCCCGATTGAAAGTTCAAGAGTTAAGAACCGAGGTCGATGCTGTACTCGTTGGCAAAAACACAATATTAATGGATAATCCTTTTCTCACGGTTCGTGATTACGATGCTCCAAATCCAAAAAAAGTGATTTTAGATGCGGAATTAACACTTCCATTAGATTTAAATATTTTCAAAAATCCCGAGAGAGAGAGTACTATTTTATTTTGTTCAAAGCCTGCTTCCAAATCACGCAAGGCTAATACTCTTTCGTTAGCTGGTATCAAAATTGAACCCATTACTAATAATGAATTTGGATTTTTGAACTTGAATGACGTTCTAACAATTCTTGCTGAAAAATACAATATTGCATCAATGATGGTTGAAGGTGGTTCCCAAGTGTTTACTTCGTTCATCAAGGAAAGCTTAGTTGATGAGTTTCATATTTTTATTGCACCAAAGATTCTTGGAGCAGGATTGCAAACTTTTGGTCATTTAATGATTCCTTCGATTAATAAAGCAACAGAACTCGACGTTAAAAATATCGAGAAAACTGGAACTGATTTTTATGTTACTGCGAAAATTTCCGACAAATAATACTTTAACAATTATCGATTATTTGAAATATTTTTCGTAATTTGCAAGATTATACAACACAAATGAGGAAAAAATGTTTACCGTAATGGCAATTTTGATAATGATAGTCGCTGGATTATTGATATTAGTTGTTCTATTGCAACCTGGCAAAGGAGATATGTTAGCTGGAATTGGAGGTGGTTTGCAAAGCAATTTAACATCTATGTTCGGAAGTCGACGCACTATGGATTTATTGATGAAAATTACAATTGGTTTTGCAATAACACTTTTAGTATTGACAGTTGTAACTAACAAATTTTTTGTTGGTCACAGCGAGAACGCTCCAAAACCATTAATTGAAGGTACAGAATTACCTCCAGCAGCTCCACCAGCTGGTTCGATGCCAATACCAACTACTCCACAGCCAAATAACCCTGAAAAGAAATAGCCAAATTCGTTTTTCATAAAAAAAGTGGAATGCTAATTCCACTTTTTTTTATAATTTTTATCAACAAATCATTTTTTATTTATTCATTCTCTCTATTTCAAATAAAATGTCGTTCTTAGCAACAGTGTTACCAACGGTTGAATAGATTGATTTCACAATTCCATCAAAAGGACTTTTTATAGAATTTTCCATTTTCATAGCTTCGATTATAACTAATGTTTCACCTTTTTGTATTTTATCGTTGATATTTTTATTAATTTTTATAATTAAACCAGGCATTGGAGCTTTTACAGAAGCAGTCATCAATTCATTTCCCGACAATGAACTCATTTCCTTTTTAATTGCAGAAAAACTATCAATAATTTCTATATCAAATGTTCGATTTTGGTAATTTATTTGAATTTGATTATTATCCTTTTTAATGCCAACAATAAGCTTTTTCCCGTTTATAAGAACTTCATAATAGTCATTAGAGAAGCGTTTTAAAATCTCAATTTCATTAGGTTGATTATCTAATAGAACTATGTTCTCGTTCACATCATAATTAAATTCGGAATTATCAATTTTAACTTTATTTACTATCATAATCTTACCCCTAAATTAATCTTCGGATATGTAAGTTTGACTGCTTCCAATTATTTCCAAATTTGTTATTATTATTTTCCGTTGTATTACAATGTGGCTTATAATTTTCTTTAAAATAGACTGAAAGAGCTGCAAGCATTTGTTTTTCTTCAAAATTTAACTCGGGTAATTCTGAATAATCGAAAACCGAGGTCAGAAAATTCGTATTATATTTTCCCGAGATAAACTCAGAATTATTCATTATAGCTTTATGAAAAGGAATATTAGTTTTTAAACCTCCAATTTTAAATTCATCTAAAGCCATCAGCATCTTCTTTATGGCTAATTTCCTATCCTTTGCATAAACAATAAGTTTGGCAATCATAGGGTCGAAATACATAGTAACTTCGTTGTTTAAGTTAACTCCGGAATCAAGGCGAATCCCATTTCCTTGGGGTTCCTGATAATACAGAATTCTACCAATATCGGGCATAAAATCGTTGTAGGGATCTTCGGCATTTATTCTGCACTCAATGGAATGTCCTTTAAGTTGAATATCACTTTGTTTGAAGGATAAGGTATTTCCCATTGCAACAGATATTTGCTCGCATACGAGGTCGATTCCCGTTACCATTTCGGTAACAGGGTGTTCCACTTGCAGTCGTGTGTTCATTTCTAAAAAGTAAAAATTTTTGTTGTTGTCAAACAAAAATTCAACAGTTCCAGCATTAGTATAGTCAACTGCTCGGGCGGCATTCAGGGCAACCATACCCATTTTTTGACGCAATTCTTCATCTAAAACGGTCGAGGGACATTCTTCAATTAATTTTTGATGTCGTCGCTGAACCGAACAATCACGCTCACCAAGAAAGACATAATTATTGTGTTTATCGGCTATTAATTGTATTTCGATGTGCTTTGCGTTTTCGATAAGTTTTTCTATATAAATCGAGTCGTCTTTAAAAGAATTGAGTGCTTCGCGTTGAGCAGATTCAAAGTTCTCAGTGAATTCATTTTCGTTACGGACAATTCTCATTCCCTTACCACCACCACCTGAAGCAGCTTTGAGTAGCACTGGATAACCAATTTCGTCGGCAATTTTTTTCCCGCTTGTTTGGTCGTTAATTGGTTCTAAAGTGCCGGGAACAATAGGAACACCGGCTTCGAACATAATTTTACGAGCTTGGGTTTTACTGCCCATAGCTCTTATTGATTGGGCTTTGGGACCAATAAAAATAATACCATTCTTCTCACACGCTTCCGAAAAATCTGCATTTTCAGAAAGAAATCCATATCCTGGATGAATGGCATCACAATCAGTTGATTTCGCAATTTCTATAATTTGGTTTATATCTAAATACGCTGCTTTGGGTGTTGAGCCATTAATTTGTTTTGTCAAGGTCGCAAAGTTCAAATGATGACTTGATTTATCAACTTCATGGTAAATTGCTAATGTTTCGATTCCCATCTCTTTGGCGGCTCTAATCACTCTAATTGCAATCTCGCCACGATTTGCTACTAATATTCTTTTAATCATTTTGTTTAAACTATAATTTTTTATTTTCTGATTTAATCAAATTATTTCGTTTTTATTAAATTGGATTTTTATAAATTACAAAATAAAAAATTATGGACGAAAATAAAAATATTATCAACGAAAAAATTAATAGACTTCATCAACTAAAAAAACTATCGGAAATTGGTGGCGGAGATAAAAGGATAGAAGCTCAACACAAAAAACATAAATTAACCGCAAGAGAAAGAATTACTTTACTGTTGGATGAGGGCTCAATTAATGAAATCGATGCATTAGCACATCATCATTCAACTTCATTTGGATTGGATAAAGAAATTTATCTTGGCGATGGTGTTTTGGTTGGATTTGGGAACATAAACAATCGAAAAGTTATGTTTTATTCTCAAGATTTCACCGTTCTTGGCGGAAGTTTAGCCGAACAACACGGAAAAAAGATTTGCAAAATAATGGATATGGCAATGAAAATTGGCGTGCCTATTGTTGGATTGAACGACTCGGGTGGCGCTCGAGTTCAAGAAGGAGTGCTTTCCTTGGGTGCATATGCCGACATTTTTCTCCGAAATACCCTTGCTTCGGGAGTAGTGCCCCAAATTTCGGTGATTATGGGACCTTGTGCGGGCGGTGCGGTTTATTCCCCTGCTATCACGGACTTTATTATTATGGTAAAAAACACTTCATATATGTTTGTAACTGGTCCCAAAGTGGTTAAAACTGTTACTCATGAAGAGTTATCGAGCGAAGAATTAGGTGGTGCAGAGGTTCATTCATCGAAAAGTGGAGTCGCTCATTTCACTGCCGAAAACGATGTGGAGGCAATGGAAATAGTTAAAAAACTACTGTCTTACATTCCTCAAAACAATGCCGAAGAACCACCATTTTTCCCAAATGATGACCCTACAGACAGAATAGACGAAGACATGAATTATATTATTCCAGCTAATCCAAATCAGCCTTACGATATTAAAGAAATAGTCACCAAATTAGCTGATAATAATGATTTCTTAGAAGTTCACAAAGATTACGCCGAGAACATAGTTGTTGGATTTATACGACTTGGAGGAAGGTCAGTTGGCGTTATTGCCAATCAACCAGCGGTTTTAGCTGGTGTGTTGGATATCAATGCATCCAAAAAAGCCGCTCGTTTTGTTCGTTTTTGCGATGCTTTCAACATCCCATTGCTCGTTTTGGAGGATGTTCCTGGTTTTATGCCGGGTTCGGACCAAGAGTGGAATGGCATAATTACTAATGGTGCAAAATTATTGTTTGCATTTGCCGAAGCCACAGTTCCCAAAATAACAGTAATTGTTCGAAAAGCATATGGTGGTGCTTACGATGTAATGAATAGCAAGCATATTCGTGGTGATTTAAATTATGCTTGGCCCACTGCAGAAATTGCTGTTATGGGAGCAAAAGGTGCAGTTGAAATAATTTTCAAGAAAGAAATAGAAGAAGCAGAGGATCCTATTGCAAAGGAACAAGAATTAATCTATGAATACAATGAAAAGTTTGGCAATCCTTACATTGCTGCTTCTTGGGGTTACATAGACGATGTAATTGAACCCAAACATACCCGAAAAATCTTAATTGATGCATTTAACTTATTAGAAAATAAGGTGGATAAAAATCCCTATAAAAAACACGATAATATTCCTTTGTAGTTTTTTATATTTTGATAAATTTAATTCTATGTAATGTTTTAGAATTATTAATTAACAAAATATAAGAACCTGTTGATAAATCCGAGATATCTATCCTTAACTTATTATTTTCAGTGTTATTTAAATTATAATGTTTGATATATTTTAATTCACCGGAATAAGAATAAATAGATGCATATAAATCGTTGTTTTGCAATGCATTAAATGTAATATTTATCTCATTAGTTGCAGGATTAGGAAATACTTTAAACTCTGTTTCATCAACTGTTTTAGAAGATAATTTGGACAAATCCGACACCCATACTCCATTTCCTTGTGTTGCAACCACGACCTTTTTGTTATCAACTGCATCTATCATTTCACAAATAACATTTCCAATTGTATTTTTTCCTTCTTGAAACCATATTGTATTATCGCCATTGAGTTTATTTGTCGAAAATAAACCAGCATCGGTTGCTACAAAGTAAAGAACTTCCGAATTATCTACTAGAACTCGTTTGATCCATCTAACTGATGGACCGGCTCCATTTCCATCAGGTTTTTCTTCTAAGTTACCCGCAACTGATTGCCAAGATTTTCCTTCATCATAGGATGCATAAATACTAACTACACCATAATTTGAGAAAGTTACAAGCAAAATGTTGTTCAAATCATCATATTCAATCGACGATATCCAAGCCATTTTAGGAAAATTGGACGAAGTAATCTCTTCTCGAGTTGCATCTGTTATTGAATTGGCATTTTTAATTCGATAAACTTTACCATATCGCGAGCCAACATATAAAGTATTGTATTGACTCTTGGGCATTGACAAAGCAGTGATTACTTCTCCTTGTGGCAACACAAAGGTTGGTGGTGGATTCGTGTTCCATTGTGATTGAAAACTCTGATTATTTGTTTCGCACATCATTAATTGATGGTTGAAATATATAGAATTTAATGCGGGAAGATATATAGTATTAGGATTGTTGGGATCGACTATAAAAGTATTGTAAAATGCAAACTTCGAAGAAGGAGCTTTGTTAGGTCGAATAAAAAAGAAATCAACGGGCTCGAGTGTGTTAGGATTAAACTTGAGATACATAGTAGCACCATTATACCAAGAGGTAAGAGCATAATCATAGAAATCATTTATTAATGTATGCATTCCATCAGCACCGGTCAGTTCTATCCAATCTTTTATACTTCCTTGATGGGGAGTAAAGAAAGAGCCGTTATCTTGCAATCCCCCTAATACCACATCTTTATATTTTTGGGTCTTCCCAACAGATATGGAATAAAACTGACTTGTAATAAGTCCCGTATTTCTGGATTGCCAGCTTGGCTCGAGAAAACTGATGTCATCAGAAAAGTGAACTCCACCATCACTCCCCACAAGAATTGCATTAGGATTTGTTGGGTGGAAAGCTATACTATGAATATCTGGATGAAGATATTGAGAAGATAATTCATAATTAAAATTCTGAATGCTTTCGTCCCAATAATATCCTCCAACCATCGATATTTTCGTATTATCTTTAAATCCATTAGTGGAACGATACAGAGATGTGCCACCAAGCAATACAAAATTTTCATCGTTAGGTTTAACACTTATGCACATTGCATAGCCCCCCAATGTAGCAGGATTCATAATTTCCTTGGATTGTGGTGCTAAGCTAGTTGTTGCATCTTTCCATTGATATTTATTACCATCATAATCGGAATACCACAAAAATAATTTAGAATTAGGAAATGAATAAGGGTCTGCTCCACTCAGGGGTTTATCGACAAAAGCATATAAACGATTGGGATTGGATGGAGCAACAGCTAATTTTATTACTTTGGTTGTGTCGGGAAAGCCATTTGAAGTGATGTTTTCCCAAGTTTCTCCTTTGTCTGACGAAACAAAAATACCTGTGGATGATGGTTTATTGCCATTCAAAGATATTCGCGAAAGTGATGCATATAATTTTCCGTCGGAAGCACGGACCAAATCGGTCGAGAAAGCTATATTATTATTGTCGCCTAAAACCTGTTTCCAACTTTCTCCTCCATCGGTCGATTTCATTATAGCACCTATGCAGGCAACATAAACAATGTCTTTATTTTCAACCGAAGGTTCTACTACAATATTCCAAATACCTTGAAATTTTGACGTAAATTTACCAACATCGTTTGTTTGTGTAGATAATAATAATTCCCAAGTATTACCATTGTCGGTGGATTTATAAATACCATTTCCAAAATATGACATTCGAGCAGCCGTATGAACCTTTCTATCAATGGTGGAAAGCAACTCTCCCGAACCAGCATACCAAATATGATTTTTCCCTTTCCTTATATCTTGGGAAAGGCAATAAATTGTATGATTATCGTTTGAGGGAAATTGTTTTGACCAAGAAATGCCTCCATTGGTAGACCTCCAAATTCCTCCCGAAGCAGCACCAGCAAGTATAATGTTTGGATTGGTAAAGTCATAGGCAACACAATTCATTCGCCCGCCGATGTTGGTCGGTCCTATGCTTTGCCAATTAAATAAACCTGTTTGAGCTTCGATTTTATTAAATTGTGATTGACCTATATTTTGTAAATATTCATTTCTCGAAGGTATTTTGGCTACAAAATCCAAAACTCGGGATTGAATACCACTTGGAATTGTTCCTGTTTTCGGATCCCTTAATCTTTCAAAATTGTACTCACTAAAATATGCAAATCTACTTTGTATGTCTAATTTTTGACCGAATAATTTCTTTGGATTATTTTTATCGTAATTTGGCAAATTTCTGAATGCTATTATAGCAAGAATTGTTGCTTGCACAAGGATCAAAATAATGATAATTATCCAAATAATTTTTTTCTTTTTCATTTTACATTCATTTTAAAATTGTAAATTAGCAAAAATAAATATTAGATGACAACCAATTTTCAAATTTAGTTGTAACTTTATTATTAATTTTGTAACATATACTGGGGGATTTCTGTTTTGGCTTGGATTTACCTTTATTTAATCTTTTTAATAATTTTTTTGATAACATCAATCATCCTTAAATCACTTAAAACAAGATTAATCTCACAAAGTAAAGTTGTTATTATTCTAAAAATTCTCTTTATCGCACCTTTTGTTTTTTTATTTTTTTCTACTAATTTTTTAATTTTTTTTCCTGATGTTTACAAATTGATAGAAAAACCAAAACATTATCAACATTTACAAATTGTAAATGATACAAAAATTACCCATTCATTTATCTTATTAAAAAAACAATATTTAAAAAGCAATTGGAAATTTTTATACAATTTGAACACACATATCAACTATTCTAATATAATCCAGATCGAAACCAATGAAAAAGTTAATTTATTTTTCAAAGTTGATACAAATGAATTTAACAGAGTGGCAGTTTGTAGAATAACCAAATCATCAAACTTTCCGTCTCATAGTCTTATTTTGGAAGTTCCCAGTCCTAAATTCATCTTATTTGCATCTGAATTCAATTCCAACCATATCAACAAGATTATACGAAAAGATAATTATGAAGATTGGTTGTATTTTTTGTACAATTTTACTTTGTTTGTTCTTATAATTTACGCTTTAATTCATTTACCTTCAGATAGTAAATTCAAATTTATTTATATTTTACTTCTTATAATTTTGATTGGTGGAGTTGGATTGATTCTTTATAACGATATTTTCTATTTACTTAAAATTTATAAATTAATATGAATCTAACTGAACTTATTGGATATATTGGTGCAACTCTAACGACCTTTGCCTTTGTTCCACAAGCAATCAAGACGATTCGCGATAAACATACAAAAGATATCTCGTTATTTATGTATATCATTTTTGTTTTGGGTATTTCGTTTTGGTTTGTTTATGGGATTTTGCTAAACTCAATGCCTATAATATTGGCAAATGCTGTTTCTTTTTGTCTTTCGGGAACGATATTAGTCCTAAAAATAAAATATAAATAATACCTTGCGATGATAAAAGATTACTACAAAATACTGGGATTGGAACGAACTGCATCAGGTAGTGAAATCCACAAAAGGTATAAGGAATTAGTAAAAGTTTATCATCCCGATATGAACAAGAATCCCGAAGCACTTGAAAAGTTTCTTAGAATTAGCGAAGCATTCCGTGTGTTGGGAAATCTGGAAAGCAGATTGGATTATAGCTTAATTTTATTCGAACAAGATATGATTAAAGAAGAAGCACGACGTATTTACAAAATTCGACAAAAAAAGAAAATAAAATGAAAGAAAAATTTAAATATTTATATAAAACTTTTATAATCCCAAACAATTATTACTTTATTGGCTTTATTCTTTATATCATTTCATTGTCTTTTATGTATTTTTTGAATAATAAAGATATTCTTCTTGAATTTTTCAACAATCATCGAACTCATTTTTTTAATATTTTTTTTATCGCAGCATCCAAAATTGCCGAAGAGGAAGGAATAATCATAGTTTTTATTATTCTTATTTTTTTTAGATTTTCGGCATTTATTTTATCTGCCCTCAGTATCTCTCTGGCTACAATTATCACCAACATTATTAAAACGATAACAGATTTTCCCCGTCCACTCGAAGTTTACAGCAAAATTCACGACCTTACAATAAACCTCGTCCCCGGGGTCGAAGTTCATCGATTTATGAGTTTCCCGTCGGGTCATACTGCTGCTACATTTGCAATGCTACTGTTTTTGCTTAAAATTTCCAAAAACAATTATCATCGAATTTCTATTCTATTTCTTTCAATATTAGTAGCAATTTCCAGGGTTTATTTATTCCAGCATTTTACAAGAGATGTATTGGTTGCGAGTATAATTGGTATTCTTATAGCCTTGTTAATTATGTATCTTTTCTTGCACTTTCGTTGGTATTTGGAATTGGATAAAAAAAATGGAATAATTGGAATTCTAATTGACAACAAGAAAGACAAAACTATATAGAAGCATAGGGTTTATCAAAGCTCATCTAAATAAAATAATTTATTAGTTAAGGCATAGATTGCCAATGCAGAGCGGCTTTTGATTCCTGTTTTTCGTGAAATATTTTTAGTATGACTTACAACTGTATGGATGCTGATGTTCAACTTTTCGGAAATATCTTTATTAGATAATCCTTTTATCATTTCTTTTAACACTTCTATTTCTCTTTCTGATAATTGGCTAGCTTCTTCTGCTTCTTGATTGGGCAAATTGCTGAGTAAATCATTTATTGTGAATATAATTTTCTCGAAAGAATCAAAAACACTAATCACAGAGTCAAATTGTTCGAGCAAATCTTTTTTGACAAGATTGTAAATAATTGCAATCCATAAAAAATCAGTGAAATTTTTCTTTAAGTTATGAAAATTTTTAAGATTACCTAAGCAACAATTTGGGTTAATTAATACGATATTTTTATCGATATTCCGAGGTATTAGCTCCATTTCGTCTATATTTTCGAGGCGATAAATATTTATATGATTAGCATATTTTAACAATATATTAGTAATACCTTCGAAAATTATATCCGATGGTTCGATTATATAAATGTTAAATTTATGTTTAATTGAATTGACCATTATTTTCAATTTTATGAACAAGTGGTATGAGAATTTTATCCTCTATGATTGAATGGACATACAAATCTTGTTCCAATTCGAGGATGCTATTAAGTAATTTAGATTTTAAATAATCAGCATCTTGCAATTTGATGTGTTTTAATAATAAATTACACAATTCGGTCAATTTATATTCGATATCGGTGTGATGTTCCTGATATTCTCGAACAGAAAAAGAATTAGGATTATTTTTTGAGTTGTTCAATAGATTAGTTATATAAGGGAAAACTATCTTATCTTCATATTCTAAATGTTCGGCAACTTCGTTGAAATATTCGTTAAAAAACTGAGAAATGAGTTTGATTTCTTGATTATGGATTTTTTTCTCGATTTTGGAAATTAAATCTTGAATTTCGGGATATTTTTCACGAAGATAATAGTTGTGACTTTTTTTAAGGAATTTAACTATGAATTCGATATCGTTTTGCCTAAAAATATCAATTTCAATATTATGAAAACCATTATACAAATTTGTAATAGTAGTTATTATTTCAGTTTTTACATTATTTTTTTCACAAAATTCTGCAAAAGTTAAATCACCAACAATTGTTTCCAATCCAAAATGCTCTAACATTGTTAACAGGTTAGGATTCTCGAGAATTAAATCAAAGAGTTTAGTGTCGGGTCGGGCGAATGTTCGTTTTGATTGATACATAAAATACTCTTATTGGTCGAACTTCTTTCGATAAAAATGGCAATAAGGCGCTTTACCAGTTTTCTGATAATAATCTTGGTGATAATCTTCTGCTGGCCAGAATTTTGTGTATTTTGTAACATCAGTTACAACATTGTAACCTTTATCTTTGAGAATTTGAATTAATTCAAATGCAATTTGTTTTTGCTCTTCATCAACATAGAATATAGCAGAGCGATACTGACTGCCAACATCCGGACCTTGACGATCAACTTGTGTTGGATCGTGAATTTCGAAAAAGTATTTTGCTAATTGACGGAAGTTGATTTTTTGGGGGTCGAAAACAATTTCAACAGCTTCTGCGTGACCGGTTTTGTCGGAACATACTTCTTGGTAAGAAGGATTTTCTTTATAACCGCCAGTGTAGCCCGATGTAACCTCAACAACGCCGTCCAACTTTTTGAATAAATGTTCTACTCCCCAAAAACAACCACCCGCAAAATATGCTCTTTTCATAGTAACCTCATCTTTGTTAGGTTTAAAAACAAGTGAAATTGAATTAACACAATGTCGTGTGTTTTTTTCAGTAAATTTTTCCCCGAAAAAAACGTGACCCAGATGACCTCCGCAATTAGCGCAAACAATTTCGGTCCTAATGCCATCATTGTCGGGTATTTTTTTAATCGCACCCGGTATTTCGTCATCAAAGGAGGGCCACCCGCATCCCGAATGAAATTTATCATCAGAGCGATACAATGCTTTTCCGCATTGTTTGCAGTGATATGTTCCAGCTTCAAAATTGTCGGTGTATTCTCCCGTGAAAGGTCTTTCTGTTCCTTTTCGAAGAATAACATACTCCTCTTCTGGAGTTAATTTATTGTATTTCATTTTTGATTCACCACTACAAGAATAAAAAATTAAAAATAAGGAAAATATATATAGCCGCATTTTAAACTCATTCAATTAATAATCAACTAATGATTGAGTGAAGCGTTGGGTTGGTCGAGCTCTTTAAAGAATTGAAGAACTTCTTCAATTGTTTTAGAGCCGATGTCGCCAG
Organism: Candidatus Kapaibacterium sp.; assembly: GCA_937995785.1. Taxonomy (GTDB): domain Bacteria; phylum Bacteroidota; class Ignavibacteria; order Kapaibacteriales; family UBA2268; genus GWF2-33-9. Next base: position 21,525 of record CALKJQ010000063.1, read on the forward strand.
TGCCATGCACTCTCACTGAACAAGAATTATTGTCCATTTCTTTTTGTCCAATTATTAGTGAAATTGGAATCTTGGCTTGTTCGGCTTCGGCAATTTTTCGACCAATTTTTTCACTTCGGGAATCAACTTCAACTCTAAAATTATTTTCTTTAAATAATTTCTCTAATTGAACTGCATATTCCAATTGTTTGTCGGAAATAGGTAGTATTTTAACTTGTGTTGGAGCTAACCAAAATGGGAAATTTCCTGCAAAATGTTCAATCAAAATCGACATAAATCTTTCCATCGAGCCAAACGGAGCACGATGGATAATAACGGGACGATGCTTCTGATTATCAGAACCAGTATATTCCAAATCGAAACGTTCTGGCATTACGTAATCTACTTGAACAGTGCCAAGTTGCCATTTTCGACCAATGGCGTCGCGAACAATGAAGTCGATTTTTGGTCCATAAAAAGATGCTTCTCCTTTGCCAATAAAATATTCCAATCCCATTTCGTCGGCAACTTCTTTAACCTCTGCTTCTGCTTTGTCCCATAACGCAGTATCACCGGCATATTTACTGCTATTTTCGTCGCGAAACGACAAACGGGTTGTAACACTCATTCCAAATGTGGTGAATACCAATTGCGTTAATTCAACAGCATTTTTAATTTCATCTTTTAATTGATCTTGGGTGCAGTAAATATGAGCATCATCTTGGGTAAATCCACGAACACGCGTCAACCCATTGAGTTCGCCCGATTGTTCGTATCTATAAACTGTTCCAAATTCTGCCAATCTCAGAGGCAAATCACGATAGGAACGAGGTTTGGATGCGTATATTTGATGATGATGTGGACAATTCATTGGTTTCAACAAATATTCTTCATCTTCAACTTTAATTGGTGCAAATTGTGAATCTGCATAATAGGGATAATGTCCGCTTGTTCTATACAAATTGAGATTTCCAATATGCGGAGTAATAACTTCCACATATCCTCGCTTGATTAATTCTTCTTTAATAAATGTTTCTAATTTCCTACGAATAAAAGCTCCCTTGGGTAACCAAATCGGAAGACCAGCTCCAACATTCTGAGTAATCATAAAAAGTTCTAATTCCTTGCCTAATTTTCGATGGTCACGCTTTTCGGCTTCTTCCCTCATTCTGAGGTATTCGTCCAACATCGCTTTTTTTGGAAAAGTGATTCCATAAATACGAGTGAGCATATTCCTCTCGGAGTCTCCTTTCCAATAAGCACCTGCAATATTCAAAAGTTTGATTGCCTTAATTACATTTGTGTTTGGGACGTGTGTGCCTCGGCATAAGTCTGTAAAAGTACCTTGTTTATATAATGTGATTTCTTCGTCCTTTAAGCCCTCTAAAAGTTCGATTTTATAGGGGTCTCCATCTTGCTTAAAATATTCAACAGCATCTTTCCATTCAATTTCTACGCGTTCGAAAACTTGTTCTTGTTGTGCAAGTTCATACATTTTTTGTTCAATTTTAGGTATATCCTCATTTGTTAATTTCACACCTTCTGGCAAATCCATATCGTAATAAAATCCGTTTTCGATAGCAGGTCCCACACCGAATTTTGTCCCCGGATATAATTGCTCAACTGCTTCAGCCATCAAATGTGCTGACGAATGCCAGAAAATCTCCTTGCCCTCTTCGTCGTCGAAGGTTACTATTCGAACTACTGCATCGTTGTGTATTGGGCGAGATAAATCATACTTAACATCGTTTACAAATATTCCTAAGGCTTCTTTTGCAAGACGTTGCGAGATGGATTGCGCTATTTCCATACCAGTTGTACCATTCGGATATTCTCTTTGGTTGCCATCTGGGAATTTAATAATCATTTGTTTCTCAACTTTAATTGTTCAAATTTTTAAAAAGTTAGTAACGAATTTTACCTTCAAAAATTGAATTATAAATATTTAATTGAAATTTACGTTTATACCTAAAACAACAAATATTAATATGAAATACTTATTATCTCTAACATTTTTGCTAATTATAATACCCGGAATTTCCTCCTCGCAAGATTCCCAAAAGGTTATT
>CALKJQ010000064.1 GCA_937995785.1 Candidatus Kapaibacterium sp.
ATTTTGCAGAAAATCCAGTCGATGCTATCGAAATATTTAAAGTAAATCCAACAGATGTTATAATAATAAGCAACCAATTTGAAGAAAACCATTTTAAGAATTTGATTGCAAATATAAGATCAATTGAAATTGATTTAAAAAAACATATACCAATTGTTGCTACATATAACGCTTATGAAAACATAAATAAAGACCAACTCAATTCTTATGGTGTTGATTACTTTTTACAAAAGCCAATTAAAACCAAAGAATTTACTGACTTATTAAATGAAATAAGCGTTAACAGCACCAAACATATTGTCGAAATAGATCTTGATGAATTAATGAATTCAAGCTCCCGCGAAGTAATTCAGAAAATTGTTGATTATTTTGTTAAAAATTATCAGCCCATCCTACAAAAATTAGAAAAATCTATTAAAGAATCGAATTATCGCAAAACATATGAATATGCAAGCCAAATCAGATCACAAATTAGCAATTTTGGCGTATTTAGATCTGTTCAATTGGCAACCCGAATTGCTAAAAAGGCTATAGAAAATGATTCGGAAAATATGGATATTTTATTCAATGCTCTAAAATGGGAAATTGAACAAATTGTGAATTTTTTAAACAATAATCAGTTAGATAAAATTAAGGTGAAATAAATGAAAGCACTTGTTGTTGATGATGATTATATTACATCAATGGTTTTGCAAGAAATAATGTTGGCTTATTGTAGTACCGACATTGCACAGAACGGCGAAGAAGCAATCCGAGCATTTAGGAATGCGTTAGAATCGGGAGAGCCTTATAGTGTTATCTTATTAGATATTATGATGCCCGAAATGGATGGTCAAGAAGCATTGGAAAGCATACGAGAAATTGAATCCAAGGCTAATATTCAAGGATTGGATAAATGCAAAATTATTATGTGTACTGCCTTAGATGATTATGATACTGTTATGCAGTCGTTTCGAAATCAATGTGATGCCTATTTAGTAAAACCGATTTCGAAGGAAAAAGTAAAAGAAATATTAATTAACCTTGAACTAATTAGTTGATTTTTTCTTTTTCATTTTGTTAAAAATCCAAATCCCAATAGATAGAAAAACTATGATTATTATCAAAAAATAACCATAGCCTTCGAGTTTTTCGTACATTTCTTGCCAGTTTTGTGAAAAAGCATATCCAATGTAAATTAGAATAAAATTCCATAAACCTGCACTAATTGCGCAAAGAAAAGTAGTTTTACGAATTTTTAAAAGAGATAAACCAGCAAAAAATGATATTACTGCCCGAGTGCCTGTGAGAAATCTATTTATTACTATCAGCCAGTAACCCCATTTTTGAAACCAAATTTCGACTTTTTGAATATGTTCGTATTTAATAAATTTGATTTTGCCTGCCTCTACTACTTTTCGGTCGAAACTTACGCCAATCGCAAACATTGTTAAAAAACCTACGACCGAACCTAAAGTTGCAAATATCCATAAGGAAATAAAACTAACATTACCCATAGGTATAAGCGTTCCAGCAAATAATATAACGGCATCACTCGGTGAAGGTGGAAAAATGTTTTCCACGAAGGCAAAGAAAAATACTGCAACTAATAGATATAAACTCGGAATATCCTGCAAAAATTGTATGATCGTCTCTAACATATTGCAATTTAATAATTATATATTAATTTTTTGAATTTAATTGAAAAAAAAATCATATTTTTGTAACTTATCTAAATTTGAAATCGTCTATTAATAACAAAATTTTTATGTCAAAATTTAAGGATTTTTAAATGAAAAAATTAATTGTACTTACTTTAAGTATTTTATTCTTGGGTTTTTCAGCCCAAGCCGAAAAAAGATTTGTCGAAAATTTACGCATTGCAATTGGTCCTAATGATAATTTGGGTGGATACGAATTAGCAACTTCGCCACTCGATAGTCGAGTTGGAGTGCCTTCGTTCGATCTCAAGAATTCACCAATCGGACAATTTGCTATTTACGCTGATCCCGTCCAAAATTTAGATGTAGGATTCATTACTCGATATCATCCTTTCCCTCAAAATTCTAACGAAGTGGATACCGCAAGAATTATCGTCAATAGAATGGATCCAACCAATACTAATGATTGGTACTACATAGGTGATACATTTATGCCCGTTAATGTTGTGGATGCAAGTGGAAATTCGGTTTTTAAATTAAATGGTTATTTTCAGATGATACCATCTGTTAGTTTCTTTTATCCACAGTTGGAAAATGGTGACTTTACAATCGATACCGTTTCGTTTTTCCTTCATAGTTATCCAAATTCTCCAGTTACAAATTCATTTATTTTCTCAATTTCAAATGTTAACCATCTGAATATGCCTAATTTTGGAACTCAACAGTTCAATCCTTTCACATTTGATGCTGATTATTATAAAGAAGTTTACGATAAATTACAAGATGCAATCGATATCCCCGCCAAATACATTAATGAAAGATTAGAACCCACTGGTAGTGGAGGATACACAATTAAAAGCACTATCATTGACCTTCAAAACAACCCAAGTATGAATACTTATAAAAACAATGATAGAATGATGATTTTGATTGCCAAAGATAATTTATCCGACTTAAAAGATACAGTTAACATGGTGGGTGCTTGGGAATGGACACAACCTTATCAATATGCTTATGCTGGCACAATTCGAAATTATGGTTTCCAAAAAGACTCAATTAGCTTTATGAGTGCCACAGTGGCTCCACGACGTCCTGGCCAGACTTCCCCCGATTATAATACTTGGCTACAGAAATATCCCGCCTTTATGAACGAAAAATATGTTCGCAAAAATTACCGTATGGTTGTTGTTGGTCGCTACACTGGTGAATTCAATCCAAATGCAGTTCGCGAGTTAAATAACAGTGCCGAGACTTTTGAATTATTCCAAAATACACCGAACCCTTCGATCAACAGTACAAAAATTCGTTTTAACTTAAAAGAACCTGGATTTGTTAATTTAAAGGTATACAATTCTATGGGTGAATTAGTTGCCACTTTAGTGAATGAATTTATGAATAGCGGCGAATTCGAATCGAATTTCGAAACTTTAGGACTGCCAGCTGGTTCGTATTTCTACACATTATCAACAGATAAATACAGTAAATCCCTACATATGATTATAAATAAGTAGTTTTAATACTATATTCGTTAATTTTTAGCCGATCTCTATCAGATCGGCTTTTTTGTTAGTTGTTTATTACAATTTTTTATTAAATTAATTCAAGTGGAATTTTACACAATTTAATATATTTTAAGAAAGATTTCATAATTTTGTTGGATTAAGTGAGGTAATCAATGCGAAACAAAATTATATTATTATTTGTGATTTTACTAACTTTTAAATTTGCATTTAGCAATGATTTCGAACAAATACCAACTCCTTACAAATATATTCATAAGGTTAAATTCCTTGACAATAATTTAATGATATTATCTGGAGATTCAGCTTACATAGATTTAACAACATTTAATCCATTTATCCAATATGTTGGTGGAGGTTTTTTCACATCAACAGATATGGGCGTTAAGTTCGAAGGTCCATACTTTGATGGCAATACTTTGTTGGACATTACTCAGTCTAAATTAAAAACAGACAGATTATTTGCGATTGGTGCAAAATTCGGTCGTACTGGTATTTATGAATCAAATGATATGGGAAAAACTTGGTCATTTTTGCCGAAATACGAGGAACCATCGATAATGAACAAAATTATTACTATCGCCGATGGAGCAACAGAATCTATCTTTATTAGCAACTTAAATTCATCCGATGGACTTATTATTTCGCAACCTAATTTCGATAATGTAATTAAGCCTAAATCTATTCAATCACAAGTATATGATATTAAATATTCTAATCAGCTAAAAAGATTATTTTTAGCATCAGATCACAATGAGCACGGACGCGTGGTTCAATTTTCTGGAAAAGAAACTCTTAAAGACATATCGGGATTAGAAAAGTTGCGTGTGCTATCTGTTCAACCTTCTACTTCGAACCCCGCTTATATCTATGCTGGGGTAGACTCAATAACTTTTTCGAAAGTTGCTGTTGGCAAGGGAATTTATATGAGTATCGATACAGGTAAAACTTGGAAATATTTAACGGGCAGCGGAATGAGAGTCTTCGACATTCAAGAACATCCAACTGAAACAAATTATATCGTTGCAGCAATGGGAGCAGGAGGGGTGGGGATTTCCTCGAATTTTGGTCAATATTTTGAAATATATCGTGGCGGATTGCCAAAGGATGCCGAAGTGAGAAGTGTGGCAATACCTAATATTCAAATTGATGCCTTAGGTATCATTGTTTATCCCGTAACATTAGAACACGGGGTTTATAAATCCCGTCCATTAACTTCTTCTGTCAATCATACAACTGAAGTTAATAGTGATTTTAGAATTGAACTAATTTCACCTAATCCGGCACCAAATTATCTCAACATAGAATTTTACATTACACAATCAACTGAAGTAGAATTATTGATAATTAACAACATAGGGCAAATTGTTTTCAGTAGTGAACTGGGGCTTGCCCGAGAAGGTTATAATAGTTTATCGATTGATGATATAAATTTACCTAATGGATCTTATCAATTATTACTCAAAACTAATAAAATAATTGTCAACAAAAATTTAATCATTAACAATTAATGACAAAACCTAATAGTCCAATTGGTGTATTCGATTCGGGGGTTGGGGGATTAACTGTTTTAAAACAATTAATTCGTTTCTTGCCTAACGAAAACTTTATATACTTAGGTGATACTGCAAGAGTCCCTTATGGCAATAAATCTCCCGAAACAATTAAAAGATATTCTCGAGAAGCAACCCATTTCTTGTTGGAAAAGAATGTGAAAATGATTGTTATAGCTTGCAATACTGTTTCATCATTGGCTATCGACGAAGTAAGGAAGGTTGCGGGAATTATTGATGTCGTTGGTATGATTGATTTCTCGGCTGTTGCGGCTTATCGCTCCTCACGCAACAAAAAAATAGGTATTATTGGAACAAGAGCAACAATAAACAGTAAAGGTTATGAACAGCAATTAAAGTTTATTGCACAAAATAGTCCTTTGGAAATTAAATCGGCTTCTTGTCCTTTATTTGTGCCTCTGGTCGAGGAATTGCAGATCGATACCGAAGCCACCAAGTTGATAGCATACGAGTATTTAGAACAATTTAAAGATTTTGGTGCTGATACTTTAATCCTTGGTTGTACTCATTATCCAGCCTTGAAAAAAGTTATTAATGAATTATTGCCCGATGTGGATTTGATAGATACAGGTGAGCAATCCGCAATTCAAGTTCTTCGTATTTTAGCAGAAAAACAAATTCTTAACAATTCTCAAATTGATTTTTCTACTACTCCTCGAATAGAGTTCTATCTCACCGACTTTTCTTATAGTTTTACTCAACTTGCTGAGTTATTGCTTGGATTTCCAATACAAAACCCTAAGTTGATAGAATTTAGCAGTTAAATGTAATTTAATTTACTTTTTTTTGTCTATAATAAACATCAATTCGAAAATAATAATATGAAGTTAAAACTTACAATAATAGTATTTTTTTATGCAATGTCGCTTTTTTCACAAGTAAATATCGAAAGAATTAGCAAAAAGGATTCTGTATTCATTTTTAAACCTTCTAAACCATTGACTTTATTGGGTGAAGAACAAAATTCAATTAATGCAGCATTAGGAGCGGATATCCTTTTTTCTAATTCGGGCTTCGGGTTAGGCTTTTTTTACCACAATTTTTTGGATGACGAAAATTTATTAACTGCAAACTTTTTCGTTTCGGGATTGCGAAATTCCGACGAATGGGAATATTGGGATTGGAACACGGGACAATGGGTGGTTCCGTATAAAATTAATAGATTATTTTTGCTTCCGGTAACAATAGGTTATACCCGTATCCTCTTTGCTGATGCACTTGGAGGAAGTTTCAAACCATTTGCAGCAGTAGGATTAGGACCATCATTTATTTTCGCAACGCCTTATGTCAAAGGTTGGTTCGAAGCATGGAGGGACGTAAACATTTTAACTCGATTCGGTGGTTTTATTGGCGTAGGTGGTTATTTTAGAACGATTGGAAGTTCAATAGCAAATGTAAACATAAAGTATTATTATATACCAATTGGCGGTAAAGGAATTGAAAGTATAGAAGGTTTACCGATTTATAATGCAGGAGGAGTAGTTTTGTCGTTAAGTATTGGTTATGGCTTCTAATTTATTGAACTTGTTTAATTTTGTAAAAATTTTGTTCGATATGAAAAAATATATATACATTTTCATAATAATATTCTTATCTCCATTTTACATATATTCACAATCTTGTGTTATAAGCGAATATATGAATCAATCTGGTACACCCGAAGGAGAATGGACAGAACTAATTGTCGTAGAGGATTTTGTTGATATTCGTGGTTGGAAAATCCGCGATAATTCGGATTCTGAAAGTTGGCGTCCAGGAGTAACTTTCAAAAACATTGAATTATGGAGAAATTTAAGAAAAGGAACAATAATTGTTGTTAACCATAGATATTCTGGGTTGAACCTTGATATAGACCCATCCGATGGTTATATCGAAGTAACGGCAGCTGATCCAAATTTTTTCGATATCCCATCAGATTTCGAGTCGAGCGGGTCTTTAAGCATCAATCAGCAAAATGATATGATTCAGTTGATAGATGTTGCTGGAAATAATATTTTTGCATTAGGTCATTCCCAGCAAAGTGGATCATCTTGGACAGATTTTCAGACAATTAATACTGGTTCAAAATTAATGCATAATGGGCAGTTGGCAAATGGTGGCAGCCTTAGAGTATTTCCCGGAAATACCATTTCGGATTACAATGTTGGGTTTGACCAAAACAGATTATACTCTGTTGCCAATAATAGCTCTTCGAAAGGATTACCAAACAAAAGATTGGCTTCGGACGAACAATCGAATTACGAATTTTGGCAATCTTTAAGAGAACCATCATGGGGAACAACCAATATACCTACAAGTGTTGAATATGTTGGAAATGATGTTAAAATCAGTTGGCGAGATTTGCCTTCGAGAAGTTTCAGTGCATTCGAGGGCTTTATGATAGTGCGAATATCATTAGACGAGTTAGCTAATTACAAAGAGCCTTTGGATAGTAAAGTTTACAGCGTTGGTCAAAATATCGAAGAAGGTTCGGGTAAAGTCGTAGGAGATATAAACTTTTTTACTTACCTTTCCAATGAACTCTCTTTTATTGATAAAGATTTTGTAGCAAATGCAGAATGTAACAAGTCCTATATTTACAAAATCTATTATTATATGTTCAATGCCGACAATCAGTCAAAAGATGGCTATCCCAGCTCTGGTCGAGGGCGAGCGTATAGTTACTTTTCCTTAACAACATTATCAATTTTGAAACCCTTACCCGAGAAACCCAAAATTACAACCAAAAATAATAAAACTGAATTCTGCGAAGACGAAGATATTGAGTTAACTTCATCTATTGTTCAAAGTTCCGAAAACGCTTTGCAGTGGATTCTAAATGGTAAGCTCATATCTGGAGCAACTACTAAGACCTATAAGCCAAGCCAGTCAGGTCAATATGTAGTTAAGGTTACCAATACAATTTCGAAATGCGAGAGCATTTCTGATATTCTTGAAATTTCAATTTTACCAAAACCAAATGCTAAATTATATCAAGTTACAAAACAAGGTAAGATACCTATTTTGAAGGATACAACCTATTATGTTTGCAAGGATAATGATCCCGATTTCGATTTTCCGGTTTTGGAAATGGAAGGAGGTGCCCGATTAGAGTGGTATTTCAATGATAAATTAAAGAACGAAGAAATTAACAGGAGCCAAACAATTGCAGTCCAAAAAGGAAAATACTTTGGATTGGTTAAAAACGGAGATTGTACCGATAAAACACCAAATGTCTTCTTGGAGCATATTCAATATTTCTTCGACATCCAACCAAATCCACTATTTTTAGATGCCGACGACAACCCCGAAGGTGAAATAATAATTACTAATAATTCGAATGTAGATGTGATTATCACCGACCCTCAAAAATTCAAAGTAACCAATCCTGCTTTTTCGCTTGTTGATGTGAAATTACCTCTTGAAATCAAGAAAAACCAAAGCATAAAAGTAAAAGTTAGATATCAAAGAACGCAAAATGGTAAAGATGAAACGTATATCTTGATGGTTCTCGATTGTTTCCAAGCTTTTAGAATTAATTTAAGCGGTGTTAAGAAAGCTCCCGGAGTTGCCGAAGTGGTTGCCTTTCCCAATGAGACTGATTTTGGTATAGTTCCCGATTGCGAAATTGACAAGCTAAAAAAGACTATTACTATCAAATCAATTGGAACAGTCCCCGTTAAGATACTTAGAGTAAATTCAAGTAACGTTTCATCTACTTATGACTCAACAAGCATATTAGCAGAAAATGAGACTTCGGACATTAATTTAAAAGTTACTAATACGAACGAAGGTGCTTACGACGAAAATATCGAAATCCATTACGAAACTGTCGAAACAACTCCCAAATCTGGTGTTCTTAAAGTTACGATGAAGTATCAAATTGTCCATCCCAAATTAAAATATAACTACACATCAAAAATATCTATTCCAACTTGTTCGGATAGTTCATTGTTTGAACTCGAAATTGAAAATCCAACTAATTTGCCGATAACAATCACAAAGAATTTTAATTCCTCTAAAATACAAATTGACTATCCTCCATTACCAATCAACCTTAATGCAAAAGAAAAGACTAAATTGCGGCTCATTGCTGTTTCTAATGTTAACGAAGATATAAATGAGGCTTTAAGTTTGACACCATGCAACATCGATACCTCAATCAATTTTCAATTAGAAAAAAGCAATATATCCATTCAACTCGATAAGGCACAATATGATTTTGGTGTATTCCCATTTTGCGAAAACGGGATGTATCCAATTAAGTTCAATACCAAATTGAATATTTCAGGTGGAGTGGCAAAGCTAAAGGAAATTAAAAATTTAGAAAATT
>CALKJQ010000065.1 GCA_937995785.1 Candidatus Kapaibacterium sp.
ATTAATTGGTGATCTACTTAAATCCAATAAGTTTTTTTAGTATTTGTCCAAGAAAAAGCAAATAAAGTTAAACTAAAACAGTTATCAGAAAAGTTATTTAATCTCAATTCCACTCGTTCTACCACTTTGCTGAATTTGCAACAAGAGTGCATTACCACCCTCGATATGCTTGTATATTTGTTGAATATCTAGCAAGAGTATATAGAAACGACCGACAAATTTGAGTTCAATATAAATATACATATTTTTTTAATTTTCTTTAACTGAGCGCTGGATTACCATTTCGGTTAAGGCGGTGAGCAAGGCAAGGATTAAGAACACTTGCCACAGTTCCGAACCCGTACGAACTTTTTGAATTTGTTTATTTAGCGAGGTCATATCTTCGATAAAAGCTACGGTTATTTTCTTTTTGAACTTTGCTTTAACCATTTCGGCAATAATTTTGTCTTCTAATATTTCCATTACGGATTCTTTTGGGTTGATATTCGCAGATATTATTCCCACTGGTTGATTTTCGTTGTTGAGAATAAGATAGTTGCCGGGAATTTCGAGCGTAGGAATATTAATTGTGATGCCACTGGGAAGGTTAGGAGCATATAGAACCTGCTCGTTACCAAGTGGGTCGATGATTTTATAATTAGAACCTGTTGCGAATTTTTCGGGAACTTGTATTTGAACGCCGCTACCAATTGAGATATTATAAGATAATTCAGGTAAAGACGACAAATATAGTACTGAACGATATATCATTATGGGAAACAAAGTGGATGTGGGCAAATTGCTCCATTCCAGCGAGGGGGCAACTCCGATGAACAAATATTTACCCTTGTCCAATCTATATTCTGTTAATAAATTTCCTATTGATGTTTGAATTACAGGTATACCACTAATTGTGTTAATTTCTTTTAGTATTCGAATTTTGTCGGGTAATTCGCTGCTTTGGTCGGCAAATACTCCGTCGAATATTGGATGCGTGCGATTTATTTGAGTGATGGTATTTGCTTGGGGGGAGGGGTAAGATGATAATTGAACTTCGGGCAATGCCAATTGCGTTTTCAACTCGTTGTTTTGAGCAAAATCATCACTTGCAAAGAAAATTGCTCTCCCCCCTTCGGCTAAGTAGTTAATTATTTTGGTGTAATTAATCGAGGCATAGTCCGAAAAAATTATTAAATCGAATTGGCTTGGATCAACACTATTAAAATTGGAGGAAGTAATTTGCTGGAATTCGCAGTAAGAATTTTGATAATTCTCGCCCAGAGCGTTTGCGAGATAGATGTTTTGGGAATTAGAAACCAAGCAAACTTTTGGCTTGATTGGTAAAATTAAACCAAAGTAACGAAAGTTGTCGTCGTTCAAGGCGTCGTTTTCCATTTCGATTTTGCCAAGAACTAAATCATTTTTTGGTAAATTTGCACTTATATCTTGCAAAGATGTTGATTTACTTTTTAAATTAATGTTCTTTTGAGCAACTTTTATGTTATTGAAAATAAGGGAAATAATATGATTTTTTTTGTCTTCGTTGGAGTGGTTGGTAATCTTTGTTTGTAAATTAAAAGGTCGATTAATTTGCAGGATTCGAGAAATATGTATAATGCTATCGAGGGATAGATTTTTAATGTCCGATTTGCCGTCTTGAGCAACTTGTAAAAAGTATATTGCTGGCCGGATATCTTCGAAAATCGTTTTGTCGAAATCATCAAAATTTATTGTCTGATTGTCCGAAATGATGAATATTTCTTTGTTCAGGTGATGTGCATTGTTTTTAAGCAATTCTACTGCAACCCCAATAGATTGGGATATATTGATAGTTTTGTAACCAATTTTAATTTTTGAAACTTGTTCGCTGATATTTTTAATATTAGAATTAAAAGCATAATTGTCGGCGGCTTGGAGATTGGACATAGGGATAATGATTATTTCATCGCGATTGCTCATTTGGTCTAGCAATTTTTTAGTAATTCGTTTTGCAAAGTTGAATCGATTTCCGTATTGGTCGGATATATTCATACTCGGGCTATTGTCGAATAAGATGATTATACTGGATTGAGCGTATTGCGAAAGTCCGGGTATGTGTCCAGTTGTGATTGGACGCGAAAAAGCAAGAACGAGAAATATGATTGTAAATATTCGTAACAACAATAATATCCATTGTTGTATTTTTAGCTTACGAATATGCGACTTTTGGAGTTCTTTAAGAAATTTTAAACTCGAAAATTCGATTGTTCGTAATTTTCGTAGATTAAGTAAATGTATGATTAATGGAATAGCCGATAAAAGCAAACCAAAAAGTATAATAGGATTTAAAAAATTCATATTCAACAATAAAAAAAGGATAGACGAAAATTTAGAATAATTCTTAATAAAGTGTTATTTTTTTTAAATTTGTAAAAAAAATATTGTTATGGTTTTATTAAGTGAAGAAACTTTAGAAAAAATATTTTCTGTTTCCTATGAGGTTGCAGCGGTAATCAACTATATGCCTAATATAGTTATTTCGAGTGGTTCGGGACTTTGTGATATGTGGAAAAACTATAAAATTCTTCAATCCATACCCTATTCGGAAATTCCTTATATGCCTAAGTCGGATGTTGAGGGACATAATGATGAGCTAATTCTAATCGAGCATAATGGCAAGATTGCAATGGTTTTTGCGGGGCGTTTTCATTTATACGAGGGACATGGGTTAGAAAATGTCCTTTTGCCCGTTTTAATGCCATATTTGTATGGAGTTAAGAATTATCTGTATTTAAATGCCGCTGGTGGATTAAATAGCATCTATAAACAAGGGGATATAATGTTGATTACAAGTACTATCAACTTCACTTACAAGAAAATTATACATCTTTTTAACAAGCAGATTTTTGGCGTTAATAATATTGCAAAGAATTTGTTTAGCGAAGAATGGTCTCGTAATTTCGCAAACCAACTTGTGGAAAAGGGCATTCCATATCACAAAGGAACCTATATAGCAGTAACCGGTCCATCCTATGAAACACCTGCCGAAGTTAGGTTTTTCCGGCGGATGAAAGGCGATGCTATTGGTATGTCCACCGTTATCGAATCACTTGCGGGCAACCTGTTGGGATTAAATCAATTAGGTATTTCGATAATTACCAATACTTTAACAGAGCATAATTTTCAAAAGACAAATCATAAAGATGTGTTGGACACTATTACTGATAACATTGGGAGGATTAGTGAAGTAATTGATGCTGCCATTGATAGTTCGCCCGTCTAAGTTAAACTTTTATAACTTGCTTATCGTCTAATAATTTAAATTAATAGTGTTTCCCTACGATGAAATTGAAATTATCATATTATATAATTATGTTTTTAGCCATAGTGAATATTGGTTATTCACAATTTGGCAAAAACAAAGTGCAATACGAAGAATTTAATTGGATGTATATCCAAACAGAACACTTCGATATTTACTATAATTACGGCTCTAAATATCTTGCCGAATTTGCCGCAATAGCCGCCGAAGAATCTTTGCAAGATATTCAAAATAGTCTAAATTATGCCATTAATCGACGAGTGCCCATAATTTTATATAATTCCCATGTTCAATTCCAGCAAACTAACGCAATAAGTAGCTATATGCCCGAGGGTGTTGGTGGTGTAACTGAATTATTCAAAAATAGGGTGGTTTTGCCATACGATGGCAATTGGGAAAGCTTTCGGCACGTAATTGCCCACGAGCTTGTTCACGCCGTTATTAATGATATGTTCTACGGGGGAACTTTCCAAACTGCATTATCTACGGGTAGTTTGTTCGAATTTCCAATTTGGATGGCTGAAGGGTTATCCGAATGGCTTAGTTTGCGAACATTAACTACCCGGACCGATATGTTTATTCGCGATTTAGTTATCAACAATTTATTGCCCGAATTACCAAAGTTAGATGGTTATCTTGCTTACCGTGGAGGTCAAACCTTTTATTGGTATGTTGCAACCAATTATGGACAGGAAAAGATTGGTGAATTAATCAATAAAATGGGTTCTTTTCGTAATGCCGATATGGCTTTCAAAAACACTTTCGGACTTAATTTAGAAGAGTTTTCGGATAAATGGATGAAAGATATAAAAAGGATGTATTTGCCCGATGTTAAGGAATTCCAAGATCCCGACGAATTTGCCGAAAATCTTACAAACCACAAAAAAACAAGAAATTATTGGAATACTTCACCCTCTATTTCGCCCAATGGACAAAAATATGCTTATATTGGCGTTGAGGATGGAGTTTTTGCGATTTTTGTAAGGGATTTCTCCACCAAAAGCGAACCTCGCAAACTTGTGAGCAGTTTTCGTCAATTAGATTTTGAAGAATTGAATATTCTCACACCAGGAATATCTTGGAACCCCAAGGGAGATAAATTAGCAATCTCAGCCAAAGCTGGTGGCGAGAATGCAATCTTTATTGTCGACGAAAAAACAGGTAAATACGAAAAACTAACTTTTGGATTAAAATCAATAACTTCGGTTACTTGGTCGCCCGATGGTCGATATTTAAGTTTTACGGCATCTCTACCTTATCAATCCGATATTTTTATTTATGAATTCCAAACCAAAAAACTCATAAATCTAACTAACGACATTTACTCTGACGCTATTCCCGAATGGGGACACGATTCTAAAACGCTTTTCTTTGTGTCGGACCGCGGGGACGATTTATCGACTGGTACTGGAGCAGCCGACAAAAAAATATGGATGGAAAAATACGATAAACAAGATATTTACTCCATAGATATCAATACTAAAACAATAATTAGGTGGACATTCGACGAACAATCACAAAAAACCTCTATTGCCGCATCCCAAAATCCTACTAAGATTCTATTTGTCTCCGATATTAACGGCATTAGCAATTTATACGAATTAGATTTAAACACCCGGAAAGTTACAGCCAAAACCAATTCGATTGTCGGCATCAACCAAATATCGCTGTCGCCCGATGGCAGTAAACTCCTTTTTTCGGGTCAAACCAATGGAGGATATGATATTTTTTTAATGAACTTTCCATTCGAGAAGAGAATTGAAAAGGGTAATTTGCCTCTCACAACTTATAAGCAAGGTTTAATAGACAACAAAAAAATTGTTGAAGATTTTGAAAATACTCATAATTCAATATCAAATCCCGATACCACAACAATAAATTATGGGAAGTTTTCCGTTGATTTTAGCCGTCAAAACTTCGTGGAGCCCAATCCCGATGCGGCAACCCGTAATCCAAATTTAATAAGTAAGGGCGAAAGTATTTCAAAAGACCAAAATTTTATTGAAAAACCATACAAAATTACATTTACCCCCGATGCAATAATAGGGAATCCCAATTACAATACTTTTTATGGATTTCAAAGCCTTACGCAGATGTTATTTAGTGATATTATGGGTGACCATCAAATTTATGCTCAAGGTAACATACTTGGCGATCTAAGAAATAGCTCGTTTTTGATTAATTATAGTTATCTACCGGGCTTGATAGATTATGGCTTTACTTTTTATCATAGTTCATTACTTGCATATCTATCCGATTCATATATTTATAGGTTGAGGAATTATGGCGTATCGGTCGATGCATCAATGCCATTCGATTTGTTCCGTCGATTGGAATTCAACGTGGGATTTATGAATTTATCAAAGGAAAATGTTGATATCCCACTAATTCCATCTGTGGATAGGATGTTGGTTTTGCCATCAGTCCGATATGTGTTCGATAATGTAATCGGAAATTATTACGGACCCTATCTTGGTATGAGATATTATTTCTCTTTAATTGGCTCGCCCAAGATTTCGAACAACGGAGCAAGTTTTATCAACTTTGATACGGATATAAGGGGTTATTTGCCAATTATTTCCAATTATTTAACATTAGCATTAAGGGGGACAGCCGGAGCGAGTTTCGGACCGAATCCCGTTAAGTATTATTTAGGTGGAACAGAAAATTGGATAAATTCAACATTTTTTGGAAATGGCTATCCATTCGACGACCCTATCGACTTTGGTTTTATGAATTACAAGATGCCAGCTCGTGGTTGGTCGGTCGGGCAACATTATGGCAGCAAGTTTTTCTTGGTTAACACAGAATTGCGTTTTCCACTTTTCACTGCTTTGGTTGCCGGTCCTATCCCTATTTTGCTTCAAGGAGTAATGGGTAATATGTTTTTGGATGTTGCCGGAGCATTTAACGAGAAATTCATCGCCTCGCAAACGGATGTTTTTGGCAATAAAATTCCAAAAGACCTTTTTATTTCTGCAGGAGTTGGCGCCAGAACGTTTTTGCTAGGATTACCAATTAAAATGGATATAGCTTGGCGAAATGAATTTAGGGTTTGGTCTGAACCTTATTATCTTTTCTCACTTGGTTACGATTTTTAAAAAAGGAATTTAGATGGAAATATCTGCCACGATTATTGGCAAAAACTCGACAAAAACACTTGAATATACTCTGCTTTCACTTCGTGGAATTTGTAACCAAATAGTATTTGTCGATACGGGAAGCACCGATGGCACTCCAGAATTGGCAACCCGTTTGGGTGCCGAAGTATATTTCTTTGTTTGGCAAAACGACTTTGCATTAGCTCGTAATTATGCCCTAAAATTTGCAAGAATGGATTGGATTTTGGTTATCGACACCGACGAAATTTTATCAAAAATAGATTTACAAAGTTTGGATAAAGAATTAACACTTAACCCAAATATCGGTGGATTTAACGTCGAAATTAAGAATTATCTCAATAAAGAAGACTTGGAGCAATACAGCACTCATACATATACAAGATTGTTCCGAAAGCATCCTTCGATTAATTTTGTCGGTAAAATCCACGAGCAAGTTCGTTCTTCAATAGATAAATTAGGTTTGGATATTTTGGATAGCGATATTGTAATCGAACATTTCGGTTATATCGAAAAATCCCAAGAAAAGCAAAGCCGCAACCTTGAAATACTCAAAAATGAAATTAAGCAAAATGATAATGATGTTTATTTAAAATATCATTTAGCCCAAACCGAATTCAGTATGAAAAATTTTGAGAGAGCAATGCAGATATTCCAAGAAATTTACTTATCGCCATTCTTGTCAGATGAACAAAAAGATTTTGCAAGAATTAGGATAGGTCAAATTCTTATTAGCGAAAGTAGATTTAAAGAAGCCGAACAATATTTGTTGGAAAAATCTCACGATGAAAATTTGGATGGATTAAGGTTGTTCGTGCTTGCTGCAGCCAAAATGAGCCAACACGATTTTCGCACTGCGCTCGAAATATATCAGAACCCGAATCTATTAAAATCGTCGTATGTAGACAAGAATATTGTTGACCAAGCAATAAGTGCAATAAAACAAATAGTAATATGATGCAAAATATAGAAGAAATCAAAGATAGTTATAAAAACCGCGACAAGATTATTGGAATATTGTCCGAAAATCAACATTTCCGAGCTGCTTTCATACGCAATACCAATACAGCAAAAACAGCACAATTAAATCATAAACTAACAGCGGTGCCTGCATCTTTCCTGGCTCGTGCTTTAATGGGAGCATCTATGATTGCCAATTTTTTGAAAGGTGAAGAAAGAGCGATTGTTGAACTCATTGGCAATGGACCAATTTCTAAAATTTATGCCGAATCGAGCAATAACGGCGAAAGTCGTGGCTATGTCGAGTTCTCGGATAATGTCGGTAACGTCGAGAGAGTGGAGAATTCCGAAAATGTTATTGGGGTTGGTTTTCTTAAGGTTACACGAATTTTATACGACCACGCCGAACCCGTAACGGGAATAATCGAATTATCACAAAGCGATGTTGCCTCGGATATTGCTTATTATTTTAATAAGTCTGAACAAATTCCGACAGCTGTTTTAATGGAAGTTGAACTGGACGACAAAGGAATAATATCCTCATCAAGTGGGTTAATAATCCAAGCAATGCCCGGAAGTGTTTTTGAGGAATTGCAAATTGTTTTCCAAAAAGTGGACGAATTATTAAAAAAAGGAAAATTATTCGATAATTCAAAGTCGATTGAAGAACTGCTGAACGAAATCATTCCGTTCCATTATTCTATTACAAAGAAGAGTGCGATAGATTTCTTTTGCCGATGCACAAAAGATAATTTTCTAAATGCATTAATTACACTCGATTTAAAAGAAATTGAAGAAATGCAACATCACGAGCAAAACGAACTTGTGTGTAAATACTGTAACAAACATTATTACTTAGAAAACGAAGATTTCACGAAAATAAGCGAAATAATTAAATCGCGAAAGAATTAAACTTTAATCTTATTTATGATTGCTAAGGCATCCATCTCGATAAGCAATTCCGGACGGCACAGCACAGCCTGAACACCAACCGAAGCTGGATAGGGCTCCACTCCTTCGTCATTGAAGAATTGAATTCTAATTTTATTGAACTCGTCGTAGTATTTATCAATTTCTTTTATATATACCGTTGTTTTAACAACGTCGCTCCACGAAGCCCCTTCGGATTCCAACAATTTTTTTATATTATAATAAACGCGTTCAGTTTGCTTGCGAAAGTCTTCCAAATGTATTGATTGTCCATTTTCGTCGATGCTGGCTGTCCCCGAGATAAATAGCATCACAGCATCCCCGATTTCTACCCTCATACCTCGGCTAAATCCAGATGGTTTGGCGTAACAATATGCTTCGTTCAATACCTCAAGATTAGTTATTGGTCTTTTATTTATCATTTTTCAACCTACATTTTATGAACAAAAATACATAAAAGTAATTTTTATACAATGATTGACCTAAAAAAATCGTTTTCTCAAACTATAAAAAAAATGCCCGAGCATTCGGGCAGTTCATTATAAATTTATTATTTGTAGAAAAATTATTTACGAAGTGATAATTCTTTAAGGATTTTACGGTAAGCGTTGATATCGCGAGCCATTAGATAATCCAAAAGACCTCGTCTTTTACTAACCAATTGAATCATACCACGACGCGTGTGGTAATCTTTGGGATGTTTGATTAAATGACGTGTTAAATCTGCTATTCTTTCCGATAATATAGCTATTTGAACTTCGGGCTTACCAGTGTCCTTGGGTGATTCGCCAAACTTTTCAACCAATGTTGCTTTTCTTTGCTTAGTAATCATTAATCTTTCCTACTTAAAAATAGTTTACAAAATTACGAAAAATAATTTGAATAACAAAATTTTTTTTTGTCGGCGTGACTGGATTTGAACCAGCGACCCCTACTACCCCAAAGTAGTGCGCTACCCGGGCTGCGCCACACGCCGATTTTACATTTTCGAGGATTACAAAATTACGAAATTTTTCTTTGTTAGCGTAACTTTTATTTTAAATTACTGGAATTCTCCAAACAAATTTACTTAGAATTGTAGTATTCTCGATTGACCAATTTTTGTTGTTTGGCGATATCGATTGATTGATAACGAAATAAACATCACTTCCGACAACGGGAATCCAATTAATCCTGAAATTAATTAATATTTCCTTGAAAAAATCACTATACTGTGCATAAAGAGATGAACTTAATTTTGGATTTATCGAAAAATCAACTCGAGTGGAAAATTTGTTCTCCAAAAACTCAGCATTATCTTTATTCAATTTATTAATGGAATAAGTTATATTCATATTCAAGTGCCTATTGAAATTGTAAGCCAAAAATCCATAAAAATTTAAATAATCAGCATCGTAATAATTTCCATATTTGATTAAAAACCAACTTGTTAGCGGTCGTCCACCATAGGTATCGAATTCGATACTGTAGCTATTAAACCAGTATTCTCCTGGCTCGAATGTGAAATCATCTTTTAAATTAAAACTATTATCTAACCTATCAAATTTTCTGTGGAATTGAAAACTGATAAAATCCCCTGAGTTGAATGATATCCCAATTGGCGTAACCGATATATTCATCGACTCCAATTCTCCCGTGCTGTTTGTCCAATATGAATTTAATGATATTGGTCGAATAAATAGATTTCTTATTAAATCACCATCAATTCTTGGTCGTAATTCCAAATTGTAATTTAAGTTCTTTATATTTGTCCTTTCGATAAAACCAAGTTCTGCATTAAAATTATCTTGAATTTGGGTAAACATCAAGCTTGTTTCTATTAAGTTATTTGGATATATTACACCAAGAGCAAAAGCATTGTTGTTTGTGTTGATTGCATTTGTTGTATTTGTCCGAGCCAACCTTCCCGCAAGAACGAGGTTTTTGTCGCCCAAAAAATCATTGGTCGTGTAATTCAAATCAGTTCCATAAACAAGATTAGAATACTTTTGGTCGATTCGAGAAGTTAATATACCTCCAAATTTGATTTTATCTCCCACGCTTTGCTCCAATCTCACAATAGAACTATTGATTGAGGGATTATCTTCAAATTTATCATTTTGGATAGAAATAATCCCAAAAGTAGTGTTATCAATTCTTCCCGTAAGTTTGGCACCTGCTATAATTGGTATTAATTGATTCTGATTGATTCCGATTCGTCGTGAATAAAATAACGAGCCTCCGTCTTCGGAAAGTGCAAAATCGAATATGTTGTTACTTTCCAAAAAAAAATCTCGCTTTTCGGGAAAATACAACGAAAAACGCGTTAAATTTACCTTTAATTCATCCGACTCGACTTGTGCAAAATCGGTATTAAATGTTAGATTTAGTTTCACATTCTGCGTGATTCCAATGTTGGCATCTCCACCTAATTTACCGATTTGAGTTGGTGGAGTGGATGGATGCAACTCTGCCCCGAACATAGCGTAGGGTTTTAATTCGAGAATTTGTTTACCACTTATTCTATCGTTGAAAACAATTTTTCCGGCATTGTATAAATTGGTAACATTGCTGTTTCTGCTCCAACCTTGCCAAAGAACCTCTTCAACTTTATGGCGTATGTCTCGCTTGAAATTTATTCCCCATTCTTGGGATTCTTTTTCGGAAAAATTCAATGTTGAAAAAGGGATTTCGATTTCGGCAAACCAACCTTCGTCGGTTAGTTGGGTGGCAACATCCCATATTCCGTTCCAACTGTAGTTAACATTACCAAATTTCGACAATGTGCCATCACGCCGAGCACCATTGGAATTAATTATAAATACATAACCACTTGTTTTGTCGTTGTTGGGGTCGATTACTAAACTAAAAGTGTCGTCGCGCCAATTTTCGAAATCACGTCTCATTCCCTTGCGTATTATTTTGCTGGGATTTTTGTCGTAACACCAAATACCGACATATAATTTTTCGTCGTCATAGCAAAATGCTACTTCTGTTTTCTCAGTTGCGGGTTCACCATTTTGGGGCTCGCGTTGAGTGAAATTGTCTGTTTGTTGTAGTTCTTTCCAAATTTTCTCATCTAAATTGCCATCTAACTTGATACTTTGATTAATTTTTGTTGGTATAATCTTGCTCGTTTGTTGCGAATTCATCATTAATGTTGATAATTCAAAAGAAATTAAAATAATTAGAAAAAACTTATTCATTGTTGTTCAACTCCATAAAAATAGTTTTTGTAGATGTATTGCTCGTAAATATTTTTTAATTGACAATTTTTCGGCTTATAAGTTGAATTACAAATTATATAGTAATAACCTTTTAAAATATATGTAATTACGATATAGTGTATTAGAAAAAAAATATCTTTCATTATTTTAGAAATCCATAAATATAAATATCAAGCAAATATGACTTAGATAATGTTATCAATCAGTGAATATTTTGATTTTAAAAAAATCTATCTTAACCAAGTTTTCTTTTTTCATAATCTATAATTTTGTTTCATAAAATTACTAATATATTCGAATATTATACTTTGAATCATCGGCTTGGTTCATATACGGTTATCGAACGAATTTAAATACAAAAAAAGTTTATTTTTACAGCCAAAAGAGCATCAACTTTAAAAAAGTTGCTAATTGTTTGTTTGTTAATCATTATTTTTGTAACTTGAAGGGAGTAAGGCATTAACTTCTTTCTTTAAAATTGGAAGGTGTCTCATTATTACACCCTACACTATTTCATCGTCAACTTTATCATAACCATGAATAACCCTATTTCTCTTTGAAATAATTTTTTGTTTGCTTGATATTTCGATATTGTTTGATATTTGATTTAATTTATTGAGAGCTTCGCCAATAATTTCGAATTCTCTTTCGACGGCTCTTCGTAACATTTTATTGGATTTATATTGTGAAAATTCGCTTATCCCATCAAGATAGTCCTCTATGGAAAGGATTGATTCTGATATATCCATAAGGTATTTGTCAGGAGACTTTTCCATAAATTTGTTTTTTGGATTTGTTGATGGATTCAATCAAAAAAGGATTTTTTAATGATTTTGTTGTTATTAAGTCAACCCGCCTGTTAAATAATTCTTCAAATTCTTCGGCAATGTCCAAGTAAGAATCAGCATAGTCTGCAAAATTCACATCAGATAATTCAATCAGCAAATCGATATCCGAACTTTCACTTAATTCATTTGAAACCGCAGAGCCAAATATGTATAAACTATTAACATTGTATTTTTGGCATAATTGCCTAATTTTTAGAATATTATTAGAAATGATAGTATTCATTAATCTGGTCTGACTATTATTTGATACAAAATTACAAATTTTTTTGGATATAGTTTTAGCCGTATTCTCTTTTTGATTGCAATCTATGATAGATAGATTTCGTCCGAACTTTTATTGTTTATTTTTCCCTTTTCGTTCCTGCCTTGAAAATATTCTTTGATACCATAGAGCAATTCTGCAATGATTCGCCTCCGCAAGTCGAACGCTAAAAGAGTTGACAAAAAAATTGAATAAACAACTTTGTTGTAAGCCGATAAATAAACTATGTTACTATATGGCTTCATTGAGTTTAATCTAAAGAATCATAAATATTGCAATAACTTTCGTAACGGATAGGATTAATCAATCCGTGTTGGACCGCTTCTAAAACGCTACAACCCGGTTCGTGTATGTGGGAACATAATGGATATTTACACTGCTCTGCATACGGATAAAAGTCGTTAAAATAAAAGGTTAAATCTTGTTTGTCCAATCCCCATATTCCATATTCACGTATTCCGGGGGAATCTATTATTTTGAACTGATTTTTATAATTAAACATTTTTACGAAACTTGTGGTGTGTCGCCCTTTTGTGGAGTAGAGACTAATTTCATTGGTTTTTTGTAACTCTTCACCAAAAATCAAGTTGATTAGCGAAGACTTTCCTACTCCGGATTGCCCAATCAAAGCTACTTCTTTCCCTTTTAGATAATCGATAAATTGCTTGATTCCAATTTGATTTTCGACACTTATATAAAAGATATCGATTCCTAATTTTTGATATATTTCGAAATCGGGTTCTATTTCCTTTGGACTAATTAAATCTACTTTATTTATGCAAATAGAAGGTTTTAGTCCATTGAGCTGACCGGAAATTATTATCCTATCGATTAATTTTAGATTATATTGTGGGTTGGCGGCGGCAACCAACACGATAACATCGGTTATGTTGCTGGCAATAATTTGTTCGAATGGTTCATAACCACTTGATTTTCGACTAAGCAGTGTTGTCCTTTCCATTATTTCGTGAATAATGCACAATGGCAAGCCTGTATCGCCGATGTGCCCTTCTTTGGGTTCAATTTTAACAAAATCGCCAACCGCTATTAACGAACTTGATTGATTGGATGTTACTATTACTCCTTTGACCAATGCTTCAAAAAGTCTTTCGTCCGAACATTCAACGAATATATTTTTAGAAATTATGGCAACTATCCGCCCATCTAAAATATTAAAACCAAAATCGAGTGGTTTGGTTTTTACTAATACTCGTTTTTTGGTTTTTCGGGGAATAAAATTATTATTTGAGAGGCGTTTCTTCAATTGCAAGTAAATGTTTATAATAACTTGTTTTCTTTATTACTTCCAACTGATAATCGTTCGATATGCCGGGATAGAGTATATCTCGCGAAACATTTACTAATGAGGGATATAGTCCAATTTTCTTGAGTTTGGACAGATCGCCACCTTGGGCGCCAACTCCTGGAATTAATAAATTATGGAGTGGCACTACTTTTCGTATTATTTCAAAATAATCTGACTGTGTTGCACCGACAACAAATCCTATATTTTCTACCGAATACCAATCTGCTAATTTTTCGATGATTAATTGGTATAGTGGTTTTTGTATCCACATTGTTTGCTTAAAAAAGTCGTCGGCTCCGGGATTAGATGTTAACCCTAAGGAGTATGCAAATTTATTTGAATAATTCAAAAATGGCTCAATTGAGTCGCGTCCCATTAATGGATTGATAGTAATTGCATCGAAATCGAAGTATTCAAAAATTGTTTTAGCATAAAATTTTGCTGAATTACCAATATCTGAGCGTTTAGCGTCTGCAATTGTAAAAATATTGTCGGGAATTGATTGCCGTAATTTTTCTATCACTCCAAAACCTTCTTTACCGAAAACTTCGAAGAATGCGAAGTTGATTTTATAGGCTGCTGTGTGATTTTTTGTATAATCTATCACATCACTACAAAAAGCAAATACGCCTTGTATATCGCGTGAATAATTCTGAGGTATTTTATCTAAATCAGGATCTAAACCAACACAAAGAAAGGTATTTCGTTCGTTTTGAATTTTATTGAGTTTTTCTATTGCTTTCATTTAGGGCAAGGAGTTCTTAAATTGTGCATAACGGCTCGAGAATAAATTATTTTCGGTTGCCGGTGGTATGTTTTTGTCCTTCAAATACTTATTGATTTGATCCATTCGTTTTTGGTCTAATGGGTGGGTGGAGAGCAATTCTTCGAAATCGGATGGTTTGCTTTTTTGTTGCTCTTGAATTTTAACAAAAAAGTAGTTGATTCCGCCGGGGTACCATTGAGTTGTAAGTAGATACTTAAAGGAGTATTCATCTGCTTCGTATTCGTCGTCTCGACTATTTTTTAGCAAGGCTAATCCTGTGAGCAAATTAGCGGCAAGTTGTTCCAAAGCCGAGGCATCATTGCCCAACAATATACTTGTAAGTAGGGTCAACCCGTAGGCTTTAGTCATACGTTTAGTGCTATGGCGGCGTTCGGCGTGTGCAATTTCGTGGGCTAAAATGCCAGCTAATGTTGCTTCGTTATCCACGAATTTCAAAAGACCTTTATAAACATAAATAAAGCCACCCGGGGTTGCAAATGCGTTGATAGTGTTTGTATTGATAATTTTGATAGTGTATGCAAAAGTTCCACGATACTTAATTTCGGGAGATTGTATAATCTCGTTCATCATATTTTGTAGATATTGGATATGGTTAGGTGAATTAAGTATGGGATATTCTTTGGTGTTATTGGTAATTTCGTTATCAACTTGTTGACCCAATTGCACATCATCGGAAGGCGAGAATAAATTGATATCTAATGGATTAGTGGATTCGTCGCATCCCGATAGAAACAAAATAGGGAAAAGCAATATAATTGCTTTTCCCATAATCAATTTAGTAAAAACGATAAATTTATTCATAACAAAACCTTATTTTGCTATTGCTACACTTCTTTTTTCACGAATTAAAGTAACTTTTATTTGTCCGGGATATTCCATTTCACCTTCGATTCTACTTGCAATTTCCGAAGCCATTTGGTCGGCAGTAATATCATCAACTTTTTCGGGTTCGACGATTACGCGGATTTCGCGACCAGCTTGTATGGCGTAAGTTTTGCCCACACCATCGAAACTTTTGGCAATTTCTTCTAATTTTTCTAATCTTTTGATATAAGTTTCGAGCGATTCGCGGCGTGCGCCCGGACGTGCACCCGAAATACTATCGGCGGCTTGCACCAAAACAGCGAAAGGGGTTTCCATCTCTATATCTTCGTGGTGCGAACCAATTGCATTGCACACTGCAGGATGTTCTTTAAACTTTTTGGCAATTTCGTATCCAATCAAAGCGTGCGGTCCCTCGGCATCGTCCACACATTTACCAATATCGTGCATCAAAGCAGAACGCTTGGCTAATTGCATATCCAGACCTAATTCTCCCGCCATTATACCGGCGATTTTTGCAACTTCGATCGAGTGGGTGAGGAGGTTTTGACCATAACTACTTCGGTATTTCATCTTGCCAATAAGTCGGACAAGTTCCTTGTGCATAGTTTTTATACCTAAATCGAGGAGTACATTTTCGCCAACTTGAAGGATTTCTTCTTCGAGTTCCTTGCGGGTTTTTTCTACGATTTCTTCGATGCGCGCGGGGTGGATTCTGCCATCGAGCATAAGTTTTTCCAATGCTTTTTTGGCTACTTCGCGGCGGAATGGATCGAATCCAGAAATCACAACGGCTTCGGGTGTGTCGTCGATAATTAAATCTATTCCCGTAGCAGATTCGAATGCACGAATGTTGCGACCTTCGCGACCTATAATCCGTCCTTTCATTTCGTCGCTGTCCAAATTGACAACCGAGACTGTGGATTCTATACTATGGTCTGTTGCTGTTCTCTGTATGGCTTGGATTATAATGCTTTGAGCTTCGCGTTCGGCTTTTTGTTTGGCTTCTTCGCGTATTTGTCTAATTTTATTGGCAGCTTGTTCTTTCGCTTCGTTGATTAACGAATCGAAAAGTATTTTTTTGGCTTCTTCACGGGTTAATCCAGCAAGTTCCTGTAGTTTTTTCATTTGCTCTTGGTGCATTTCTTTCAATTTTTCTTGTTTTTGCTGTATTTCGTTGAAAGCGAGTTTAATTTTTCCTTCTTCTTCGTTTAGTTGTTTTTCGCGTTTCAGAATCATATCCAAGCGATTTTCTAAATTTTCTTCCCTCTTTTTTAATTGCTGTTCTGCTTGATTAACTTTTTGTAATTTGGCATTTTTTTCTTGGTCGAATTCTGTTTTGCGTTTATGCCATTCTTCTTTAACTTCTAATAATTTTTCCTTCTTAATATGTTCGGATTGTTTCTCGGCATCAGTTATTATTTGTTTTGCTCGGTTTTCGGCATCTGCAATAATTTGTGAAGCCTGCTTTTTGGCAACCGATACAGTTGCAAAGTAACCAATTAGAGCAGCTACCACAAATCCTATAATACCAAAAATTATTGTCATTTCCATTTATTATAACCTCATAATTAAATTAATAATATAAAAACTAAATATTCATAAAAATAAAAAAACTGCATCATCCCATCAAAGGTGCCTAAGAACCCAACCTGGCACGCTCGGGTAAAATTGACCTGACTACCGCTAGTTTCCATCTAAGCTCTTTTAGAGAACTGAGGCCTACTATTGATAACCAATAGCCAAATCCCATAAAGATCAACTATAGTTCTTGCAAAAAAATATGATAGGATAATGCAGCAAATATTTAAAAGAACGCCTTTTATTTTTTCATAAGTTGGTTCAACTCGTTTTGAACAAAAGAAATCATCTTATTTACTTCGTTTTCGACGAATTCGTCGGTATTTTCTTGTTGTAAATCGATTTCAATTAATTCTTCTGCTAAGTTTAGTGCCGAGAGCATATAAATATTTTCCTTCGTTGTTGCCGCCACACTTTGTTTTTTAATAATTTCGTATTTATTATTAACTAAATGTGCAGCTCGTGCTGTTAGTTCTTTATTATTCCCTGTTAACTTATAAGTTTGACCACCTATTTCAAAACTAATTACTTCTTGCATTCCTATCAATCTTTTTTAGTTCGACTTAGTTCGACGAATTAATCGTCTAATATATTTTTTGGTTCCGACTAAATAACTTTACTATCTACAAGTAATTTCTTCAATTCGAGCATTTTATCTGTTAGTAAAACTACTTTATTTTTGCTCTTATTTTGTTCTTCCTCAAATTTATTTTTAATTTCTTTCAACTCATTTTTGGTTAAATTAAGTATTTTTTCGCTTTCCTCAATTTTTTGGATTAAAATTGTATGTTCTTCTTTCAGTTTTGATAGTTCACTTTTTTGATTTTCGTTTTCAATAACAATTTCGTCAAATTTATCGGCAAAAAGCCCTGTGTTGAATAATTTAAACTTTTCGAAAGATTTACTAATCTCTTCTATTTCATTGTTTTTGCTTTTAATCTCACGAATTTTTTCGTCTAATTGTATTTTGGAATTTGTTACTTGGGATTCCAATTTTGCAATAATCACTTGCTTATCGCTCAATTCGTTTTGTAATTCTGTTAAGTTATTCTTTAAATTCTCAATTTCTTTATCTTTTTCCATACTATTTGCTTTTATTTGTTCAATTTGATTTTTTAATGTGGCTTTGTCGGAGCGAAGTGCAATCAAATCCTCATCCATTAATTCAATTTTTTTATTAAGAGCATTGGAATGTTTTTCTAATTGCTCCATCTCGGCACGGAGAGTGTATAATTCATTATCCCGATAATTGATTTGATTGAAGTATTCCTCGCGTAATTTTTCTATATCTTCTGATTTTTTCAACAAAATTTCTATTTGTTTGGTCTTTGTCGTGATTTCTTCTTGAAGATTCGTATTGTTTTCCGTTATATCCTTAATTTGATTGGTTAATTCATTAATTTGGCTATTGAGATTGTCCAATTGTGCTCTCAGTAGTCTATTTTCGTCTTCCAATTTTCCTTTCAGAAGCATATTGCTTTCGAGCAATGCAATTTGCTGTTTGTATTCGGCAATTTCCAGATTCAAGTCAATTATTTTATCGTTCTTTTCCTTGATGGACGAAAGACTTATTTCATTTTCTCGTATTTTATTTTGTAATTCGATTATTTTGGTTCTACTTTCCTCGATTTGTTGTTCGTAGTTAGCAATCATATCATTTTGTTGTTGCAAATTGGCAATTTGGGCTGTTAATTCTTCAATTTTCTGAGATTGGAACTTATTCTTTTCTTGCAATAACGAAAATTGACTATTCATTTTATTATATTCGTTTTCGAAGAACTGCCCTTTTCTAATAATTTCCTTATCTGCCAAAAGCACCTTGTTTATCTCGTCGATTTGCCAACTTAACTCGCTAATTTTTTCGTTCAATATTTTATTTTGGTTCGAGTATTCATCTGATTTTTTTTGTTCTTGCTCTATTTTTGAGTATAATTCTGCAATAGTTTTGGATTTAGCCTCCGATTCGGTTCTCAAGGATTCTAATTGCTCTTTTATCGATTGACTATCTTTGCTTAATTCTTTGTTTTGCTCGATTAATGTTTGAATATGTTTAAGCAAAGTGCGAACCAATTCCCATATTTTGGAAATTGATTTTTGCAGCCTTGGGCTTACTTCAATATTTTTCTCGTCTTCGAACATAAAAAATCAATAATTCTAATGAATTATGAAAATTTCTAAATAGTAAATTAACAATTTTTTTAGTAAATAAATTGATAATTTTAAATTTTTCTTAATGATGCAGAGAATTGTGATTCAACGGCTTCAATAATTTTCGACATAACAGGCTCTATCTCTTGGTCTGTTAATGTTTTAGTTGGTGAAGAAAATTCTAAGCTAAATGCAATACTTTTTTTACCATCTTCTATTGATTTTCCTTTGTATAAGTCGAACAGCTGGCACCTATTAAGCAAGTTTCCTCCATTGGATACAATAGAGTTCAAAATTGCTCCAGCTGCTACTTTATCGTCCACGACAAAAGCCAAATCTCTGTAAACTGAAGGATAGGGCGACAATGGCGAATACTTACCCGAAGATTTATCCAATTTGTATAACTTTGTTAAATTGATTATTGCACAGAACACAGGCAACGAAATATCGTAATACTTCATTAAATCTGCATTTATTTCTCCAAACACTCCAATCTCTTGCCCTTTGTTTACAATTTGCATTTTGTTTGCCGAAAAACCAGCAATCTCTTCTTGTGTTTCTACGAATTTTATTCCTTTGAAACGGAAAAATTCAAATAATTCCGACGTTATCCCTTTGATGTCGTAGAAATCAACTTTTCGCTCGGCTATTCCCCATTGCTTTTCATTACTAAAACCACTTATTGCAATAATCAAGTTTTCTTCTTCAGCAATTCCATCTATAAAACTACTTTCGTTTGTTGAGTTTATGAACACTTTGCCTATTTCATAAAATTTAAGGATGTCGTTCCCCACTCTTTCGTTGTTTCGAATGGTTTTGAGCATCGAAGGTAAAATTGAGGGTCGCATAACTGATAATTCTTCACCCAATGGATTTGCAATTTCCACAAATTCATTGGTAAAAAATTTGGCGGCTTTGGGTTCAATCATATTTTGAGTTAAAACTTCGTTGAATCCACGATTGGTTAGAAAATCTTTAATATTTTTTCGAAGTTTAGGAATTGCAAGATTATTGGGTATTGGCTGGGCATTTGTATCGATTTGCGAGACAAACTGCGGAGTAATGTTGTCATAGTCGTGCAATCGAGCAATTTCTTCAATTAAGTCGATTTCGAGCGAAACGTCGCTTCGCCAAGAGGGAACAGATACATTAGCATCAATGTCAGTAAGATTATCTGCATCAAAATTCAATCGAGATAATAATTCAATAATATATTCATTCGCTAAATTGATACCTAAAATTTTGCGAACACGATCGAATCGCAACTCGATTTGTTTGTTCAAAATTGGATTTGGGCAAGCATCAATTAAACCTGCTACTATTTCGCCACCACCCAGTTTGGCAATTAATTGGGCGGCATGATTAGCGGCAAATTCCGCCATCTGCCAATCTGCTCCTCGCTCAAATCGGTAGGAGGAATCGCTCGAAAGACCCAACTTCTTGGATGTTCGTCTCACCGATGATGGATTAAAATAAGCAGATTCGATTAAAACATTGGTTGTTGAGTCAGTTATCTCGGAATTCTCGCCCCCCATCACTCCCGCAATCGCAACAGGTTTTTCGCCATCGCAAATCATCAGCATCTGACCATCCAATTGTCTTTCTTTGCTATCGAGTGTTGTGAATTTATCGCCATCTTGGGCGGTTTTCACAATAATTTTGCCGCCTGCTAATTTATCAAAATCGAAAGCGTGCAATGGTTGGTTCAATTCGTAGAGGACATAATTGGTTACATCGACAACATTGTTTATTGGTCGTAATCCCACCGAAGCAAGTCTTTTTTTGAGCCAATCGGGTGACTCTTTAACGCTAATACCTCTCACCATTCGGGCACAATATCGTGGATTTTTATCTGCATCAAGTATTTGTACACTTGCAAAATTATTTATATTTTGATTGTTTTCAATTAAAGATATATCTGGATATTTCACTTTTATTTTGCAATATGCGGCAATTTCGCGTGCAATTCCAATATGCGACAAACAATCGCCGCGATTGGGAGTTACCGAAATTTCGAATATAATATCATTCAAACCGTACCAATCCACAAACTTCTCGCCAATTGGAGCATCATCGGGCAATATCCATATTCCGCTGTGGTCGTCGTCGATACCCAATTCATATTTGGAACAAATCATACCATTAGACACCAATCCACGAATCTTTCTTTTTTCCAATTTCAATCCATTAGCAGGAAGAATTGCTCCTGCCAAACCTAATACAACACTTTGACCAACCGCAACATTTGGTGCACCACAAATAACATTATAGACCTCCCGATCATCAGTAACCTCGCAATAATGCAGATGGTCGCTACCCTCCACAAAATCGCATTTCAATACCTTGCCAATAACAAAATTCTGATATGTTTTGGAATAATCTTCGATTTTTTCTACTTCTATGCCCAATCCTGTAAGAATTTGGTCGATTTTTTCCGGCGAAAGTGAAATATCAATATATTCCTTTAACCAATTATAAGAAATCTTCATTTGTTTTACTTATTAAAAATTATAAAGATTTCAAAAATAAGAAATTTACGTTAATTATTGAATATTATTTGGGATTGAATCATCACCGAAATCGAAGCGAATTACAATTTTTTCGCCATCTTTGCAGTAAACTTCCAAGCTTTCGATTTCGCCTTCGAGGTTCCGGTTAACTATTACTGAACTTTCGTTCGAAGAAATATCGCCGAATGGTGGTTTGTTCGAAATTTCTACTTGAGCACCTTCTTGAATTTGTTCTCTATCGATTATATTTTTGGAGCCTTT
Source organism: Candidatus Kapaibacterium sp. (assembly GCA_937995785.1). Classification (GTDB taxonomy): domain Bacteria; phylum Bacteroidota; class Ignavibacteria; order Kapaibacteriales; family UBA2268; genus GWF2-33-9. Next base: position 22,021 of record CALKJQ010000065.1, read on the forward strand.
TATTGGACGGGCACCCGAAATACGAGGCAAAACTAAGAAATCCCGGAAATTGCGTATTAACACTTCTTGATGGTCTTCGGGTTCGTCGGTATCCTGTTCTTTGGGTATAAATGCAGGTTCGAATGCTTTCTTTTTGGCAGCATCGTAATCTTCTTTTAAAAATTCTTCAGCAGATTTTTCATCATAATTTGGAATTTCTGTTTCTATATCTTTTTTCTTGATGACTTTTACGCTTGGCGAAACTTGCTGTCCCTTACTAACTGCATCCTGAATATCTTCGGATAAATCGCCAAAGTCGAGTAGAGGAGAAAATTCTTCATTTGATTGTTTTTCTTCATCTTTGCCACCGAAACCTTGTTGAAACTTATCATCATTCATATCTACCTCGTTTTTTTAGAAAATGGAATTAATAAAATCGGCAATCTTGCCCAAAGGAATAATCTCATTAACAATTCCCGCATTGACCGCAGCAGAGGGCATTCCCGATACTATACACGATTCAAAATCCTGCGAGATTATGTACCCTCCCATTCTTGCCAATGCCGAAAGCCCATTTTTCCCGTCGTCCCCCATTCCCGTCATAATTATTCCCAAAGCCTTTCCTTGGGAATAATAACCAATTGATTCAAAGAGGATATTTGCCGATGGTTTATAAAGTTCTCCATCAATATTATCGATAATTTGAACTAACCCGTTTCGCATCAATTTAAAGTGGTGTCCGCCTTGACCAATATAAACAAATCCAGGACGAACTCGTTCGTTGTTTTCGATTTCCTTAACTTTTAACTTGCTTTCGGAATCTAACCTTTCGGCAAGTGATTTGGTAAAAAACTGTGGCATATGTTGAGCTATCAATATTGGAACGGGAATATTTGCTTTCAACTTTGGTATCACTTGCATTAGTGCCGTAGGCCCACCAGTGGATATACCAATTCCGATAACTTCGATGTCGCTTGCTTTGGGTGGAGTGCGTTTTCTCAGTTTGGACAATTGTTCATTTTCTTGCGAAACTGCTTGTGATTTTTTTTTCAATCTGTCTTGGGTTTCTATTTTTTCCATTTCCTCGTGTGATATTTCGCCACGGTTCATTTTATTAAGGAGTGACCTTCGACGTATTCGATTTTGCATATTGCTGCTGCGTGCAATACTTGTGATTTTGGTAATTAATTCATCTTTTAGGCTGTTCATTTCGGCAAAGGCGGCTTTTTTGGTGATGAAATCGACAGCACCATAATCCAAAGCCTTGATTGTGGCATCAGCTCCTTCGGAAGTTAATGTGGATAGCATCATTATTGGTATTGGATGCTCTTCCATAATTCGTTGGACAGCAGTCAATCCATCCATAACGGGCATCTCTATATCCATTGTTGCTAATGTGGGATTTAGTTGCTTCACTTTTTCGATTGCCTCGGCACCGTTCGACGCAGTTCCAACAACTTCAATTTCGTCTGTTGATATTATCTTGCTAATTGCATTACGCATAAATACTGAATCATCGACAACAAGAACTCGAATTTTTTCCATCGTTTTTTTTATTATTTGCTAATTCGTAAACCTGAAAATTAAAGAATTTTTGTCAAATTTATTCAAAATTGAGTAATTTATCATAATTTTGATATTTATAAATATAGATAAGAAAATGACAGATATTTCACAATTAATTGAAAAAACTGATTTTTTTGCTCAGCTTTCAGAATTGGATAATAGCAATTTGGATAGTTTCGTTTCCTTCACCCATAGTTTGATATCGGGCTTGAACACGGGAAAAATCCGCACTGCATATAAAGACGAAAATAACGAATGGATTGCAAACCAATGGGTTAAGAAAGCAATTTTGGTGTTGTTCAAATTTGGGAACTTAGCAGATTTTTCGATTAATAATAAATTTCCATTTTTCGACAAACATACCATTCCCACTCATCCTTTTTCACTTGATGATAAAGTGAGAATAGTGCCGGGAGGAACTTCTGTTCGGAATGGGAGTTACATTGCACCAGGAGTGATAATCATGCCCCCAGCCTATGTTAACATAGGGGCTTATGTAGATAGTGGCACAATGATAGATTCTCACGCATTGGTTGGCAGCTGTGCTCAATTAGGTAAGAACATCCACCTTAGTGCCGCATCGCAAGTTGGAGGAGTGCTCGAACCCGCTAACGCTGTTCCGGTCATCATCGAGGATAACGTTATGATTGGAGGCAACTGCGGTATCTACGAAGGTGTTATCGTCCGCAAAGGAGCAGTTCTTGGCTCGGGCGTTATCCTAACATCCTCGATGAAAGTTTATGATTTAGTTAATGAAAAAATTATCCAATCAGTCGATGGCAAACCTTTGGAAATCCCCGAAAATGCCGTCGTTGTTGCTGGCAGTCGCCCGCTATCAAGCCAATTTGCAAACCAAAATGGTTTGTCGGTCTATACTCCAATTATAATAAAATATCGCGATGAACGAACTTCCTCGAAAGTTGCCTTAACGGAATTATTGCGTCAGTAGATAATGTCGAACATCAAAGTAACTTTAAAAAACATAATAAGCCTATCGACAGCCGAAGTTGCAAGTAGGTTTCTAACAGTTATTTATTCTATTTATCTTGCCCGTGTTTTACTTGTCGAGAATTTTGGTATTTTTGGCGCCGCCAAGTATTTTGTGGTATATTTTATCCTTCTTTCAAATATGGGTTTGGACTCGGTGGGGACTCGCGAAGTTGCCGCAAACCAATCTAACTACAAGAAAATTGTCGATAATGTGTTTACTCTCCGATTTTTTATGGGTTTGATTGGCTACTTACTTTTATGCCTTATTACTTATTTTTTGCATAAGCCATTAGAAGAGAAGATAATAATCCAAATTTTAGGCATTAATATTCTCACCAATAACACCTTGATGAATTGGGTGTTCCAAGGATTAGAGAAAATTGATATTTATGCAATGCGGACGATTGTAACTAATGTATTGAACTTCGCCGGTATCTTGCTTTTTATAAATTCGCCTGATGATTTGAGACTTACGGCTATTATTATTGTTGTTTCGCTTTCTTTGAATTCTTTGATTTTAATATTATATTATCACAATAAAATTCAAAAATTAAGTTTTGCTTTTCAATTTAATCTCTGGAAAAAATACTTTGCCGAAGCGTTTCCGATTGGAATAACATTCCTAATTATAGGAATTTACAACTTTCTTCCTATCGTATTATTAAGTTTGATGTCGGATAATTACCACACGGGATTATACACATCGGTTACCAATATATTTTTGATAACTACATTATTTTCCACAGTAATCCAAGCAGTGTATTACCCACAATTTGCCCAAAATAAGAACAATGACGACAAAATGGGTACCTTTTGGCAATTTACTAAGTTTATGTTCACTATTGGCACTTTTATTCCGTTGTTTTTGTTTGTTTTTGCCGACAAAGTCGTATTGATTTTTGGCAAAGATTACTCGCCCGCAATGCCTTCAATTCAGATTGTTATGATTGCATCTTTGTTTGCATATTATAGTGGAAGTATGTTTTGTGCGTTGCTTGCGTGGAAACAAGAAAAAAAGGTAATTTTTGCAATATTAACAGGGCTAATAGTTACTGTTGTTGTCAATTTGCTCTTTATCCCAAGCTTAAAAGAGCAAGGTGCGGCGATTGCGGCACTTTCGGGCGAGTTTTCTGTGTTCGTTGCTTTATCTTTGATTTTTTATAAAAATCTCCAAAGATTATATTTATTACAATATTTAAAATTACTTGCCTTATCGTCGATATCTACTTTGCCATTTTTATTTATAAAATTGAACTCTTATCAAACTTTTTTTCCAATGTTATTTTCAATTTTAATATTTATGGCACTAATTTTTCTTACAAAAATCATTACTTTTAACGATATTAAACGGGTTATAAACAGATGAAATGCGACGTATTAATAGTTGGAGCGGGGTTGGCTGGCTCGATTCTTGCCGAACGAATTGCTAATGAATTGAACCGAAAGGTGATTATTATCGACAAAAGATTCCACATCGGTGGCAATTGTTACGATTATCGCCAGGAGGATGGGGTATTAATTCATAAATACGGACCTCACATTTTCCACACAACTAATCAAAAGCAATTTGAATATATTTCACGATTTACGGAATGGAATAAATATTTCCACAATGTGCTTGGTTCGGTAGATGGCAAATTAGTACCAATTCCTTTCAATTTCAATTCTTTGTATGCTCTTTTTCCATTTAAATTTGCTAAGCGATTAGAAGAAAAATTGATTTCCAAATATGGTTTTGGTATTAAAATTCCAATTCTAAAGATGAAAGAAGAACAAGACGAAGATATTCAATTCCTTGCAGATTATGTTTATCGTAATGTTTTTTTGAACTACACCACCAAGCAATGGGGATTAACACCCGAAGAATTAGACCCAACCGTAACGTCGAGAATACCTGTGTTCCTTTCGAGAGACGACCGATATTTTCAGGATACATACCAGGGCATTCCAAAGGAAGGATACACAAAAATCTTCGAACGAATGCTTAACCATCCAAATATTAAAGTTATGCTGAATACCGATTTTGCCGAAGTGAAGGACGATATTATATATAAATACCTAATCTATACGGGTGCTATCGACGAATTTTTTGATTACAGATATGGCGAATTACCCTATCGTAGTCTTCGGTTCGATTTGCAAAAGTTCGATATGCCAAAGTACCAATCCGTTGCCCAAGTAAATTACCCAAACAATCAAGCATACACACGAATTACCGAATTCAAGCACTTTTTGCCAAACAATTCATCCACCACTACGGTTGCTTTTGAATATCCTGAACAATTTCAATTAGGTCGTAACGAGCGTTTCTATCCTATTCCACGAACCGAAAATCGTTCAGTTTACGAAAAATACTTAGAACTTGCAAACGAAATTTCGTCCAACACCTTGTTTGTTGGCAGATTGGCTGAATACCGATACTATAATATGAACGAAGTTGTTGGTGTTGCCTTGATGATGTTCGAAACAAAAGTAAAAAATCTTAAATTTTGATGGAAAACCACAAAATTCATCATCCGTTGAGGAAAAAATTTCCTCCATCAGAGTCCTGTAGCTGCAACATTTGCAAAGGATTTTGCATCCGACCTGGTTGGTGGATAGTATCCGAAGCTCAATTAGCCATACAAAACGGGTTTGCCCACCGAATGATGCTCGAAATATCACCTGATAGTGCTTTTGGGGTTCTTTCTCCAGCGTTTAAAGGTAACGAGGGATTGATAGCGATGCAAGTTTTCTCGAAAAATTACTGTACTTTTTATTCCGAGGGATTGTGTGAACTTTTCGGTCGTGAATACCAGCCTCTGGAATGCCGTTTTGTCCATCATCGGCGAAAAGGTCAAGGCATGGTTTGCCATGCCGCAATCGAAAAAGATTGGAACACGATGGCGGGCAAAAAACTCGTTAAAACTTGGATAGAAATTACGGGTTTTGTCGGAAAAATTTCCAAACTATATCCAAATGAAATCATACAAAAAATTAAATTTCTGTAGATTTCTATTTGAAATAATAATAGGATTATTTGTCGCCAAGCAAAAGATATGCTTTTAGGAAATCGTCCAAATCGCCATCCATAACTCCCAAAACGTCTGTTTTCTTCAATTCGGTTCTGTGGTCGTTCACCATCGTGTAGGGTTGGAAAACATATGATCGGATTTGACTTCCCCACTCGATTTTCATTTTTTTGCCTTCGATTTCGGCTCGCTTGGCTTCTTCCTCTTCTCGCTTAATTTGATACAAACGCGATTTGAGCATTTTCATTGCTCTTTCGCGATTTTGAAGTTGCGAACGCTCTTGCTGGCACGAAACCACAACTCCCGAGGGGATATGCCGCAGGCGGACTGCTGTTTCGACCTTATTAACATTTTGCCCACCTTTGCCGCCACTGCGGAATGTGTCCATTTCGATATCATCGGGATTGATTTCGATTTCCACATCGTCCTCGATTTCGGGATAAACATAAACAGAAGCAAAAGATGTGTGGCGACGGGCATTAGAATCGAATGGCGATATCCGAACCAATCGGTGAACTCCGTTTTCGCCTTTCAACAACCCAAAGGCGTATTTACCTTGAATTTCCAATGTTGCCGATTTAATTCCAGCACCATCACCCTCCAATTCATCAACTAAATATGCTTTGAATCCACTACGCTCGCACCAACGCGTATACATTCGCAACAGCATCTCAGCCCAATCTTGTGCTTCGGTTCCTCCCGCACCCGAATGTATAGTTAAAATTGCGTTTCGTTCGTCGTCCACTCCCGAAAGCAAGTTTTTAATTTCCACTTCTTCTACTGCTTTTTGCAGTTGTTCCAATTCGTTATCAATTTCGCCCGTGAACGATTCGTCCTCTGCCGCTTCTGCCAATTCAATTAGTGCCACTATATCTTCGTAGTTTTTGTATAGGTTTTCGTAAGTAGCAATCCAATCCTTTAATGAAGAAATTTCTTGTAGAATTTTTTTTGCTGTATTTTGGTCGTTCCAAAAATCAGTTTCTTGGGTTAGTTGGTCTTTTTGGCGAACTAATTCGCACTTTGTATCGACGTCAAAGAAACCTCCGTATTTGCTGGATTCTTTCGTCGAGCGATTTTAATATCTCTTTTTGTGGTTCGAACATTTTTGTTTATTATTTGTAAAATTATTAACAATGTTTTAACGAAAGAATCAAAAAAAGATTGAAAGTTAGTTAATTATTCTTAACTGCTGTTCCTTTTATCAAATCACTTTATAAATAATTTACTTTCCATTCACATCCCTTGATTTTAGTTTTGCGTTGCAATTAATTATTTGTCTCACAAAACTTAATATAATATGTGGATAGAAATATTTAAGACGGGCACTCACACAAGCAGCAACGGAAATGACCACGATTTTTCGGTGGAAGATTTGGATAAAATTGCCAATCAATACAATCAACTAAATTCTAACAATAATAATCTTGCTCCACTTGTGAAGGGTCATCCTTCGACCGACGCACCTGCATACGGTTGGGTGGAGCGACTTGCCCGCCGAGGCAACTATCTTATGGCTAAAATTCGTGATTTAACACCCGAAATAATCGAAGAAGTCCGCAACAAAAAATATCAAAGAATATCGATATCTCTCACTCCAAAACTTCACCTAAATCACGTTGGTTTGCTGGGGGCAGCCGTGCCGGCTGTCGATGGTTTAGCCCCCGTCTCTTTTGTGGAATTGGACGACAACATAGAACTGGAATATTCACAAAATGATGGAAGTTTCACTTATTTGATTCATCAAAATAACGAATTAAAAGAAAAAGTGGAGAATTACGAACGGGCATTAGTTAGCAAGGATTTAATGGAATTTACTTCGAACTTAGTGGAAAAGAAAATAATATCAAAACATCAAAAGCACAATGCTCAAGATTTGTTGGAATTGGCTTACGATATCGACAAAGCTAATCCAAACGAATTCAATTTGCTTGAAAAAGTAAAATCGTTTTTCCAGAAAATGCAATTCAATTCATTGCAAAAAGAATTTGCAACAAACCAAACTACCAACAAAATTGGCGAATTACTAAACACCCGAGAATTACTAAACGACAGGGGCGAATTGCATCGAACCATTTTGGAATATATCGAGCAAAATCCCGAAATAAGTTACGAACAAGCATTATCTGAAATTATAAAATAAATTAGGAGAAATAATGAACAGCAGATTGGATAATTTGAGAATTGTTGACCCAATTTTAACTAATATCGCCGCCGGATATACACCAGCAAATTTGGTTGGACGATACCTATTCCCAACGGTGAAGGTAAAATCTCAAAAAGGCAGAGTGCCCGTGTTTGGCAAGGATTCCTTTGTATTGAGGGATAGCAACCGTGCAATTCGAAGCAATTCGAACCGAATACCCACTATGGATTTCGAAACGATTGAATTTTCGTTGCAAGAGCGCGACTTAGAAGTTGCAATGGATTATTTAGAAGAGTTGGAAACATATGATTTGTTGCAATACGAGCAAAAATTAGTAACTGATTTACTTAACATTTTGGAACTCGAGAAAGAAAAGACAATAGCCGATTATGTTCAGAACCCCGATAATTTTGGTTCCAACAACAAACTTGTGTTGGATGAAAGCAATAATTTTACTGCTGGGGGTAGCCCAAAAACAATAATAATGGAGTCGATTGAGCAATTAAGAAAGCAAATATCGCGGATGCCCAATTTGATGATAATTGGAACTGATTCATTCAACAAAATTTTAAGCAATTCCGAAATTAATTATCCCCTGAATAATATTGGCAAAATGACTGCCGATACTAAATATATTGGGGAGGCATTTGGAATTAAAAATGTATATGTGGGACAAAGTGTTTATTCCGACGATGGCAGAGTTTTCAAGGATGTATGGCGAGATAATATAATAATAGCCTATGTTGATCAATCTCAAAACAAATCACAATACAATCCAAGTTATGGCTATATTTTCCAGCGTGATGGGATGCCCGAAATCGATTCTTACTACGAAAATGGAGGTAAAGTAAAAATAATTCGGGCAACCGACAATTGGGCAATGAAAATTGTTGCCCCCGAAGCCGCTTTTTTAATAAGTAATACAAATTAAGGGAGAAATTTATGATATCCAGATTATCTTATCAGCCTTTGTTAAGGCTAACTATTACTGCAGCCGAGGCAATCCCCGCCCATAAATTTGTGAGTATTAACGGAGGATTATGCACTGGATCTCAAAAAGCATTGGGAGCAAGCGATTATCCCGTTTTGAGTGGCGAGCAAACATCGGTAATTGCTTTGGGCACTGCAATATTGCAGGCAACGGGCTCAATATCCAAAGGAACTTTGGTTGCCGCTGATGCTACGGGCAATGCCAAACCAATCGAAAGCGGAGAGTCGCCGCTGGGCATAGCAATTAGCGATAAAGTTGGCGATTTTGTGGAAGTTCTGATAACGCATTAGTTCTTTGAAAAGGATTATTAATTGGTGTGTTCCAGGGGAAAAAAACAATAGAGCTCATTCATATAACATTGTGAACTCACCCCCTTACCCCCTCTCTTAAGAAGAGAGGGGAGAGAGAAGGGGAAAACTATCGCCCACACTTTGTGGAGAATATAAAAAAATCAAATAAAAAATGGAGTTAATTATGTTCGAGAAAATTAAAGATTTTATTTTAAGAAATGGTTTGTGGTTGCTAATCTCGGCGATTGTTTTATTAGTTTTGGCACCGCAAGTGAGCGAATTGAGGATGTTGATGTTGATTGTATTCATCGAATTAGTTGCATTGGCGATGTCGGGTATTGCAAGTTATGTTTTCACCAAAGTAGATTTTATCGAAAATCGTTCCTATAACGCACTTGGGGCTATATTTCTGGGAGTTCATTTCTTGGTGGGACTTGGTGTGGTAGGATTGTATTATACGATATAATTTTTTTTAGACGAGGTTGTTATGTTGAAAAAAATAATCATTATTTTTCTTATTCCACTTGGATTGATGTCGCAATCCAAATTCGAACTACCTTGCAACTCCGCTTTACTCGAAAAATCCTTGCAAGTTGGATTAAAGCAAATTGGAACTATCGAAAAATCGAACCGAAACGATGGTGAAGTGGAAAAATACTTACTTGCAGTGGGCTTAACCAAAAGCAACCCCTATTGTGCCGCCGGTCAATACTATTGCTTTTTGCAAGCAGCTAATCAGTTAAAATTGACTGAAAACTTAATTCCAATACCCAGAACTGGACTGGCTAATGCAATATATGATTTCGCTACATTTAAGGGTCGTAAGATGCCTTACCGCGGAACCACGCACGATTTGATTGTATGGCGGCGTGGGAATTCAATATTCGGTCATATCGAACGAATTATCGAAGTTATGGATAAAGGCAACGTGCTCACTCTTGCTTTTAATGTTGCCGACGAAAAGGGCCGGCAAGGCGTATTTGTGAAAAAGCGGAACATTTATAATCCTATCCGACGACTTAAAATTCGTGGCTTAATTGGTTTTCGAGGTGTTTGATGAAGTCATTTTTGGTTATTATTAGCGTTTTAGCTTTTGCATTATTACTTTTATTTTTATTAATAAATAATTTACCACTCAAAAAGCAAGACTATGTTGTTCATAAAATCGACACAATCATTAAAATAATTCCCCAAAAAGAAATAAAAATCGTCGAAGCCAAACCAAAAATCAAATTCATACTCGATACAATTATCCAAACCAAGCCATTCGTTGCCACAATCGATACAGTGATAGTTCGCGACACACTCTACGCCCAATTTATGTTTCCCGATAATTTAATGTCGATAAATGTTCGAAGAAGTTCCGACAGCGTATTATTGCCCCAAATTACTATCGAAAAAACAAAATACGAACGAAATTGGTACGAAACTGCCGCCGCTTTTGGTGGTGGTTTAATTTTAGGCTTAATAATAGGAAAATAAATTATGATTGGAATTAACAACACAAACTATTTAACCAACGAGTTGATTACTCGAAATAATTTTTATTCTATCCATCGCACTATTGGAATATTGCCAAATATCGCGAAATTGTCGGTAACAAATTTGGATTACATTCGCTCGCTCGACGAAGTTAGAAGCGACCCACACGTCCACAGCTGCATTCAATCCCGTAAGTCGGGTACTATGGCAATGAATTGGGAAATTATTGAATGTAGCAACAAAGATATGAACTCAATTATCAAATGTAATTTAGAAAAAATCGATGTTCTGGGTGTAATTTCGAACATTTTAGATGCGATATTTTATGGTTTCCAAGTACTGGAAATAATTTGGACGGAGGACAACAAAGGAAGTTTAATCGTGGACTCAATCAAGCCCAAACCTATGGGCTGGTTCTTTTTCGATAATGAAAACAATTTAAGATTTAGGAGTAGGAGCAGTGCTAACGGAGAATTGTTGCCCGAGAACAAATTTTTAGTTCCACGCCACAACCCCAAATACGAAAATCCCTATGGCGATGCTCTGCTGGGCAAATGCTATTGGGCAACAACATTGAAAAATATGGGCTTCAGATTTTGGATTAATTTCTTGGAAAAATACGGGATGCCTTTAATTATAGGTCAATACACTTTCCCATCGAATCCCGAAGAATTGGCAACTTTGAGCCAGAGATTGAATGAATTGCTCAATTCGCAAACTATCGCAACGCCATCGGATGTGAATATCGATATTAAAGACATAGGACAATCGAAATCTGTAGATTTGTATTTGCAACTGATAAAAATTGCAAATGCCGAAATTTCTAAGGCATTGCTATCCGAAACATTAACAACCGAAATGGATTCGGGTTCGTATGCTGCCTCAGTAACCCATTTTAAGGTTCGACGCGAAGTAATTTTAGGCGATAAATTCTTAGTTGAACAAACGATGAACAAATTGATTGAATATATAGCGAAAGTAAATAATTTTGAATTTTGGAATTTGCCCAAATTTGCCCTTATGGAACAATGAAGAAACCAAACATAATCGCGTTGGTTGATTGCAACAACTTTTATGCTTCGTGCGAGCGTGTGTTCAATCCCAAATTAAATGGTCGCCCCATCGTAGTTCTATCGAACAATGATGGGGTGATTATCGCTCGTAGCGAAGAAGCCAAAGCACTGGGGATTAAGATGGGTGACCCTTTTTTCAAGGTGGAACAGCTAATCAAGCAAAAAAAAGTTGCAGTTTTTTCGTCCAACTATACCCTGTATGGAGATTTGTCGGCACGGGTGATGACAACACTCGAACGCTTTTCGCCCGAAGTAGAGATTTATTCAATCGACGAGGCATTTCTGAATTTAACGGGAATTGAATCCGAAAATCAAACACGGTATTTACACAACATTCGCAATACCATCAAAAAGTGGCTTGGATTGCCAGTTTCGATAGGAATGGCACCAACCAAAACTTTAGCAAAATTGGCAAACCGATTAGCCAAGAAAAATAAGGAGTACAATGGTGTTTTGAATTTGTATGAATATGATAATTATGAAAAATTTTTAGAATCAATCGAGGTTGAGGACATCTGGGGAGTCGGGCGGCAATACTCGGCTATGCTACATCGAAACAATATCCATACTGCATTGGATTTAGCCCGCTCCGACCGCAAATGGATAAAAAAACGAATGACCGTAGTTGGATTGCGAACTGTTATGGAACTCAACGGAATACCTTGCATCGATTTGGAACACACCCCACCCACAAAAAAATCCATAGTATCCTCGCGTTCTTTTGGCGACTATCTCACAAAATTCGACGAACTGAAGGAGGCAGTGTCCTATTTTGTTGCCCGTGCATCCGAAAAAATGCGTTCGCAGGGTTCGGCTTGCAGAATTTTGAATGTGTTTATCCGAACGAATCCATTCAAGAACTCCCCGCAATACTATAATTCAGCAGAGGTTCGATTGCCATATCCAATGAATGGGACAAACGAACTATTGCCATTTGCCAATCAAGCTTTAAAGAAAATATTCCGAGATGGGTATTACTATCAAAAAGTTGGAGTTTTGTTGATGGATTTTGTTCAAACCAATAATATGATGGTATCGCTATTCGACCCACCAAACCGATTGAACCAAATAAAAGCAACTGAATTGATGGACAAAATCAACAAAAAATACGGACGCGAAGCCATTTACTTTGCCGCAGCTGGAATGAAAGAACACCGACGATGGCAAATGAAACGGGAATTACTATCGAACCATTTTACAACTAATTGGAAGCACCTTCCCGAGGTAAAAGCATAGAAAAG
>CALKJQ010000066.1 GCA_937995785.1 Candidatus Kapaibacterium sp.
GTACTTCATTAGTAGAATTTTTCAGTAAGTAAGCCAATCCTTCTTTGATTTTTATAACTTCATCATAATATTGTATTTCGCCCTGGGGGTATAAAACTATACAATTGTTAGATGAACTAAGTAAGTTACCTATAAAATTAGATAGTTTCACAATACTTTTGGGATTGTTAGGATTGAAGCCCGTAGCTCCCAACAGCCTGAAAAACCAATACTTTTTTAGTTGCTCCTCGAGCATTATGATGTGGAATTTTTTATTGATCTCAGTAATTCGTATTAAAAAATCAACAAAAAAGCCGTCCCACCACGTAAAATGATTTGGAAGAAATATAACCGATTTATTATCATCAACTTTTAACTCGTCATTTAACAATATAAATCGATTGAAATGTTTTTTGAGTAATCTGTATTCATAAGCATTGAATAAAAATCTTGCTAAATTGTTATGTTTGGGTTCAATCATTCATTTCCTCGAACATTTTGCTAACAATCATAGCAGAAGATAAAACCAAGGGAATTCCACCACCCGGGTGGACGCTTCCGCCTACAAAGAAGAGGTTTGGGTATTTTTTACTGCGATTTTTCTGTCTTAAGAAAGCTGCCGATTTAGAATTTGAAGATATTCCATAGATACTCCCATATCGACTTAGTGTATTTCTTTCGATTGATAAAGGAGTTAGTGTATGTTCAGTAATTATTTTATCTTTTAAATCAATACCTGTTAAGTTACTAATTTTATTTATGATTAGGCTGCGATACTTTATAATAATTTCATCCCAGTTCTGTCCTAAATTTTCGGGTGTGTTTATCATTACAAACCAGTTTTCGTGTCCAATAGGGGCATCATTAGTATTAAACTTACTGGATATGTAGATATAAATTGTTGGGTCGTCGGAAATTTGTTTCTTATCAAATATTTGTGAGAATTCATTATGATAATCATCGCTAAATAAGATATTATGTGTATCAAGTGTTGGATAGTTACCCTTTATCCCCCAATAATAAACTAATGCAGAACTGGAAGCTTGATTCTTATAATTTCTAATGGATTCTGTAGAATTACTATCATTTAGTAAAGATCTAAAAGTATGGTTTACATCTGAATTGGATATTATGTAATCGAAACTAAAATTATCATTTGTTGTCGTTGTAACGCAGGAATGATTGTTTTTAATAGATATATTTTTAATTTCAGTATTAGTAAATATATTAATATCATATTGATTACAGAGTTTCTCTAATACTTGAATAAGTGAATACATCCCCGTTTGAATATAAAATCCACCAAGAAAATACTCAACATAAGGTATAATATTTAATGTTGCCGGAGCCTTGTAAGGATTCGAACCGTTGTAAGTTGCATATCTATCAAAAATTTGAATTACTTTTGTATCTGAAAAAAAGGAAGAATTTGCTTGATGAATGGTGCGAAATGGGTCAATATCTTTTATATTAATTAAGGTCTTTAAACCTCTTTTATTTATCAACTTAGAAATAGAAGTGAAGTCGTTAAAAATGAATAAATCCGAGGTTAAATCATATATTCTTTTAGAATAATCAAAATATTTTTGTATACTGTGTTTATCTTGGTTTGTCTTATTAGCAATTTCATCAATAAAATTTTCTAAGTTGGAATATGCATTTATAGTTATACCATCTTGAAAAAAATATTTAGTAATTATATCTAATTTTTTTATCTCAATGTAATCATTAATATTTAGATTGAGTAATTTAAAAAAATTGTCTATTACAAAAGGCATTGTAATTAAACTTGCACCAGTATCAAATCGAAAACCATCGATAGATAAATTATTTATTTTGCCACCTAATTGTGCGTTCTTTTCGAATATGGTTACTTCATAACCTTGCTTTTTGAGCAACAAAGCTACTGCTAATCCGCCAAGTCCCGCACCTATGACAGCTACTTTTTTATTCATCTTTTAAAAATTTCTTTTTTCCGAGGTCATAAAACAATAGCCACATCGAAATCATTGAAAAGGAGTACCCAAGGTCCTCGATAGGTATGGTTATTAACCTAATTCCAAAATTTTCTGCATCATTGTATGTTACAATCGGTATGGAAGTTAAAAAATAATTCACAATAAGAAAAGGAATGAAAGAAATAATTATTGTAAGCCAATAGTTCTGAGAATATGAAGCATTATTTTTGATTAGATACATTAAAAAGAACGATAGTGAAATGAATAGAAGCAAGATAAAAGTATAATTTTGACCAAGAACAAGAAAACTAAAAACAAAGAAAATCAATGAAATTATGAGAAAAGTTAGTTTTCTTATCGAGAATATGTAATCTTCGATATAAGCATTTAGTGTTTCGAAAATGAAAATCACACTATAAGGAACTGATAAAAAGAATAGAATTTCTTCGATTGGCAAGCCGAAAAAAGTTAACCCAATTGTATATTTAGAATTAAAAGCCCAATCCCCTCGATAAGTGGCAAAAATGTCCCAAAAAATAAATAGTGTGCTAACAATGAAAATTGAAAAAAAATATGCTTTTATTTTTTTGTAGAACTGAACCTTTTTCTCGAAACTGAGTATAAAGGGAACAAGTAAAATCAATATATTAATTAGTAAATAAGTTGTCATTTTAAGAACATATCGGTTAATTTTTGAATGTTGTCTTTATCAATTCTTTTGGATTTAATCATAAATTCAGCAATTCCTTTTTGGAATTTGAAGTCCAACAATGAATAATCTTGATTCTTCAATAATTCAGTAATTTTTTTTGCATCTTCTTTTTTCTCATCCTTATATCCTAAAAAATCGGGGATATGATGCAATACTGAAAATCTGAGGAAGCGTATTTCTAAATTATTTTCATCTTTATTAATTGCTTGTTGTATTGTTTCTAATCCGTTTTTGAGTTCTTTCAGTTTGGTATATGGATTAAATGAATGCTTTGCAATAAGAGTTTGGAAAACACCCCAATATGCTATGCCCAACGGATATGTTTTAGGGGAATATTCTCCAAATGTTGTGGTTAATTTTGCCTTAAAGTTTTGCATATTATCGTCATCTTCGATTGCAGAGTAAAATGATAAACGTAGTTCTTCTAATTCTTTTGAGGTGTTCGGAAATGCCCTGTTAGAAAAAAATAATAATATAACAAGAGTAATTACTAAAATTCTCATATAATTCTCAAAATTTTTACTTTAAGATATGAGTTTATTAATATTATTAGTTTAATTAGGTCGGGAACTCTAATCCGTTGTTTTTTTAAGACTTGGATATCCGTATTTACTATTCTTTTGAATAAAGCCCTGTAGTACTCATAAGCAGAGTATACTCCCAATTTCACCCCATTGTTCAATTGCTTTATTCCAATCAAAGCTTTGGAAAATTCATTTTTTACTTCCTCTTCCAACTTTCTTTTATTTTCATTTGTTAATTCAATTTCATCATCAATATCCGGGAAATACAGGCGTCCTCTTTCTTCGAAATCGCTTCTAATGTCGCGTAAAAAGTTTACTTTTTGGAAAGCAGAGCCTAATGCTTTGGCATATGGTTCTAATTCATCATAATTTTCTTGATTGCCATCAACAAATACTTTCAAACACATTAATCCAACGGCTTCTGCCGAACCAAAAATATATTGGTCGTATCTTTCTCGGTCATGAGCAGAATAATATAAATCCATCTGCATACTATTCAAAAAGGCATCGATGTGAGCTTTGCTGATATTATAATCATTAACAACTTTCTGAAATGAATGTAAAATGGGATTGGTCGAAATCCCATCTTCAATAGCTTGATAGGTTTGTTTGCGAAATTCGTTAAATAATTTTTCTTTGTTAATATTTTTGAAGGTATCAACAATTTCGTCAGCAATTCGAACAAATCCATAAATTCCATAAATAGCATCCTGATACTTTTTATCCAAGGCACTAACACCCATACTAAAAGATGTACTGTAACGACGAGTTACGGTTTTACTTAATTCGAACGATACAGTGGTGAAAAGGTGTTCGGAAGTATCAATCATATTTTTCCTTCTTTGATAATTCTATCAAATACAAGTTTAGAACTAATCACGACCATAGGCAATCCAGTTCCTGGCGTAGTCGATGCACCAACATAGTACAAATTATCGAATTCCTCGTCTTTGTTTTTTGGACGCAATGCTCCCACTTGCATTATGTCGTGAGCCAAGCCAAGCCCAGACCCTTTGTATAGATTAAACTTATCTTGCCACTCAATCGGAGTAAATATTTCGCGTACAACTGTGTTACTCTTTAAGTTGAAGCCAACTCTACCTGATAAATCCTCGATGATATTGTTAGCAATTTCGTCTCGGTCATTCCAATTGGATTTGTATCTTAAATCGGGAACAGGACAAAGTATAAAAATGTTTTCGTGGTTATCGGGTGCAGCATTTTTCACATATTTCGAAAGCACATTGACATAGTAATAAGGTTTTTGTGGGATAATTGATGAAGTAAAAATTTTGTCAGCATATCCCTTAAAGTTACTTCCCAAGAAGTAATTGTGATAGTCCAGATTATCAACTTTACCTTTCACTCCCAGATAAATCGTAAAAGGAGCTAAAGTCCAGTGATACTTGTCCAACTTTCGCTCGCTATATTTCCCTCGATTCATAACTTTACCACGGAACCAAGGGGCTTCGGAATTGACGATGAAAATATCAGAGTCCCATTTATTTCCATTTTGGTCGATAAATCTTAGGTTACCACCATTATTTTCGTATTCGACAATTTCGGTGTTGTAGTGGAATTTTACTCCCATACTTTCTAATATTTTGACTAATTCGATTACAACCTGATACATTCCACCCTCGACAGCCCAGTATCCATTGTATTTCATTTCGGTATAATTGAGCAACGAATAAATTGCAGGAGTTTGGAACGGCGTCGAACCCAAAAAGAAAGCAACAAGAGACAGAACAATTTTAACTTTTTCGTCAGTAAAGTTTTTGTCGACTTCTTGCCACATTGTTTTGAATAAGTAGGGGAGATGTCGCTTAGGTACTTTTGCCATTTGTAATATGTAATTAAATAAAGAATCGAAATTAGATTTTATAACTGGTTGCTCGGTATCGTGAAAAAACGATCCTGCACGAAGCAAAAATCTTTCTAATTTTTTTGGTAAATCTTTTTCTTCTGGAAACTCTTCTTGCAATTTGAACAAGTTTTTAAAAATTCTGTAGGGTTTTGAATTATTTTCGAAAAAAACAGTGTAGAGAGGCTCTAATTCTATTAATTTTAGTGGATTGGTTATGTTAGTCGATTTAAATAATTCATCTAATTCATAAGTCATCGACATAAATGAAGGACCAGTATCAAAAGTAAAATCGTCGACTTTCAACTGATTTAATCTTCCACCAGCAGTAGAATTTTTTTCGATTATATCGACCTTGCAGCCGATTGAAGCAAATCTTAATGCTGTCGATAATCCTCCAAGTCCAGAGCCAATAATTGTAATTTTTTTAGACATAATCTTTTTTTTAATTATCGACGTTTAGTAATTTTTTTTATTAAAATTATGATTAAAAATAATTTTTTTTGATTATATTTGCATTTTGTTTTTTTTAATTAAAGGAGTAAAATGAAAAAAATAACCACAATCTTAATTGCAATAGTCATAGTTGCAATTTTCGCATCTTCTTCAGTTTTGGCACAAACCAAAGGAATGAAGTATAATCAATCCATTTCCGCCAACCCATTGGGATTAGTTTTTGGCGTTTTCAATGCTACATATGAACAACAAATTGCTCCCAAAAACTCTTTCACTATTAACGGGTCGTATTTTACATATAATGACTGGACTGCAGGCTCGATAGGAGGTTCTTATCGTTTTTATCTTTTGCAAGAAGATGTTCGTGCTATCCAAGGTTTTAGTTTTGGACCAATGGCACAAATTGCATTTTGGTCGTGGGGCGGACCTGGTTCGTATTCTTACGATGGCGGTACAGTTTTCTACATAGGCGCCGAAGCAGCCTACAAATGGGTATTCTCGGGTGGATTTGTTGTTGAACCATCAATAGCTCTCCGATTTGGAGTAAATCAATTAGAAGGCTTAGGTGGATTTAGTAGTTATGGAATTGGTGTAAACTTAGGCTATGCTTGGTAATCTTTATTTTTTATTTCTTCAAAAGGGGTGATTGTCATAAATTGCCCCTTTTTTATTTAAATTGTGTTTTTAGTAGAACTAATCAGGTGGTGATATTCAAATTCATAGTTTAGGTTTTGCTAAATAATATTTTAAAATTTCTATCTAAATAAAAATGCGAAGGTTACAATAAATAGGTCAATTTCGATTACGATTTTGCGTTAAAAATATTTTCATAATCATTGAAAAATTAATTTTTTTTGATAATTTGCATATATTCAAATTTCAAAAGTTAAAATATCAATATGTATCTTACAAATTTTGGAGTAGTTCTTATATTCTTCATAATAGGAGCATTGTTTGTTGCAGCTGGTCTCTTTGCTGCTGCCTTAGTTCGACCCAAGAATCCTACTGAGGAAAAACTGATGACCTACGAAAGTGGTGAAGTTCCAATTGGCTCGCCTTGGATACAATTCAACAACAGATTTTACATCATAGGATTGGCTTATTTAATTTTTGATGTAGAATTAGCATTGTTATTCCCTTGGGTCATAGTATATAAAGAATTAGGTTGGCCGGCATTCTGGGCTATGGTGATTTTTTTAATTATTCTTATCCTCGGTTTAGTTTACGATTGGGCAAAAGGTTATTTAGAGTGGGATAAACCAGAACCTGTCATACCCAAATTAGACGAATTGATCATTAAACGCCAAAAGAAAGATTAAGGTGATGAAATGGGATTATTAGATAGATTAGATAAACCTTTCGAGATAGCAGGTCCAGATATAATATTAGGAACAGTTGAAGATTTATTGAACTGGGGAAGAGCCAAAAGTGATTGGTATATGTCCTTTGGGTTGGCATGTTGTGCAATTGAGTTTATGGCTGTTAACGCCGCACACTTCGATTTAATGCGTTTTGGTGCTATTCCTCGCCCTTCGCCTCGTCAATCCGATTTTATAATTATTTCGGGTACAGTTACTTTAAAAATGGCAGAAAGAATAAAAAGATTGTACGAACAAATGGCTGAACCTAAGTATGTTATGTCGATGGGATCTTGTGCAAATTCGGGAGGACCATATTGGGAGCATGGATACCACGTGCTAAAGGGAGTTGACCGTATCATTCCCGTTGACGTTTACGTGCCAGGTTGCCCCCCACGTCCCGAAGCCTTTTTGGAAGGTATGGTTCGATTACAAGAAAAAATTAGCAAGCAAGCAATTTTTCGTAAAAGAAAGAATTTAACCAAAGAGGAACTTCAAGCAATCGAAGAAAGACAAAAAGCAATGGACGAACATTTTGCAAAGTATCAAGAACTGCAAAAAGAAATAAAAGGACACTGAGGTAACTATGACAATTGAAACAATTTATGAAAGACTGAAAAAAGAATTTAATGATGATATTCTTTCATTGAATTCAGAAGCAAATTGTGAACCTTCAATCAGTGTTGATTCCGAAAATATTGTGAATATTATGTTGTTTTTGCGTGATGAAGGTGATCTAAAGTTTGATTATCTTGCCTGTTTATCTGGAATGGATTACAAAGAATCATTAGGGGTAGTTTATCATCTTTATTCAATAGCAAAAAAACATCGCATAACGATAAAAGTTAATGTTCCAAAGGATAATTCGATAGTTCCATCCATATCAAAAGTCTGGCGAACTGCTGATTGGCACGAAAGAGAGGCATACGATATGTTCGGAATTATTTTCGAAGGTCACGAAAATTTAATTAGAATACTCAACCCTTATGATTGGGAGGGTTATCCGTTAAGAAAAGATTACAAACAACCCGAAGAATATCACGGTCTTAGAGTTCCGTATTAATAAATATTGGTGAAAAAAGTGACAGAAAAAAGAGAAATAGAAATCGATTATGGGCAGGTTCATACCGAACGTATGAGATTGAATGTTGGTCCTCAACACCCTTCCACCCACGGTGTATTGCGTTTGGAAGTAGAACTAGAAGGCGAAATCGTTACAGATGTTATACCTCACATAGGTTATTTACACAGATGTTTCGAAAAATATTGTGAAAATTGCACATATGTACAAGTTGTCCCTTATATCGACCGATTGGATTATATCTCTTCGATGAGTAATGAAATTCCTTATGCACTTGGAATAGAGAAACTTCTTGATATTAATGTTTCCGAGCGCATTCAAGCAATAAGAACCATCCTTGCTGAGTTGAATAGAATCGCTTCCCATCAAATTGCAGTAGCGACATTTGGAATGGATGCTGGTGCTTTCACTCCATTCTTATACTTATTCCGCGATAGAGAAATGATTTTGGATGTATTCGAAAGATTATCTGGCGGAAGATTGCTCTATAATTACATACGCCCGGGTGGATTGATGAAAGATATTTATCCAACCTTTGTTTCCGATGCTTTGGCAATAGTAAAACAAGTTCGAGAAACAAATCAAGAAGTTCAAAGATTGCTTATTGATAATAAAATTTTTATCGAAAGAAGCATCAACGTTGGCATAATGCCTCCGGATATTGCAATTAATTTTGCTTGTAGCGGTCCTACTTTGAGAGGCTCTGGAGTTAATTACGATGTTAGAAGAGCCGAACCATATTTGCTATACGATAAATTCGACTTCGAAGTATGTGTTGGCAAAGGATTGATGGGAACTTTAGGCGATAGTTACGACCGTAATATAGTTAGAATGTGGGAAATGGAAGAAAGTTGCAAAATTATCGAACAAGCAGTTAAGTTTATTCCCGATGCATCCGAAGATGTTCGTGCTTCTATACCAAAAAAAATTACTCCCAAAGGAGAAATCTACACGAAAGCTGAAAACCCAAAGGGAGAATTGGGATTTTATATTGTAGGTGATGGTAAAAACAAACCAGTACGCATCAAAGGTCGCTCGCCAAGTTTTGTTAACCTAAGCGTTTTGCCTTATATTTCCAGAGGTTATATGATAGCAGACTTAATAATAATTTTGGGAAGTATCGACATTGTTCTTGGTGAAATTGATAGATAAATTCATTAATTAAATTTTAATTAAAAAGAAAATGGAACACAATTTTATATTCGACTTAGTAGGAAACAATATCTGGGCTTATTTAATCACAGCTACTATTCCATTAATATTTGTAACTTTATATGCGTTAGTTGCTATACTCGGAGAGTTGAAGATAGCATCTTGGGTTCAAGACAGATTAGGACCAATGAGAACGGGCTGGAAAGGTGTCCTACAGCCATTGGCAGAAGTTGTTAAACTTCTCCAAAAAGAAGATATTACTCCGAAGAATGTTAATAAACCACTTTTTAACGTGTCTCCCTTTGTTATGTTCACTGGCTCATTTGCCGCTTTTGCTGTAATTCCATATAGTTCTAAATTTATACCCGCCGATATCAATGTTGGTTTATTTTATGTTTTTGCAGTTAGTTCTTTTGCTGTTATTGGGATTTTGATGGGTGGTTGGTCGTCCAATAACAAGTATTCAATGCTTGGTGGAATTCGCTCGGCAGCCCAAATGATTAGTTATGAAATTCCTATGGCACTTTCAATTTTGGCAATTGCAGCTATGGCAAATAGTTTGAGTATTACCGAAATTATAAAGTCCCAAGATGGCGGTATTTGGAATTGGTTCATATTTGGCGGTCCTGGTCCGATTTGGAAAATTGCTTTCTTTCCTTTCATCATCATTTTGTTTCTTGTTTATTTTATTGGCTCATTGGCAGAAACCAATCGAACACCATTCGATATCCCCGAAGGCGAAAGTGAAATTGTTGGTGGTTACCACACTGAATATAGCGGAATGAAATTTGCAATGTTTTTCTTTGCGGAATATGCTAATATGTATGTAGTTTCTGCTTTGGTAACAATTATGTTCTTAGGTGGTTGGAATTCACCTTTCGGCGACTTTCTTAATGGACCGATATGGCAATTTTTCTGGTTTATTTCTAAAGCAATGTTCTTTGTGTTCATTCAAATATGGTTAAGATGGACATTACCAAGAGTTAGAGTAGACCAACTTATGTACATTACTTGGAAAGTTATGTTGCCATTTGCATTTATTGCTTTTATGGGAATAGCATTTTGGGCAATGTTAAATCCAACAATAATTAAGTAGAGGTAATTTATGTTACGTAACTATATTTCAAATGTTTGGGCTGGAATTGGCACTGCTTTAGTGGGTATGAAAATAACTTGGAGTCACTTGTTAACTAAAAAAGTTACACGACAATATCCCGATAAATTCCATCCCGTAAGAGACAAGCAAACTCCCGAATTTCTGAGAAATAGGTTGTTTGTGGATATGGATTTATGCATAGGTTGTATGATTTGTCAGCGTAATTGTCCCGTTAACTGCATAACAATTGAAACCATAAAATCAGTTAAAGATGATCCCGATGCAGTTAAACCAAATGGTGATAAAATTAATTTGTGGGTAAATAAATTTGATATCGATTTTGCTAAATGTATGTTCTGCAACTTGTGTACCGAAGAATGCCCTACAAATGCAATTTATATGACAACTGAATTCGAATATACTAGTTATGATCGAAAAAACCTTTACTATCGTTTTAGCGTAATGACGCCAGAACAAATCGAATCAAAGAAAAAATTACTTGAAGAAGAAAAAGCAAAGAAGGCTGCCGCTGCCAATGCTGCAAAAGCCGCCGAATCAAAACAAGAAGATAAAAAAGAATAAGATTATGGAAACTTTATCAATTGTATTTTATTTGTTTGCGTTCATTGTTGTTGTGTCGGCAATGGGGGTAGTATTCTCACGAAAACTTATGTATAGTGCATTTTCCTTACTTTTCACATTTTTTGGTGTTGCAGGAATTTATGCAATTTTAAATGCAGATTTTCTTGCTGTTCTTCAAATTATGATATATGTTGGAGGAATTTTAGTACTCATCGTTTTTGGTGTGATGCTTACCTCGCGTGTTACAGATGTCGATATAATAACGGGTGGTACTGGACGGACAATATATATTTCCTCAGGTATATTTGCAACTTTAATGTTAATCTTATTAATATTCATGTATACAACCGTAAACTGGGGAACTATACCAATAACAGAGTATAAGGACACTACATTGGATTTAATCGGTTTGACTTTGTTAACTAAATATGTATTGACCTTTTTAATAGCTGCAATTTTGCTTTTAATTGCATTTATAGGAGCGGCATTTATTGCCCGTAAAGGAAATTAGGAGGTAAAGAAATGGAAGTTGGATTAACACATTTTTTAGTATTAAGTGCAATATTGTTTTCATTGGGAATATTCGGCATAGCAACCCGAAAAAATGCAATTATGGTTCTTATGTCATTGGAATTAATAATGAATTCAGCAAATATAAATTTTGTAGTTTTTTCCAGATTTGGTAATTTCCAAATCGAAGGGCAAGTTTTTGCACTATTCGTTATGATACTTGCCGCAGCCGAAGTTGCTATTGCTTTGGCGATTGTTTTGAACATTTATCAGAACTTTCGCCATGTTAATGTTGATGAAATTAAAGATCTTAAAGGTTAGTTGTTTTGAATAAAAGTAGAAAAAATAAATTATGACACCAGAGTTATTACTAAATCTTTCGATAGCAATATTGATAATACCTCTGTTGAGTTTTATCGTTCTGATATTTTTCGGAAAGAAACTTGGCAGACCCGCTGGATTTATTGGAACATCAATTTTAGGTATCGATTTAATTCTTTCGATTACGGTTGCATTTGTCCGGTTATTATATTATCCAGATGCAGCTATGTTCCAATATAAATTCGATTGGCTAAACGTAGGTACAAATTCTATTGCACTGGGTGTTGGTTTGGATAATTTGGCTGCAATAATGTTGATTGTGGTTACTCTTATCAGTTTCTTAGTGCATCTTTTTTCGTTGGAATATATGCGTGAGGATAAACGCTTTCCGAGATTTTACGCATATTTGGGCTTGTTCACCTTCTCTATGTTGGGAATAGTGATTGCTAATAATTTCTTGAATATGTTTATTTTCTGGGAATTAGTAGGAGTAAGTTCCTATTTATTAATTGGTTTTTGGTTCGAAAAGGACTCAGCTGCCAATGCTTCGAAGAAGGCATTTATAGTAAATAGAATAGGGGATTTAGGTTTCTTATTTGGGCTTATGACCATCTACTTAACTTATGGTACATTTCTTTTTGATGAAGTATTCGGAAGTATTAATGCAGGCATACTGCCCTTTGATAGTGGTGCTTGGATGACTGCCATAGGTATATTTGTATTTTTAGGTGCCGTAGGTAAATCAGCCCAATTCCCTCTTCACGTTTGGCTACCCGATGCTATGGAGGGTCCAACTCCCGTTAGCGCATTGATCCATGCTGCAACTATGGTCGCTGCTGGTGTTTATCTTACTGCAAGGGTTTTCCCAATGTTCACAGCCGATGCATTATTGTTTGTTGCCTATACTGGTGCTTTAACTGCTTTTATCGCCGCAACTATAGCAATTACTCAATGGGACTTTAAAAGAGTTTTGGCTTATTCAACTGTTAGTCAATTAGGCTATATGGTTATGGGTCTTGGAGTTGGTGCTTTTACAAGTGGTTTTATGCACTTAGTTACTCATGCTTGGTTCAAGGCTTTATTATTCCTTGCATCTGGTTCGGTAATACATGCAATGCACCACGCAATGCACCATCACAATGAACATCATATGGATCCACAAGATATACGCAATATGGGTGGATTACGCAAGACTATGCCGATTACTTACATAACATTTTTATTTGCAACAATTGCAATTTCTGGTATTCCATTAACTTCTGGGTTTTTAAGCAAAGATGGTATTTTGGCTGGGACATTAGCATTTGCTCAACTATCGGGACATTGGTTTATTCCTGTTGCTGGATTTGGTGCTGCTTTGATGACCGCCTTTTATATGTTCAGATTGACAATATTATCATTCCATGGCAAACCTAAAACGCATATCGCAAGTCATACCCACGAAAACAATCGTTTTATAACTTTCCCATTAGTTTTGTTAGCAATTTTAACATTTTGGTTCTTTTATTCATTCAACCCATTAGATGCGGGAAAAGGTTGGTTCCACTCAGTAACTCAAACACCTCAGATAGCAACACCCCACAATTTAATGTTTGATTTTATGGTTCAAAATGATCAAGCAGAACCTTCAAGTAATCAACAAGTAAAAACATTCGAAGTTACTCACTACCAACATCATCATTCCGGAGAACATCATTCTTATAGGTCAACCCTTGAGGAATATATTCATCATGCTCATACTCCTGCAATGATTTTATCATTATTAGTAGCAATCACGGGTATTTTACTTTCATTTATATACTATCAATTTAGAATTTGGGATGTGGATTCCATTGTTAATTTATATCCATGGCTTTACAAAGGCTCGTTTAACAAATGGTTCTTTGACGAAATATATCAAGCCACTTTCATCAATGGAACAGTTGGATTTGCTAAAATTGGAGCTTGGTTCGATTTGAACATTGTTGATGGGGTAGTTAATTTTATGGGAACTCTCGGTCGTGGATTAGGAAAAATAACAAGTTGGTTCGATTTCCGTGGAGTTGATGGTGCTGTAAATCTCACGGCATGGATTTCGAAAAGACTTGGCGATATTTTCCGCCAACCACAAACGGGAATTATTCAAGCATATTTAGTATTGACAATTATTGGTTTAGTTGTATTAGTTTATATATTTATTTAATTTATTGATAATAAAGAAGTTCGGAGGATAGATGTCTACATTTCTTGGATTGGGACCCCTAACATGGATTACCTTCCTACCCATCTTAGGAATGATCATAATTTTACTCATTCCATCAGGTAACGATGATGTTGCCAAAGAAAGATCGCAGAATTTATTCCGTTTAATCACAGCAGGAATTACATTTCTGCAATTAATTATAGCAATTTTGTTAATGACTGCATTCAATACAAAATTGGTCGGCGTAAATGACCCAAGTTCAATGCAGTTTGTTGAAAGGGTAAGTTGGATAAGTCTTACTGGTTTGCCAATTTTTGGAACTCTAAAAATTGAATATTTCATTGGAATTGATGGTTTGTCTGCTCCAATGATTTTGCTTACAGGAATTGTTTCATTTTTAGCTACATTCTCATCTTGGCACATTAAAAAAGCAGCCAAAGGATACTTTGCAATGTATTTATTACTTGTAACTGGTATGATGGGGGTTTTTGTTGCATTAGATTTCTTCCTTTTCTATGTATTTTGGGAACTAATGCTCCTTCCAATGTATTTCCTAATCGGAATTTGGGGAGGACCAAACAAAGAGTATGCTGCTATCAAATTTTTCCTCTATACCTTGTTTGGTTCTGTTTTTATGTTATTGGTAATGATCGCACTTTATTTTGCAGTGGGTTCATTCAATATGTTCGAAATGATGGACTTTACAAAATACGACACAAACTCAATCTTATATGGTATGGGTGGTTCGTGGCGTTTAATTGCCTTTGCGGCACTTTTTGTCGGATTTGCAATCAAAGTTCCATCAGTTCCATTCCACACTTGGTTGCCCGATGCTCACGTGGAAGCTCCTACTCCAATCTCTGTTATACTTGCAGGAGTTTTGTTGAAAATGGGTACATATGGTATGCTTCGTATTGCTTGGCCTATGTTTCCCGATGCAGTTTATTATTTCCAAACATGGATAGCTGTGATCGGTATGGTGTCGATTGTTTATGGTGCTTTATGTGCATTAGGTCAGCATAAATTTGGTAAACGAGATTTCAAAAAACTTATCGCATATTCATCTGTATCTCATATGGGCTATGTGATGCTCGGAATGGCATCAATGACTTCCGAAGGAATGATTGGCGCAATTTTCCAAATGTTCAACCACGGAACAATAACAGCTATGCTCTTTATGATTGTTGGAGTTATCTATGATAGAGCACATACACGTGGATTGGACGATTTTGGTGGCTTAGCTACAAAAATGCCGGTTTACACTGGTATAATGACTATTGCCTTTTTTGGTGCAATTGGTTTACCCGGATTAAGTGGATTTGTTTCAGAAGTAATGGTCTTTTTAGGTTCTTTCCGAACCTATCCCGTATATACTATGATATCAGCTCTTGGTGTAGTTCTTGGTGCAGCCTATATGCTATGGGCTCTACAAAGAGTATTTTTTGGTAAATTACCCGAAAGATGGAACAAACCTTGGGATCCAAGTGGAAAGTTATATAAAACAGACGACATTGCACCAGTGGAATTGGCAGCTTTGATTCCTTTGGCTGTTGTCGTAATTTTCTTTGGTATTTACCCACAACCTATGATATCGATGATGGAAACTTCGGTTAATCATTTAATAGAAGTTGTTAAAACGACCGGTCAAATTGCAGGTCTATAGTTTTTTTATAATTTTTGTGAATTTTAATTATGGCAATAGATAATCAATACATATATTTAGCGGAGAGCATTAAATACTTTCAACCCGAAATTGTTTTGGTGATTACTTACATAACCGGCGTTCTCCTCGACTTGATCGTTAAAAAGAATCGCAACTTAGTCGGTTATATTTCAATCATCGGGATGATCATTGCTGGAGTATTTCTAACCTTCAATGTAGGTGTTTCTCAGAAGATTTTTAGCGATACTTTAGCAATTGACCCATTCTCGACTTTCTTTAAGTTTCTTACACTTATTACTACAATCTTAATATCTTTAATGTCCTTTTCCTATAAAGAATTATATGCACCGGGACGAAAAACAGGTGAGTATTACTCTATGTTGGTAGGAATGACATTTGGAATGTTTATCCTTTCTTCCGCAATAAACTTAATTACCATTTATTTATCAATCGAAATTCTTAGCTTGAGTTCTTACGTTTTGGCTGGATATACTAAAGAAAATAGAAGAGCAAACGAAGCTTCTTTGAAGTACGTAATTTACGGTTCACTCTCGTCGGGAATTATGATTTATGGAATGTCTTTGATGTTTGGAACAACAATGACTTTGGATATTCATCAAATTAATGCTTTTTTTGTTAAAGGTAATTTTGATTATTTCCCGATAATTGTTTCCTCAGTTATGATTTTAGTTGGATTTGGGTATAAAATTTCCGCCGTACCATTCCATTATTGGACTCCCGATGTTTACGAAGGTGCACCAATAACAATCACTTCATTTTTATCGGTTGCATCCAAAGC
>CALKJQ010000067.1 GCA_937995785.1 Candidatus Kapaibacterium sp.
TCCAAATTAGCAAAAGACAAAGAAATTGCCGAAAAATTAGCCGCCGAACTTAATGGAATTCAACTTTCGATTCCAATGAAAGTTACCGAAGAAGGCAATTTATATGCATCTGTTACCAATCAACTGATAGCCGAAAAATTAACAGAAATGAACTATAATATCGAAAAGAAAAACATTCTTTTGGACGAACCTATCAAAACCTTGGGAGTGTTCGATGTGAGAGTTAAAGTTCATAACGAAATATCAACCTCTATTAAAGTCTGGGTTATCAACGAAGAAGAATAAATAATTAAATCAATCAAAAAAAAAGGCTGTTCAAATTTTTTTGGACAGCCTTTTTTATTAGGATTTTCTCGATTAATTCTTCATACTTTCGGGAAATAACTTAAATTTGATAATTTTGCTTTCGTCAAAATACTTGTTAGCTGCTTCACGAATCATTTTGGCATCGATTTTATCGATCATTTTGTTATACTCGGGTATGTAGGAAGCATCTTCATTATAGAAAATTGAATTTTTTATAACTGATGACCAATAGCGATTTTCGATTTTTCTCATTTCCCAATCGCGTAAGAATGTTTCTTTAATCTTTTGTATATTCTTGTCGTCGGCATCTTTGGTTTTAATCTCTTTTAAAATATCAATTACTGCGTTAGTTAACTCATCCACTCGCTCGGGTTGGCATCCCCAATAAATAGTTAGTGTATAGTTTTCATAAGGATATTTAACACCACTTAATCCGGCATATGCTCCATAAGTACCGCTTTTGTCTTCGCGAATAACTTCGCGCAATCTATTGTCCAAATATTCATTCAATGCCCTCATTGCCAATCGGTTTTGAGGGTTAAATTCGAAATCTCCAAATTGTTGCAACAATACCACGCTTTTGTGGTCTATGCCTTTATATAAACTCCAATCAATCATTTTTTTAGTCGGACGCAACTTGACGTCAACCCACTTTTCTTTTGTCTTGTTGGTTGGCAAACTTGCTATATATTTTTCTAAATATTTTTTCGTTGCATCGATATCTATTGAACCTATAATAATGAATGTGAAATCCGCCGGGTTAGCAAATCGTTGCTTATAGAGTTCAAACAACTTTTTGCCATCTATTTTGTCCAATTGTTCATTGGTTAATGGTAAAATACGCGGGTTATAATCATAAGTTATTGCTGTTGTTGAATCAAAAAATACTCTTTCGGGGTCGTTCGATGCAGTTTTTATCATATCCTTGTATCGATTGATAGCTGCTTGAAGTGCATTATTATCCAAACGAGGATTAGTGAAGGACAAATGTAGTAGTTGGAACATTGTTTCGATGTCTTTTACCGATGAATTGCCCGTTAGACCCTCTTCCAAATTTGTAACATAAGACGAAATTCTAACAATCTTACCCGTTAGCATTTTATTTAATGTATTATAATCGAATTCATCTATTCCACTTTGCGAAATAACTTGGGAAGCTAATTGCATTTCTGCAAAATCTTGGTTAGATACCAATGAACTGCCGCCTTCGCTAAAAGCTTGAACTAAAATCTCGTCGTTTTTGAAATCTGTTTTCTTCAGTATCACTCTCACGCCGTTAGATAGCTCCAAATCGGTGTAATCTAATGCTTTATTTTGTTTTTCTTTGATAATTTTTCCAGGAGTTATTTTTTTGCTGAATAATGGTTTATCTGTTACTTTATCTTCGTAGGAAGCCAAGTTCATATTTCTAATTTCGTTGAATAATGCAAGAGCAGAATTTTTATTTGGATATTTAATTCCCTCCATTTCGGGGGCAGAGATAAGAATAATTGGATTTTGTGGAGTAATTACCTCTTTGAATCGGGTATTAACTTCGTCGAGTGTTATTTTTGGTAAAAACTGGCTGGCATATTCGAGCATTTGTTTGGGATGTGCCATTGGGGTTTCGGTTAGGAAATATTGGATTAATTTGTTTGCATGGTTGCGCGACTCTGTTTTATCTAATTCGTCGATTTGTTTTTCGATATCGCGGACAATCTGTGTTTTAGCTCTTTCGAGTTCGCTGGCGGTGAACCCGGATTGATAGGCTCGGAATAATTCGGTTAACAGAGTCTTATAAGAATACTCGATGTCGTCGGATTTGGCATAACACAACGCTTGGAAGGCATCCTTGTCGCCAATATAAGAATCATAATATCCGTAGGCAAACAAAAATGGTGGATTTGGGTTTGTCCGATATTCATTATATCTGTTATTCAGCATTGTAGCAAACAAATATTCGGTAAATTGGGATTTAATCGTATTGACAAAAATATTTGCCCGTTCGGGATGCAAAAAAGTGATGGAGATTTGCGGTGTGGATAATTCTTTATCGGTTTCGACCGAAATCAAGGGTTGATTGGGCTTGCCAATTGTGTATTTCTCTCTTGGTCTTGGATTAGATGGATTTTGTAATTTGCTAAAATTTGTTTTAATATAATTTTCGATATAATCAACATCGATATCGCCAACAACAATAATCGCCATATTATTCGGACGATACCAATCGCGATAGAACCGCTTGAACGCCTCGTAGGGGGCATGCAAAATTATTGCTGTATCGCCAATAACGTCTCTTTGGGCATACTTCGAATCGTAAAACATATAGGGTAATTGCTTTTGATAAATTCGTTCTTCGGCACCTTTGCCCGAACGCCATTCTTCCCAAATCACACCGCGTTCCTTGTCGATTTCTTCGTCCACAAACGATATGCTGCTTCCCCAATCTTGCAATATCAACATTCCTTTCTCGAGAATTTGTTTATCGTCGGTTGGAACTTGAAGCATATACACAGTTTGGTCGAACGAGGTATAGGCATTCAAATCGGCACCGAATTGCATTCCAATTGATTGAATGTAATCAATTAATTCTTGTCGAGGAAAGTTTTTTGTTCCATTGAATGCCATATGCTCGCAAAAATGTGCCAAACCTTTTTGGTCGTCGTCTTCGCAAACCGAACCAGCATTAACAACCAAACGTAATTCTGCACGCTTTTCGGGTTTCTTATTTTGCATTATGTAGTATTTCATACCATTTGATAATTCACCCGTTTTCACTCGCGTATCGAGTGGGATTTTTGTCCCATTGTTTTGCGAAATAAGTTCAGCATAAAAAAAAGTAAATACTAAAATTGCTAATAAAGCAAATTTTAATTTATTCATAAAAACTCCAAAATGATTATTTATTTACGTTTTATACAAGTAGAAAGTTACCTTACATAGCAAATATTTTTACATAGCAAATATTATTCTTAAAATATCAGGCCAGTGTATTATTTGGAAAAGACGATAACCAAGAATTGTTCCAAAACTAATAAAAGTAATGCCGGCAAATTGATGGATACGCTGTTGGAACTTTATGCTCATTCGGTGCTTATTCAAAGAAATAATATTTATTAATAGTGCCAACCAAAGAAAGTTTCCTAATCCAAAGCCCAAGGCATAGAAAATCTTTGTTGCAGGTTCTATATGAAAAAAATTCATATTTTGAACTTGCATTGATATGTAGGTTAGTGAAGGAAGAAAAGTAGGATTGGCAATATTGGAGAACGCTATTGCTGCACCAAAAATTAGTGGACCTTTGGTTTGTAGCTGGGCTAAATACTTGTTTCCTTTTTCGGCTTGCTGATAAAAATTGTCGGCTTTGATCTTTTTGCTTTTCATTAAGCTATAAATTCCAAATACTATAAAACCCAAAACAATAGATATTTGTAGTAGACCTACGATAAAGGAATTGTCTTTTGCAAAATCCGAAATTGCTGCACTAACGGCAGTTGCTGCAAATGTGGCAACTAAAGCAAAAATAAAATCTACAAATGCAGTTGCATAACCAAGTGTATAAGCATTCTGTTTGGAATTGAACAAGGTCATTTTTGCAGCGGTAACGCTAACCGGACCTGGGGCTATTGCTATAACAAATCCCACAATAGTTCCTACAATTATTGCTGCAATCATTGTTTTATCCCCTCTTTCATTTCTCGATAGAACACATCCTGTTTAAAAAAATTCACTTGTGTAATTTCCTAAACATTTAAATTAACAATTTTTTTGTAAAATTCAGTTATATTTGAATAAATTTTAATTACAAAATGAAAAAAATTAATTTTTCGTGGAATAACAGAATTGGAATTGGTGTGATGACGGGCACTTCCTGCGACGGAATCGATATTTCTGCTGTTCAATTCTCGGGCAATTCGCTTAGCGAATTCAATGTTATTATTTCCAAATCCTATCCTTATCCACCTGAAATAAAAGTATTTGTGAATAAGTGCCTTACAGAAAATGTTCCTATTGGGGACTTGTCGCAATTTAATTATTATATTTCGTTGGTTTACGGGCAATCAATCAATCAATTTATTGAACAATACTTGCGACTTAAGCCTGATTTTGTCGCTGTTCACGGACAAACTATTTGGCATCAGCCACTTTCCTCGGATTTCTTCGACAAAAAGGTGGCTTCGACCTATCAGTCAATTAATATTAGTGCCCTTGCCAAAATAATTGGTTTACCCGTCGTTGGCGATTTCCGTGCCGGCGATATCGCCCTCGGAGGCCAAGGTGCTCCTTTGGTGCCGATTTTTGATTATTACACATTTAGGTCTGACAAAAAAAGCCGTGTTTGTGTTAATATTGGTGGAATATCGAATGTTTCGGTAATACCCAAAAAGTGCAATCTCAACGAGATAATTGCCTATGATTGTGGTCCCGGCAATGCTTTGATTGATTTCTTTACAACTGAACATTTTAACAAAGAATATGATGAAAATGGCGAAATTGCTCGTTCGGGACTATTCAACAAAGAATTGTTTTATAATCTTATTGAAAACGATATTTATCAGCAAATTCAACCTCCTAAATCTACGGGAAAAGAATATTATAATAACAAATTTATTCACGATTCCATTAATTTAATACCACATCTCGTAAATCCCAAAGATGTACTGAACACATTAACGCACTATACCGCATACACTATTGCAAATAATATAAAAAAATACACCGACTCGAGTTGCGAAATAATTATTTCGGGTGGCGGTATTCATAATCAATTTTTAATAGATTGTTTGGCAAACTACCTTCGCCAATATACGATTAATTCAACAGAACAATACGGTATAAATCCTGATTATAAAGAATCAATTGCATTTGCGTTTTTGGGTTATTTATTTTTGAATGAAGAAAATGGCAATATACCTTCGGCTACGGGAGCAAACAAAGAAACAATATTAGGGACATTAGCAATTTAGAAAAAAAAGGATTAACTGCCCGTGCTTCCAAATCCACCCGCACCTCTGCTTGTTTCGGTTAATTTATCTACTTCTAAAAAAGTTGCTTTTTCGTATTTTGCGAACACTAATTGGGCTATCCTATCGCCACGATTCACCACGAAAGGTTCTTTGCCAAAATTTGATAATATAATTTTCACCTCACCTCTGTAATCGCTATCAATGGTTCCGGGAGCATTTAATGCAAAAACCCCGTGCTTGATTGCCAATCCGCTACGGCTGCGAACTTGGCACTCGTAACCCACTTCCAATTCGATAGCAATGTTGGTGGGAATTAATACTGTTGATTGTGGTTCGATTGTAATGGATTTGTCGATTGCTGCACAAATGTCCATACCCGCGCTTCCGTCTGTGGCATAGTTTGGCAATGGTAAATCTTCAAATTGTTGGCTTAACCTTGTAATTTTTACTAACATATTAATCCTTTTTAATTATAATTGCTGTCATATCGTCGTATTGTTCCATTCCGACCGAAAAAAGTTTAACACTTGAATAAATCTTGTCGAGAATAAATTGACTATCGCATTGGTGGCACGCTTTGATGCATTCAATCATATTCTGCGTCCCAAATTCTTGATGATTGGTATTCATTGCCTCGTTGATTCCGTCGGTGTACATAAGCACCAATTCATTGGCATTGAGAATTATTTCATTGGAACGAATCTCGCCTAAATCGTCCACAACGCCGAGCAACAAACATCCTTCGGAAAGTTCGGCTATAGTTCCGTTCGATTTGAAATAAATTGGTGGATTATGTCCAGCATTGATATATTCTAATTTTGAATTGGTTACGTTCAATTTAGCGACAAAAATTGTGGCAAACTTGTCGAAAGTAGTGTTTTGGAACAAAGTTTTATTCACTCTCGAAACCAGTTCTTGGAGAGATAAATCAAGGGTTATCAAAGTTCTTATACTAGCTTGTAAATTCGACATAAGCAATGCGGCGGGAATACCTTTGCCCGAGATATCGGCAATTATAAACAAGTATTCGTCGTCCGCTAATTCAATAATATCAAAATAATCTCCTCCAACCGTCTTGCTGGGCAATGATTTGCCAACTATATCCCAACCAGGAATGGTGGGATTCGACTTTGGTAATAAGTTATTTTGAATTTCCTTGGCTAAATCCAACTCCCTTTCCAATTTTTCTTTTTCCAATTCCTCGAGAAACATACGGTTGTTTTCCAGAGCAGTTATCAAAGAATTAGCTATCAATTCTATAAATGTTAGATTTTCTTCTAAAAAAGTTGTTCTATCTAATCTATTACCAACAAATAGTAAACCTTTCTTTTCTTGATGATAATACAAAGGAGCAACAATCGAAACATCTTTTGGAAGCTTATTAGCAATGTTTTTGGGTAGGTTGCTACGCAAACTAATTTCGGAAATATTTGCTAAACTGGGAAGAATGTTATTATCCAACGATTCATTAAAATCATTAACGAGTAGAGTTGTTTGGTTATTATTGGTTAAATAAATAGCATAACGGTTAATTCTAAGGTTACCTTTTAAATAAAGAGAAAAAAGCTTTAAAATATGTTCGCGAGAGGTTATATTTTTAAAATCATTACTAATGTCTATCAAGGTTCTAAGTAGTAAATTCTGACGCTGTGTGATATCTTTTTCGGATTTTAATTGTTTAAAATTCAAAGTATTCGATAGTGCTGTCGAAGTGATAGAGCCTACTATTTGAATATATTTAATTTCATCGTCGGACAATTCTTTGTTTAGCAATCGCTGACCTAATAAAAAAATGCCAATTGTTTGGTGTTGGGTTTTCAGATTAATTGCGTAACGAAAACCTTTATTGAATAATACGCTGTTTGTGTCGATTTCCCAAAAAAGATTGTCGGCATAATTATGGGAGTTGATATCGATTTGTTCGCTTGTGCCTTTGCACACAACTTGGGTAAAGGTGTTATCTTGGCGAATAAAACCACAGCCCTTCTTTAAAACAAGCTTGCCCATAAGCGAAAGCAACGAGGAGGACATAATGAAATCAAAATCGAGCGATTCGTTCAACTTCGAACCCAAAGACAATATCGACTCTAAATTTATTAGTGAACTATGCAACATTTTACATTAAAGTAAAATACGTAATATATTGGTTCAGACTAAGTTTGACTTTTTTCTTGGCAAATATGGGGTCCACTTGGTGAATTAGTGATTGATTTGTTAAATTCAAAAGCAAATAAAACTCATTGTAAATGTTATTATGGAGTAATTCTGAATATCCTACTTCTTCAATCATAATGGAATACTGGGGTTGCTTGGCGTCGATACGAATTAAATACTTTCCCGTTGCAAAAAATCCCCAATCGTTATTGGTGATAATGAACATTGTTGGATATTCCTTTAATAAATCTACTTTTGGAGGTTTAATATCGTGGGTGGACAAAATGGAGTTAGAATTAAAATCCAAAACCGAAACCGAAGGCGAAGAAATTGCCTCGCGAAAATCGCCCGGCACTTTGCCAATCCCAGCACAAAGCACTAAAATTTTGCTTCCATCAGCATTTTTTTGTACCAAATATGGTACATTGTCGATTTGAACAATGTTTTCTATTTTATGTGTTCGAGTGTCGAGAATCGACAATTGGTTTTTCAAAGGTATTGTGAAGTAAATCTGGTTGCCAACAGCTAAAATGTCGGAGGGGGTGCCGTCCAAAGGTATCTTTCGGGCAATTTTATTATAATAAGTATCAATTAGAAAAACGTATTCGTAATCGTCAAAAATCAAATATGCTTCGGTTGCATTGGCAAAAACAACTTTGCGAGGCATTTTATTTTCGTCTATGAACGAAAATTCTGCAACTAATTTGAATGTTGTCCTGTCGAGTATTAACACTTTATAATCTTCGGGTATAACAACATAAATATTTTGAAGATAGGTTGCAACTTGAGTTATTTTATTGTTGGAAATTTGTTTTCCGTTGGCTTCCAAATATGCATCGTTTTTGATTACTTCGCCATTCGGAAAGGATAATCGTGATAATTTGGCAACATTACCATCGAAAGATGCAACGAGTATTTGTTTTTCGGGGCTTATTTCTGTAATGAGTTTTTCGTCCGAACAAGATATAACAATCAAAAATAAAGATAATATTAGTGCGATAATTCCAACTTTCATAAATCAAATATTTGAAATAAATATTATGACAATTAAGTTGAAAAAAAATTACAATTTTGCATAAAATTCTTTATGAACTTTTTTACAATAATTCTTATAACTACACTCGGGAAGAGTTTTGATATGCTTTTCGAATTGTTCTAATGAAACAAAACCACTGAATAATGCAATTTCCTCGAGACAACCAATCTTTCTGCCCTGTCGCTTTTCAATTGAATGAATGAACATCCCAGCTTCCATTAAATTTTCGGGGGTGCCAGTATCCAGCCAGGCTATCCCACGACCCATCAGCTCGCAATCGAATTTGTTTTCATTTA
>CALKJQ010000068.1 GCA_937995785.1 Candidatus Kapaibacterium sp.
TCTAAAATTCTTGCTTCTGCTTCTTTTTTGGTTAATTCTGCATCTGGTTTAGAAGCAGGGGGTAATGGAGTTTGTGCAAACGCCAAATTTAAAGAAATAAACAATACCAATGATAATATAGTTGTCTTTTTCATAGTGTAATCTCCTTACTTATTTGGTTGATAATCGGGCCAAATGTTAGGCCATTGGGACAAACGCTGCTTAATTAAATCTCTTTCACCTTCGCAATTGCGTAATTCGGATTTCCTCATATTGATTTCATCTTTTAATCTGTTAAGTTCACCTTTTTTGTTGGTAATTGCATCTTGCAATGATCGTTCCTGTTTACGTAGTTCTTGGAGTTGCATCATTTGTTCTTCGGTTATTTTGCTAGTGCAACTCGAAAGTGTGATTATTGCAACGGGAACTAATGCTAATGCACCAATTTGAATAATTTTTTCTTTCCACTTCATAGATTACTCCATTAAAATTTGTTTTTTTTGAATTTACAAAGATAATTAAAAATTGTTAAAAAAATCATAAAAACTAAATTTTTTTAAGAACAATATTGATTAATTTTGAATTTTTAAATATTTATGAATAGCAAACTCAAACGATTAACCAAAGAAACAAGCGTTTACGGAATTTCGATGGTTTTTGGTCGTTTTTTGAATTTCTTACTAACACCGTTCTATTCTAATTACCTTAACAAAAACGAGTTGTCATTCATAATTTACGTTTACTCTGCAATTGCATTTATTAATATTTTCTATTCTTTTGGAATGGAATCAGCGTTTTTTCGTTTTATCAAAAATGATAATAACGTAAATGATGATAGTGAAAACCAGTCTTTAGTTTTTTCGAATGCCTATATATCAATCTTAATCCTAAGTTTAATTAATTCACTTGTTCTCATTGCTTTTTCTTACAAAATCCCCGGATTTATCCAATCCTACCAAGCATCCCCACTATTAATTCAAGTGATTGCTTTAATTCCAGTTTTAGATGCCTTGGTTTTAATTCCCTTTGCATATTTGCGAATTACACGCAATGCATTTAAGTTTGCAATTTTACGGTTTATTGCAATTTTTATCAATGTTATTCTCAATATTTTATTTTTAACATATTTCAAGTTGGGCGTGTGGGGAGTTATTTATGCTCAAATAATCTCGTCAACAATTGCATTAACGATATTTATTCCACAAATAATCAGATTATTGAGATTGAATATTAACTTTGGCCTGTTAAAACAAATGTTTATGTTTGGGCTGCCAACTTTACCTGCAAGCTTTTCGGCAATCATACTACAAGTAGCCGACAGACAAATTATGGAATACATTTCAACACCAAAAATTTTAGCAAACTACGGAGTAAATTATCGCCTTGCAATTCCTATGATGGTTTTTGTTTCTATTTTTGAATACGCTTGGAAACCATTTTATCTGAATCACTACAAGGATAGCGATGCCAAAGAACTTTTCTCAAAAGTTTTGACATATTTTACTATTATTTCGATGTTTCTTATTGTTTTTTGGACTTTCTCGTTAGAATTTATTGTTCAACTTCCTTTTCTGGGTGGCAAATTTATTAACCCTGATTATTGGTCGGGACTCGGTATTGTTCCAATTGTTATGTTTGGATATTATTTCAATGGGGTTTTTACTAATTTGAATGCTGGTTTTCTAATTGAAAAACAAACCAAATATTTACCAATAGCAGTTGGCATTGGCGCGATTGTAAATATTTTCCTAAATATATGGCTAATACCTATTTATGATATATATGGGGGAGCTTGGGCTACTTTTTTGGCTTACTTGACCACAACAACAATAATTTATTTTTACTCCCGAAAAGTCTATCCCATTAACTACCAATGGACGAAAATATTTATTCTTTTGGGATTTTCGATGCTAATTATTGGAATTGAAAGAATTTTTAGCAAACACTATACAGATTTGTTAGACTTGTTTTTAATACGATTAGTTTTATTAATTTTTCTGACTGTTCTGTTATATTTTTCGGGATTCAAAAAATATTTTGATATTATTTTTTTAAAAAAATTCCTTAATTTTAAAAGATGAAGCAAACCAAAGAGAACAATTTCGATAAATTTGCAAGTAATTCCGAGGACATTTTAGTTGTTGAGGCAGTTCTGAGTGGACAGCGGCAATTGTATGCTAAAATCCAAAAGAAATACAATAGGATGGTAACGTCGGTTATTCGTCGCGTTGTCCGTAATGAGCTCGATATCCAAGATTTAGTTCAGGAAACTTATATCAAAGCTTATCAGGCACTTGCAAGTTACGATAAGAAATACAGTTTCTCATCTTGGTTAATGAAAATTGCCACTAATCACGCAATCGATTTTTTAAGAAAAAGAAAATTGGAAACCGTTTCAATTATGAATCAATCGAACGATAGCGACGAAGATGACTATATTATTCAAATCCCCGACACCAATCTCCTTCCCGACCAAAGCCTAACCCAAAAAGAACTATCTGAAACAATTAACAAAATTATCAGTAGTTTACCCGAAAACTTTAGACAGATTATTATTCTTAGGTTTCAGCAAGAACTTGATTACAACGAAATTGCTGAACAATTAAAAATACCCTTGGGTACGGTTAAAGCCACGTTGTTTAGAGCAAAGAAAATGATTTCCGCTTTGCTTATAAAACACAAAATTCATAGCTAATACAACTTTTTTGAAACAATTATTGCTTTCTATCGTAATTACTCATATTCAAAATTTCAAGAATAATGAAAAAAAGATTATTAATACTCATTGTTTTTTTTGTAACAGCTACTATCATTTATAGTCAGAAATATGACCAAAAAATTCTAACATTATCAGATTGCATAGATATTGCGATGAAAGAAAATGCTGACATCCTGGTTTCGAAAGCCAGTATTGTTGCCGCTAATTCAAGTATTAAAAGTGCATTTGGTAGTTATCTGCCCCAAGCCCAGTTTTCGATGGGGTATTCCCGACAACTCAACTCAACTGGCGGAAAAACTGTTAATGTTGGAGGTCAAATTATCCCAATCGGCGAAACTCCCCCTAATTCTTACAATATGGGTGTAAATTTAGGTTTAAATCTCTTTGACGGGTTTGCCCGTGAAGCCAATTTTCAGTCGGTGTCCGAAAATTATGAGAAATCTTTATTAACATTGGAACAAACAAAATCTTTCGTTAAATTAAATATTTATCGACTTTTTTTCGACTATGCTTCGAAGAAAAAAATATTAAACACTCGACAAGACAATTTAGAAAGAGGTAAAAAAGAATTAGAAAGCATAAAAGCAAAAAACCAAGTTGGGCAATTGCCCATTAATGTTGTTTACTCCAAAGAAGCCGAAATTGGGAATCTCGAATTGGAAGTAGCCCGTGCCGAAAACGACTTAAACCTTTCCCGTGCAAACTTATTGGCTCTCATTGGCATAAATCCCAATGACAAAATCGATTTTTATACAGATGACCCCGCGTTTTCAGTCGAAGAAAATGAATTTATAAAATTCAGAAATTATGTAGGTTTTTTCGAGGATGCCGTTCAGAAAGCAATCCAAAATCGTTCTGATTACAAAGCCACCGAAAAAGAACTTAGTTCGCGAAGTTATCAAGTGAAAGCGCTACAAGCAAATTATTATCCAAAAATACAATTAGGTGGTGGATGGACTTGGAGCAACACTCAATTTTCAGAATTTAGCGACAAGGGACGGAGTTACATAGGATTGAACTTGAACCTTCCACTCTTTGATGGCTTTCAAACAAATACACAAATCCAATATGCCGAATTTAATTACAAATCTCAACAAATTCAATTATTAACCCTTGAAAGAAATATTCGAAGGGAAGTTGAGCAAGCATTTTTGAACTTAGAAGCCTCCGAAAAACAAATCAAAATTGCCGAAAAATCGTTAATAGCATCCGAAATGAATTTTAAAGTTTTGCAAGAACGATTTAATGTAGGAACAGCAAGCATCACCGACCTTATTCAAGCTAATAGTCAATTTTTGCTTGCTCAAATCAATAAAATATCGAGTTACTACTACTATCTATTATCTCAAAAAGAAGTTGAATATGCAACCGGATTGTTGAATTAAATTAAGGAATATAAATGGACGATTTTAACCAATATCAACAAAATCAAGATAAATTTCGGCAAATGTTGCCCAATTATAATCCCGAATACAACATTTACGATTATCGTGTTGGTTTCGGACGTAGGTTAGCTGCAGCCTTACTCGATATGTTATTCGTAGTAATTATCTCTGGAGTTTTGGGCGTGATGTTTAATTTCTTGCCCCAGTTCGAAAATATTACACTACAAAATTTGATGGATGAATCTTTTGTTAAAGAATTAACAAAGGGTTACTTGCCCTTCACTTTACTAATCACTTTTATATATTACTCGATGGAAATATTCTTTCAGGCTACTCCTGGCAAAATGGCAATGGGGATTATGATTGCCGACGAGGCTATGAAATTTGCTTCCAATGGACAACTCATTACAAGATTTATCTTAAAACATCTTGATTCTATTATTCAAATAGTGTATGTTTTCACATGGATTGAATTTATAAATGGTTTAGCAAGTTGGGTAAGTTTTATAATTATTGGCGCTTTTCTCTTTTGTTTAGCACGTTCCAAGCAAGCAATTTATGATAGAATAGCCAGGACAGCGATATATTTCCGCAAAGAAATAATTGTTGCCACATCAAACACAAACAATCCGCAAAATTTAGAATGAAAATCTCAAAAATTTGGAATAAAATCAATGGCAAAGAAAAATAACAAAAAAAGAAACATTATAATATTTATTGCAGTCATATTATTAGCAATAATTGCAATGTATGTTTTTTCTAATCGGGAAGCCAAACCCATTGAAGTAACATTGGAAAAGGTTTCGAAACGAACTATTATTCAAAAAGTTTCGGCTGTTGGAAAAATTCAAGCAGAAACCGAAGTTAAGGTCTCGCCCGAAACCAGTGGAGAGGTCATATTCCTTAATGTTAAGGAAGGTGATTCTGTAAAAAAAGGTGAACTGCTAATTCGTATAAAACCCGATATAGTTCA
The DNA here is from genome assembly GCA_937995785.1 of Candidatus Kapaibacterium sp. Classification (GTDB taxonomy): domain Bacteria; phylum Bacteroidota; class Ignavibacteria; order Kapaibacteriales; family UBA2268; genus GWF2-33-9. Next base: position 5,057 of record CALKJQ010000068.1, read on the forward strand.
AACTATGGTTGACCAATACCGCGCATCAGTCGAAGGTGCAAAATTAGATGCTGAATCGATGCTCGAAAAACTAAAATTGGCAGAAGCAGATTTCAATCGGGCAAGAGAGTTATTCAAAAATAAATATATCTCGCAACAAGAATTCGATACTTACAATTCAAATTACCAAGCTCTATCTTCTAACTACAAATCTGCGTTAGCCCGATTGGAGCAAGCCCAAGCTTCGTTGCGTCAAATTCTAAAAAATGCCGAAAGAACAACTATTTACTCCCCTATCAATGGAGTTGTTACCAAACGTAATGTGGAAATTGGCGAAACCGTTTTGGGAACACAACAATTCCAAGGTACAGAGATGCTAAGAATTTCTGATTTATCGGTTATGAATGCAATAGTGGAAGTTGACGAAAACGATATTGTTTTGGTTCGCAAGGGCGATACTGCCACAGTCGAAGTGGACGCATTACCCGATTTAGTCCTCAAGGGAATTGTAATCGAAATTGGTCATTCAGCCATACAATCAAATGCATTAACACAAGACCAATCCACTAATTTTAGTGTAAAATTGAGATTGATTAATCCCGACCCTCGACTTCGTCCCGGAATGAGCTGCAATGCAGAAATTACGACGGAAACAAAATATGACGTCCCAGCTGTTCCGCTCCAATCTGTTACGATAAGAACAACCGATTTTAACCAAGATGGTCCCGGAATTCGTCAGGTAAAAGATGATGAAGAATCCAAAATAAAAAAACGTCCACCTACAATTGTTTTTGTTCGCGATAAAGATAAAGTGAAATCCAAGGTTGTAAAAACCGGTATTTCCGACGATGGATATATCGAAATCACCGAAGGTATAGATTTAGGGATGGAGGTTGTTTCGGGAAGTTTCCAAGCAATATCCAAACAATTAGAAGATGGTTCTAAAATAACTATCAAGAAAAAAGAATCAACCTCGCCAAATAAAAAGAAGTAAACTGATGGATAACAACATATTAATTAAAACAGAAGGTTTAAGTAAAATTTACCAAATGGAATCAGCCCAAGTTATTGCCTTGAAGGATATCAACTTAGAAATCAAGCATAATGAATATGTTGCTATTATGGGTCCATCGGGTTCGGGCAAAACCACATTAATGAGTATTTTGGGATGTTTGGACACTCCTTCGTCAGGAAGCTTTTATTTAGATGGCGTTGACGTAAGTTCATTGGATGATAATCAATTAGCAGAAATAAGGAATAAAAAAATCGGTTTTGTATTCCAAACCTTTAATTTACTACCACGTGCTAATTGTATTAAAAATGTCGAGTTACCACTAATTTATTCGGGTGTTGCGAAGGAAGAGCGATACGGCAAAGCAGTCAAAGCCCTCGAAGACGTTGGATTGGGCGATCGAATGACCCACAAACCAACTGAGCTATCGGGGGGACAACGACAAAGAGTTGCTGTTGCTCGTGCATTGGTCAACAATCCAAGTTTAATTTTCGCTGACGAACCCACAGGTAATTTGGACACAAAAACAGGTGAAGAAATTATGAAACTTTTCGCTGAATTATGGAAAAAAGGAAATAGTATAATATTAGTAACCCACGAAGAAGATATCGCACGACATGCCCATAGAATTATCAAACTACGCGATGGAGTTGTTATTGATGATTTCCGTAATCCAAACCCCGTTATTGCCTAATGATTAAAATTTTCGAAATACGCGAAGCATTCAAGCAGGCTTTAGACTCAATTAAAGTTAACCGTATGCGTTCGTTTTTGGCTTCACTTGGTGTTGTTATTGGTATTTCCTTTGTTTTATTGATGGGATGGGTTCTATCGGGTTTAGACAAAGCTATGAGCGATTCGTTCAAAATGATGGGCGTCGATGTTATGTATGTGGATAAACACGATTGGTCGGGCGGCAAGTCTTGGAACGAAGTTCGTAATCGTCCAAATATCACCTTGCAACAAGCTAATAAACTTATCGAATCTTTACAAAGTGTGGAACTTGCTGTTCCTGTTGCTCGTCGATGGCAAGCCGAAATCAAGTATGGACCGAACAAATATCAAGGTATTACAGCACAAGGCACATATTACCAATTTGGATATACCCCCGGAGGGTCTATTGAATTTGGTCGTTTTTTCAGTGAGAATGAAGACCAATATTCCTCAAACGTAGTTTGTTTGGGATGGAAAGTTTACGAAACAATGTTCCCAAAAGGTGATGCTATTGGCAAGACTATTAAAATCGAAGGGCACAATTTCCTTGTAATTGGTGTTCTTAAAAAACAAGGAACTACGTTTTTCGACTTCATCGATAATATTGTTTATATGCCACTTTCGACATTTCTTAAAACATTTGGCAAATTTAGAAGAACTTTTTCGATTGCAGTTAAAGCTGGCTCGGAAGAGAATTTAGATAACGCCCGAGCCGAGGTAGAAGGCAAAATGCGAATAATTAGGAATTTGCAACCAGGCGAGGAAAATGATTTTTCGATTAATGAAAGTAAAGCTTTCGAAGACCAAGTGAAGATAATCCGCACAGTTGTATGGTCGGTTGGTATCGGTATGACTCTTTTATCTTTCGTAGTCGGAATAATTGGAATTATCAATGTTATGTTTGTCTCGATTTTCGAGCGTACACGAGAAATTGGTATCCGAAAAGCTTTAGGAGCCAAAAAGAGAACAATTTTACTACAAATTGTATTCGAGGCAATGTTGCTATCTCTGTTGGGAGCAATTATCTCATTTTTCTTCACATCGTTCATTGCATATATAACTGGCACTATTATCATTGAATATGTCCCACAAGTTGAGTTCTTATCGCCGTTTATGCCCTATGATTTATTAATCATTGCATCGATAATTTCAATTTTTGTTGGGATATTTGCTGGATTAGTTCCCGCTATACGAGCATCAAATTTCGACCCCGTAATTGCTTTAAGGTATGAATAATGGAAAAATTATTAGACATAATCTATCAGGCATTCGATTCGATTCGTACTCAAAAGTTGAGAGCTTTTTTCACTTTGTTAAGTATCACAATAGGAGTTTTTGCCATTACCTTTTCGGGTTCGTTAGTTAATTCCATCGATAATACAGTCAACAATCAAATCGAATCTCTCGGCAGATATTCATTTTTTATTACAAGAATGCCTGCCATACAGATGGGTGGACACGATTGGTGGAAATACCGTAACCGTCCCGTAATCACTTTTCGTCAATACCTCGATTTACAAGAAAGAGTCCAAGATTATGCTGTTGTTTCGGGCTCGGCAAAGTCGGGGGGCTTCAAAATTAAATCTGGTAATTTAGAAACCGACCCCGACGTAATTGTCGCCGGAGCCGACCATAATTATTTTACGATTTCTGATGCAGAAATATTGGACGGACGCCCTTTTCTGCAAAGCGATATCGAATATAACAACGATTTTGCCGTTGTTGGGCGAGATGTAATTGTCAAAATTTTCCCCAAAGACGAAAATGTTATCGGTAAAAATATTAAAATTAATAACAAATCATTTACAATTATTGGAACTTTAAAACCCAAAGGTGCGTTGCTTGGTCAGAGTCAGGACAATGTTGTTCTCATTCCCATCAGTAGTTATCTTACATACCTTTCTTCGGAATGGGAGCAAGATTTAACATTAATTGTCAGAACTGATGATCCAATATCTTTCAGCTATATTTTGGACGAAACAATCGGACAAATGAGAATAGTAAGAAATTTGAAACCTTGGCAAGAAAATAATTTTGAAGTTCAAACAAATGAATCATTATCCGATCAATTTAGTAGTTTAACGGGCTATCTCACCTATTTTGGTGTATTCTCGGGTTTAATTGCCTTGATTGCGGCGGGAGTTGGAATTGCCAATATTATGCTAATAACAATCAAGGAAAGAACCCGCGAAATAGGTATTCGTAAAGCAGTTGGGGCAAAAAAACGATGGATTTTAGTTCAATTCATTTCGGAAACCATTGTTCTTACTATGCTTGGTGGTTTAATGGGCATTATATTGGGCGTATTTGGTGGAGGTTTGTTGGGTATTGCACTTGGAACATCTTTTTCTATTTCTACAAAATGGGTATTGATTTCCTTGATAATCTCTTTGATTTTAGGATTATTATCGGGGGTTTTACCAGCAATGAGGGCTGCTTCGTTAGACCCCGTTGAAGCCCTAAGATACGAATAGAGCATTTTGATATGTCTAAATAATTAAATATATTTCATATAAGCAAAAAATAAGTAATTAGTCAAACATATAATCAAAAAAAATTGTATTTTTGCAAATGTTTAAGGAGCAATTATTATGCTCAGCAAAAATGCAATTGATAAAGTAATTAGCATTGTTGAAAATTCTATTCTTGTTATTATTGTTCTATTTCTTGTAATAAGTTCTATTTTGTTAATTATAGACGAAATTCATTCAATTATTTCTTTCTCAACCAATCAACCTTCCGTTAAAATAATTATCGAAATTATTTCGAAAACCCTACTATTATTAATGATTATCGAAATTTTAATAACCGTTAAAATATCGATTAGCGAGCATATTCTAAGTTGTCAACCATTTATAATCATAGGAATGATTGCAGCAATCAGAAGAATATTAATAATAAGTGTAGAAATTGCTTACCTACACGAAATGTTTTATTACTATATTATCGAAATGGGCGTGTTGATAGTCTTAGTTTTGGTTTTTGTAATATCACTATCACTTCTACGAAAAAATTCAATTAAATAAACAAATCAAGGAGGTCTTATGAACCCTAACGACCTAATTCCAATTCCCGATGCAATGCCTGCTCCCGCCTGGTTGATGATTGTATTGGAGCAACTATTATTCTTGCTTCACTTATTAATAATAAACGCATTGCTGGGAAGTTCACTAATAATCTTTTATCGATGGTTTACCAAAAAGAACGATGCAGATTTTTACGAATTCAACAAACCAATAGCTCAAAAAATTCCAATTATGTTTGCTCTTGGAATCAATTTAGGAGTTGCACCACTTTTATTTCTCCAAGTTACTTTTGGACATTTGTTCTATTCCAGTTCCGTTCTTATGGCAACTTATTGGATATTAGTCATTCCATTGTTGATTTTAGCATACTACGGTGCTTACATTCATTACAAAAAAATGGAAAATTCAAGTGGTTTAGCAAAATTCTCGTTGTTGATGCTTATCTTATTTGTTCTCTATATTGGATTTATGCTTGTAGCCAACAATTCGCTTATGGAAAAACCAGAGGTTTGGACACAATATTTCGGCAACCGAAATGGAACAATCCTCAATTTATCCGATGCCACCCTATATCCACGTTTTCTCCACTTTTTCTTTGCCTCTCTTGCTGTGGGTGGATTGTTTTATGCTACGATTTATAATTTTAAAAAAGAAGTTCACGATAGGTCGATAAAAATCAGTGAAGGACTAAAAATATTTGGCGTTGCTACTGCATTTCAGATTGTAATTGGTTTTTGGTATCTCTTTTCATTACCTGAACAACAAATGATGAATTTAATTGGCAAAGATTTGTTGAGCAGTATCATTCTTTTAATCGGAATTGCAGGAGGAATTGGCGCTATGGTGTTTGCTTTTCTTGGAAAATTCAAAGCAACATTTGCTCACCTATTGCTAACTCTCATTTTTATGGTCATTACTCGCTATTTGCTCAGAATGATGTATTTAGAGGATAATTTCTCGCTATCGTCATTGAAAATGGAGCCTCAATG
>CALKJQ010000069.1 GCA_937995785.1 Candidatus Kapaibacterium sp.
GATTTATCCTCGAATTTATTTAGAATTCCGTTTTGTTTGATATCATTATTAATGGATTTGTTGATAAAATCTGATTCTTCGAGCACTTTTTCCAAAGACTCTATCGATTTTCCATCAGGATTTACATTTGTAATTCCTATAATTTTCAAATTAGATTGTTCAATAGCCAAATGCTTTGCCGAAAGAGCTTGAATATTAGTTTTCGTACTATTTTTGCTTTTGTAATAGTGGGGGAGTTGATTAGTTTTTTCGATTTCCTCAACAATATGAGTACCAGTGTCTTTCAATTCGACAACCCTTACATTAGGGGCATCGGGAACATAATTGAGTGATTTGGAATTATTAACTTTCTCGAAAATTTTTGCAATTTGTATTAATTCGTTTTGAGTTTGTGAGGTCAATTCAATTTTATCGTCTTTCAAAAATTGGATAACTTCTTTAGGTAATGAGTTAAGTAATATATTAGCTATTTTTGTATTAAGTGCGGAGTTTTGATTAGATAAATTCCTTAAGTTTATTAATTGGTCAAATATTGCTTTTGGACTGTCAACATCTTGTAATTCGCTATTCACATTTCCCATAAAACCATTAGATTCATTAAAATTAGTTGAATCATTTGGGATTTGTGTATTAATATTTTTGATAAGTTGCTTAAAAAAAATGTTAACTTGCGAATTATCCACAAATTCTTTTTTTTCTGGTCTTGTAGTTGATGGATTTGCCGTCAATTCTAGTTTTGACAAAGTATTTGTAAATAAGGAGAGAATAATTTCGAAAGCATCAGAGTTCTCGGAATTATTGTCATTTTTAAGTAATTTAGGTAATAATTCATTAACTGGCTCTGTAGAGCCTTTTTCAATTTGTTTAATTTTCATTGAGCATCCTGCTGTTATTGTCCACTACCGAGCAACATAATAACCGCAGCTCGGTCTGGAGGAAGTGCCTCAATAATCTTGCCAGCTTGTTTTTTAGGTAGCATTTTAAGTATGCGGGCGGCGTCTTTTTCGTCGATTTGCTCGAGTATACGGGCAATTTCGCGTGGTTGGGTCGATTTGAACATTTCAGAAAATTGTCTAAAATTCTCCAACTTTAATGAATCAACTTGGCGATTAAACGCCTTTTCCATTTGAGAAATTTTTTCGTCTCTGGATTGTAATTCTTTATTTTTAATATCAACATTTTTATTAAGTTTTATTATGCTGTCTTTGAATTGGCTAATTTCTTGATATCTTTCCATAATTGATTTTTTCATAGCCTCGACAGAATCGGCTAATTTTTCTCTTTGCTTAACCAATTCCTCTTTGGAATATAACTCTTTGTACAAAGTGTCTTTTTTTGACTTCAATTCGCTTATGTATTTATCTTTAGCTGTTAAGGATTTATTTAAATCTTCAACTTGTTTTAACAATTTGTTTAATTGCTTTTCTGTAATTAAATAATTGTTTACTTTTGGCATCAATTTTTTTTCTTTTTCAATTTTTATCGAGTCTGCAGTTGTTCGCTTCGGTTCAAAACCCAAGAGGGAGGGATCCACAGAATAAAGAAACATAAAACCAATCAATATGGCTACGATAAACGCAACCATAACAAGAAATATAACAATAACAGTCTTATAATTCATAATCAAATTTTGCTTTTTGTTTTAAGAGCAATTTCATCTAATTCAAATTGTTCTTCTTTATTTAATTTACGGCTATGTTCTTCAATCTTTTTATCTTTGAGCTTTGTTAGCACTTTTTCTTCTTGTAATGCTATGAAATATTTCTGTTGTTTCACTCGTTCGCGCTCCAGCAATACACTCTTTTGCTCTTCAAGTTGTTTGGTCATTTCCACAATAGATTGCTTATGATATTGCAAGTTTACTAAATCAATTATTTTAAGTGTTTGTAATTCAACCGAATTCAATTCTGTTTTGTAGTCAATCAAATCAGAAATTTGTTTTTCTTTTATCAATCTTTCGTTTGCCGCAACAGAATATTCTGTTTTAGCAATTTGGGTGTTTTGTTGCCTAAGTTTTAAAAGCGATTCCAAGCGATATGAAAATTTTTTTGCCACTTTCTAATCATTTTATACTAAATTAAGCAATTTGTTTACTGTATCTTCAAAGTCTGCATTTTCATTAATATTTTGTCTCAGAAATTTGTTTATATTATCATAAGATGCAATAGCTTTATCGGTTAATGGATTTGCACCTTTGCGGTATGCACCAACCGAAATTAAATCCTCGCTCATCTTATAGGCTGCTAATAATTCAATAACATTTTGAGCGGCTTGCTTGTGTTCGGGCGAAATAACATCATTGCGAACGCGAGAAATACTTTCCAAAACATCAATAGCGGGATAATGACCCAAGGAAGCCAATTTTCGGGATAGGACAATGTGCCCGTCTAAAATACCTCGAGCTGCATCGGCTATTGGTTCGTTCATATCATCGCCTTCTACTAATACAGTGTATAACCCAGTAATAGATCCTATTTCGGAAGTGCCGGCCCGTTCCATAGTTTTTTGCATAAAGCTAAACACACTTGGAGTATATCCCTTGGATGTGGGTGGTTCACCAATTGTTAGTCCGACCTCTCTCTGAGCCATTGCCAAACGAGTTGCCGAATCCAGCATCAACATAACGTCCAATCCCTTATCTCTAAAATACTCAGCAATTGTTGTGGCAATTAATGGAGCCTTTACCCTCATCAAAGGTGCAGTATCGCTTGTGGCAACCACAACAACAGACCTTCGCAAACCATCTTCTCCTAAATCCTTTTCAATAAATTCTTTTACCTCACGACCACGCTCGCCAACCAAACATATTACATTAACATCAGCAGATGTGTTCCTTGCAATCATTCCAATTAAAGTAGATTTACCTATGCCCGAACCAGAGAAAATTCCCATCCTTTGTCCCTTTCCAATCGTAAGTATTCCGTCAATTGCTTTTATTCCCGTTGCCAATGGTTCTGTTATTCTCTTACGTGTTAATGGATTGGGTGGATGAGCATAAATTGACCGATATTCTGCGATATTGGTTTCGGGTAATCCATCAATTGGTTTGCCAACACCATCGATAACACGCCCCAGTAGAGTTTCGCCAACTCCAATTCGCAAAGATGAGGATGTGGCAACTATTTCCATACCTGGTTCTATATGTTGCAAATCGCCTAACACCATCGATAGAATTCTATTTTGTTCTAAGAAACCAACAATTTCGGATTGACAAATGATTTTTCCGTCTCGTCCAATGATATTACAAAGTTCGCCAATTGGTGCTTTTGGTCCACTACTTTCGATTACCAATCCAATAACCTTCGTTATTTTTCCAACTCTTTTAATTGGATCAATATCTTGAATTCTGATTTTCAATTTATTGTGTAATGTTTCGGTAATCATTAGTCCTCAGAATTAGGGGTTGAATGAGCCTTTTTTATTTCTTCAATTTGCGATTCCACGTCCACACTTTTGATTTCTTCCATTAGATGAAATCTAATGTTCTCAAGTTGTGCCGATAGAGTTGCATCAAATTCACCTATCGAGGTATCTAATTTGCAAAAACCTTGTTCAACTGTGTCGTCCACAATTATTTTTGTATTCTCGAATACAGATGGATCCGATAAAAGTATGCTCTTGGATTCTTCGAAAATATTTAAATCCGATGGATTAATGAAAAGTTTATAAATCACATTACGATCAATTTCGTTTAAAACATTTTTTAGTTGGTCTATAAAGAAGTTGCTGCGTTTATCTATTTCATATTTAATGATTTGTTCTGCAATTGTTACCGATAAATCCACTAAATATGTTTTGAGAACTTCCATTTGTTTGGAATATTCCAAACGGAACGAGTCGACCATTTGGTCGATTATTCTGTTCATTTGACGTAATTTTTGGAACTCCCTCTCATCAATAGCTTTGGCTGTGTCTTGTCCATCACGGAAACCTCGATCATAAGCGTCCTGAAGTTCAGCCTCAAGTTGTTCCCAATCTATAGGCGGTTCTGTGGGCGCAAAAAATTCGATTTGTGTGGGTTTATTTGTATTGGAAATCGAAAATATCTCTGTAAATACCGATTTGGGGGGTTCTTTAATTTCAACTTCTGGTTCTTCAGTTATTGTAACTTCCTGAACTTGTTGTTCAAGACTTTTTTTCTTAATTTCGAGTATATTTGATAGGAATTGAGTTCGCTTGAGTGATTCTTTTTCGATTGCATCTTTGGAGTGAAGAATATTAATCTTTCTGCGATTTTTCGGTATTTTTATAACAATTTCGCCCATACGATATCACCTTTGGATAGTATTATACGAAAATGTCTTCTTTGCCACGACCACCAATAGAAATCTCTCCGTCGGATTCTAATTGTTTCACGATATCTACTATCCTCATTTGAGCTTGTTCCACTTCCTTTAATTTAACTGGTCCCATAAATTCTAATTCTTCTTTAACGACTGCAGCGGCGCGCTCACTCATATTCTTGAATATCTTATTCTTAATCTTGTCGTCGGATACTTTGAGTGCCAATGCAAGGTCGCGTTTATCCACATCACGCAATATACGCTGAATTCCTCGATCGTCGATTTGAACAATATCCTCGAATAAGAACATCAAACGCTTTATTTCACTTGCAAGATCAAAATTCTTTTCTTCAATATTCTCAAGCATTGCTTTGGCAACGGCATTATTGCTCTTATTCAGAATACTGGCAACGATTTGAGTTCCACCAGCAGCAGCAAGATTCTGAGATAGAGTAGATTCGGCAATCTGATCCACAACTTGTTCAATCTCGGAGACTAAAGCGGGAGAAACCTTGCCAATCGTAGCTATTCTTAAAATGGATTCACTTCTTAATTCTTCAGAAAACTCTTGTAATACATCTGCTGCTTGCGACGGCGGTAGATGCGACAAAATTAATGCAATGGTTTGTGGATGTTCTTTCGATAAAAAGTTTGCTAACTGTGCGGGATCTGCTTTTTTCAGAATATTGAAACCTCGCACGGTCGTTAGCACTTTGATTTTCTCCACAATTTCGCGAGCTCGCTCGGGACCGTATGTTCTTTCTAATAAAACTTGTGCATAATCTAACCCACCTTCCAGCATCAAGGTTGATGCTTGCATCAACTCGTAGAATTCCTCAATTACATCTTCAACGATATTAGCCGGCACATCTTTTAAATTAGTTATTTCTAATGCTATACCTTCCACCTCGCCCATATCTAATTCTTTGAAGACTTTCGAGGCAACATCCACATCCATTGACATCAATAATATTGCCGCTTTTTGTTTTCCAGTTAGTTCGTTAAAATTATAATTTGGCATTTCGTTGTTTAGTTAGTTATACAAATTTAAAATTTCGGTGGATTATTTATCATATCCTGAGCTAAAAAAACTTTTACTAACCTAACGGCATCTTCGGTTTGTTCATCGATAAAGTTCTGAATTTTGTTTTTCATTTCGATTTTTAGCATTTGTTCTTCGCTCAAATCTTGAGTTTCCGCTTTTTCTAATTCTGCTCTTGCTTTTGCTGCCAATGCTTCCTGATCTAACTCGGCTTCCGATGCTAAAGCATATTGGTCTTCTTCTTGAGGAATACTTTCTAACATCAATTGCTCTGGTAATTCTGCGGGTAGTAAAAGCAATTCGTCTTGGTCTATTCCTAAATCTGTCAATTCCTCTTCGGGTTCTTCCTCCTCCTCCTCTTCTTTAATTGCTTCTTTATCCAATGGCACTGATTGTGGCAACGATAATGCAATTCTTATTCGGTCCTTAACAAATTTAGATTGTAACAATCTGAACATAAAGAAGACGGAAAGCAAAATTATTGCAATTAAAATTAACAATTTCTGATTTTCGGGAATTTGTAACCACGGCACTGGTTGATTTTCCTTAATTAGATCCTCGTAATATGAATTGTCGAAAGGAACGTTTAACACAGAAACTTGATCGTTTCGGTTAGGGTCGTATCCAACTGCATTTTTTACAGCTAAGTTCAATTGTTCAAGTTCCTCTTGAGTTCGCGGTGTGTATTCAATTATTTGTTTTCCATCTTTTTCCACAATTTTGTTAGTTCCATTAACTAATACCGAAACCGTTAGTCTTTTGATATTCCCAATTTCATTAACAATTTTTTCGATTGATTGAGAGATCTCATAATTTGTAATAATATTTCCTTGATCTTTTGCCATATTCACTGCGGGGTAACTTAACGAGTCTGTCGAATGACTTTTTTCTGTTATTTGTTGCTCACTTCGCACCACTTGCCTGTCGGGGTCATAGTCGGTAATTGTTTTCTCAATTTGAGTAAAATTTAGTTCTGATGTTACCTTTACGCTCGAATTATCAACACCTAAAACATTATCCAACATCGATTGAACCTTGTTAGTTAAGTATTGTTCAACCTCCATTTGTTGCTTGTGTTGGGCGGCTGTAAGTCCCGCAATCGAATTTTTATCAATTGGGTCTGCCGAAATAACCCTTCCTTTTTGGTCGATAATTGTTACTTTTTCGGGGCTAAGTCCCTCAACCGCACTTGCTACTAAACTTTGTATGCCCGCAATAGCCGACGAGGATAAATTCTTATTGGGTTTGAGTTGCAATGAAACGCTTGCTGTCGGTTCTTTCTGATCTTCTTTGAAAAGTGCTTTTTCGGGAACAACAATATGGACGCGCGACGATTTTACCTCTTCAAGTGCGTTTATTGTTCTTGATAATTCGCCTTCCAAAGCCCTACGATAGTTAGATTTTTGAACAAACTCACTCATTCCAAGATTGGTTTTGTCGAATATTTCGAACCCAACTATACTGCTTCCTGGCAAGCCCTCACTGGCGAGATTGATCCTTGTTTCATACACTTTTTCTTTGGGTACCATCACAGTGGAACCACCATCGGCAAGTGTGTATTCAATTCCTTTTTCCTTTAAACTTGCTACAATTTTGCCGGCATCTTCGGCACTAATATCTTTATACAAAATGGCATAATTTGGGTTTGAGGATGTTCCTGTGAATAAAATAATTCCCAAAGTACCCAAAACAATAACAACTGCACCAGCTATCAGTATTTTTTGTAAAATACTTAATCTTTTTGTAAAATTCTGTAATTGTTCTGTTATCGATGCCATAAGTTAGTCCAATTTTTATACTTGCATTCTTAATACTTCACGATATAAATCTAAACCTTTATTACGTAATTCCATCAATAATTGGAATGATGTTTTTGCTTTTTCTGCCGAAATCATCACATCATGTATGTCTACCGGTTCGCCTTTAATAAGTTTTTCAACTTTCGACGCTGAATCAACTTGTTGAGTGTTGACGTCTTGAATAAGTGATTTGATTGTATCCACAAACTTAACATCGTTTTTGTCGAGTTCTTGGGCAGAATATTTTTGTTGAACTTTTGGTAAAAACTGCCTCGTCGGTTCCAATTCATTTATTATCATATGCCCCTCCTTGGGTTTTAGTCAATCCTTAAAAATGATAATTAGGCTTTATTATCAATAAGTATTCCCTTAGATATATTAGTTTCGTTAATTCTTCCGCTACGATTAAAAACAATATGTCTTTCCAATTGTATTTTATCCATAGGGAAAAGTTTTTTAAAAAAATCTCTTTCTTTAGGTGTGATAATTTCTTCGGCCGAATTCTTGATTTGTTGGGTGTTTAGTCGTCCATTGGCTTGATTTAAATTGCTATTTAGTCGCTTTTCGATTTGTTCGTTCAAATTTTCGAGCGATAGTTCTTTTGTTTTACTATAAGGATTGTAAGAATTCAGTATCGAAACATTCATTGTGCCTCCTAATCGACAATATGTATAATATTAACCATTGAACTTAAAAAATTTCCTAAATTTCCAACGAATATCGTGCCACATTCTTAGCAGCCTCGAATGCACCAGTATTAGCTTCGAATGCTCGTTGTGCAGTTATCATTTCGACCATTTCGGTAACTACGTTTATGTTTGGATAATGAACATATCCATTTTCGTCTGCATCGGGATGGCTTGGATCGTAAACCAAACGAGGTTCGGAATTGTCGCGAGCAGTTCTTGCTTGCAATACAGCCCAATTCGGAGGATACTCAGTTGGTGTTGCATTTGGCGAGTGATCATCCGATGTTCTCTTCAAAGATATTTGATCTTCGAGCTCGTTCTCGAAAGGACTTCCTGGAATCGCCCTAACCACAACAACCTCGCGCTGATAAGGTTTACCGTCAATTCCTTTAGTTGTGTTCACATTTGCAATGTTTTTTGCAGTGGACGACAACCTCATTCGTTGGACAGTCATCCCTTGACCGCTTATGTTAAATGAACTAAATACATTCTCTGCCATACAAAATTAACGTTTAATTATACATATTTTTAATCAGTAATTTTACTGAAATTATTGACCAGGCGACCCAGTAATCGAATTACTCAATCCCGTGAAAAATCGTTTAACCATCTGAGCACCAAATCTGAATCTGATCTGAGTCTCAGCCAAAGTGGACATCTCTCTATCGATATTTACGTGCGTCTCGCCCGAAAAGTAGATTTGCGGCTCGGGAATATTCTGGGGATTAACCTCCCCCTGAATGCTTCCCGGATCGGGGCGACCCACCGGTATGTGCCGATTGTCGTTAGTGCTTCCTTTCAACACAACTTCGGGATGATGAAAAAATTCTTCGAATTTCACACTTTCGGGTCGGTAGTGGGGCGAATTAGCATTTGCAATATTCTTTGCGATAGTGCGCGATCGCAATGCATAAGCATCCAACGCCCTATTCATCAAAGGTAATCTTTTCGAAAAAAGGTAATTGTTATATTGCATCATTTCCCACTTATTTTCACAAATCTGTTGCAAAACAAATGCCAAAAACATCTTAATGCAACATAACTATATTATATCAAATGAAGATAGAAAATTCTTATAATTTTCTCGCATATTTTTTCTGGCTAATATTGTCCTATTGTTCTTCGAGTATTTTAAAATAGTTTCAAATCTAGATAAAAACAATTCAAATATTCCCACTCCGTTTGAGAGGGAATGAGGGTGGGGTCTTTCAAAAATTATTCTCAATAATTTGTTCATCAACTCGGTAAGTAAAATTTCTGAAAAATACTCATATCATTTTAACTAACCCTTATTTTTTCTTCGTAATTTTGTAATTTGTGTTTATTATATAATTTAAATGAGTTTCAGTATGAAAAACGACCCAAACTGTAAATTTGATGTAGCAAAAATTCGTAGTGACTTTCCTATTTTATCGCAAAAAATGAACGCTAAACCTTTAATCTATCTCGATAGTGCCGCATCAACAATGAAACCTCGTCAAGTGGTAGAATCTATCTCTGACCTATACTATGGTTATTATGCTAATATTCATCGTGGTGTTTATCTTTTCTCGCAGATTTCCACCGAGAAATACGAAAATGCTCGTTCAGTTGTAAAAAAATATATTAATGCAAAATATGATGAAGAAATAATTTTTACAAGAGGAGCAACTGAATCTATTAATTTGATTGCTCATTCTTATGGAAGACCTAATTTGAAAGAAGGTGATGAAATTATTGTTACCGAAATGGAACACCACGCCAATATTGTTCCTTGGCAACAACTTTGCAAAGAAACTGGTGCAAAATTGCGTTATATACCATTCGACGATAAGGGCGAATTGATTTTAGAAGAATACGATAAAATGGTTAGTAATAAAACAAAAATAGTTTCGATTGTCCACATTTCGAATTCATTAGGGACAATTAATCCCGTAAAATATATATTTAACAAGGCAAAGGAGGTCGGTGCTGTAACCCTTCTTGATGCATCTCAATCAATACAACACGTAAAGGTCGATGTTCAGGAACTAAATTGCGATTTTTTGGCTTTTTCGGGTCATAAGATTTACGGACCAACGGGAATTGGGATTTTATACGGTAAATTACACCTATTAGAAGATATGCCCCCCTATCAAACTGGCGGAGATATGATTAAATCTGTTTCGTTCGAACGTACTTTGTTTGCCGATATTCCAGGTAGATTCGAAGCAGGGACTCAGAACATAGAGGGGGCAATAGGTTTGGGAGCAGCAATTGAATATGTTAGTTCGATTGGATTGGATGAAATTGCACAATATGAGCATAGTCTATTGGAATATGCTAATCAGAAAATTAGAGAAATTCCACAGGTAACAATAATTGGAAACGCAAAACAAAAAGCAAGTTTAATTTCATTTTTATTAGAAGATATCCATCCGCACGATGTTGGTACGATTATGGATAAATTGGGAATCGCTGTTCGAACCGGTCAACACTGCACCGAACCCACAATGAAACATTTTGGAATAACGGCAACCACTCGTGCTTCATTTGCTTTTTACAATACAATCGATGATATAAACGTTTTTATCGAAGGTATTAAACAAGTAATTGAAACATTTGAATAAAAATGAGTGAACTAAATGATTTGTATCAAGAAATAATTCTTGACCATAACAAAAACCCAAGAAATTGGGGTAAAATAGATTTACCAAGTAATTTTGCCGAAGGATTTAATCCCCTTTGTGGCGATAAAATAGAACTGTATGTAAATTACAATGGTGATAAAATCCAAGACATCAAATTCGAAGGCAATGGTTGTGCAATTTCCAAGGCGTCGGCTTCGGTTATGACCACTATGGTTAAAGGCAAAACCAAAGATGAAATAACAAAAATTTACAATGAATTCCACCAAATAATTACCGAAGGTTGCAACCACGATCATTATATCGACGAGAATCTCGAAGTATTTTGTGGCGTTAAGGAATATCCCGGAAGAGTGAAATGTGCTGCTTTGGCATGGCACACACTTAATGATATCTTAAAGCGAATAGACAACAATGGCTGAGGGTGAAATGTTCGAATTATCGCCATTCGATCTTGAGAAAAAGGTATTAGAAAAAATCAAGACAATTTATGACCCGGAAATTCCCGTTAACATTTATGACTTGGGGTTAATTTATGATATCAAGATAACTTCAGAAAATGAAGTTGTAGTGCTTATGACTCTTACTGCTCCAAGTTGTCCCGTTGCAGGTGGTCTTCCTATCGAAGTCGAAAATGCTATCAAAGAGCTGCCCGATGTGAAAAATGCCAAGGTGCTTCTAACATTCGATCCACCTTGGAACCCAAGTTTACTCTCTGAAGAGGCAAAATTAGTTTTAGGTTTGCTATAAAAGTGAAAAGAAACTTTATCATATTGTTTATTATTTTTTGTGCTTTTATGGAAGCAACCTCCCAGCGCGAAGTTAGTTCTTTTGTTCTCCCAAGAGTTAAATATTCGGGCGGGGGAGATTGGTACAATGATCCATCATCAGAAATAAATTTGCTGAGATTTATCGCCCAAAATACAAACATTAAGACCAACCCAATATACAAGTTCGTTGATTTAGCAACTACTGATATTTTTAATTATCCAATGCTATTTTTGACCGGGCACGGAAATGTTAATTTTTCGACGAAAGAAGTTACCAACTTGAAAGCATATCTTCAAAACGGAGGATTTCTATACATAGACGATGATTACGGACTGGATGAATTCATTAGAAAAGAAATGAAAAAAGTATTTCCCGAACAAGATTTCGTTGAATTACCATTTTCGCATCCAATTTTTTCCATTCACTATAATTTCCCAAACGGGATTCCGAAGATTCACGAACACGACAATAAACCACCCAAAACTTTTGGGTTATTCCATCAAGGCCGACTCTGCGTAGTTTATACTTGGGAAAGCAATCCAAGCGATGGATGGGCTGATCCCGAAGTTCATCGCAACTCTCCCGAAAAACGAACAGAAGCTTTTAAATTTGGAGCCAACTTAGTAGTTTGGGTTCTAACTAACTAATTATTGATGATTATGGAAAATATAGATAAATTATTTAGGCAAATAAAGCAAAAGTTGCTCACCACCAGAAGATTGTTTCATCTAAATAATTTTATCTGGGGCTTAATTGTGTCGATTATAACCCACCAAGTAGCGATTTTGGTATTTTCTGCTTTAGAATACTTCGGTCACTTTCCAAGCGAAATAAGATTATTCTATTTTGGCTTGATATGGTTAGGTTTTTTTGTCCCATTCGGGATTTGGTCAATTCCTGAATTATTAAAGATATTTGGGATATTACCAACTTTTAAATTAGATGAATTAGCTCTTATCGTAGGCAGAAATTACAACGATATAAATGATAGATTGTCGAATTCAATACAGCTATATTCCTCTTTAACTTTGCAGAAAGGTATATCCTCCCAATTAGCTTTAGCATCTTTCCAGAATATTTACGAATCATCATACAACAAAAATTTCAACATTATCATTGATTACAAAAAGAATGCAAAAGCTTTCCTATATCTTATCCTATTTAGTGCATTGTTACTGGGAAGTTTTAAATATCTTGATGATACTATTGGTAAAGGTTATTATCGAATAATGAACTGGCAAATGTCCTTCATTCCGCCGGCTCCATTTAGCTTGGAAATAGAGCCAAAGTTCTCGAAAGTTCTATATAATTCCGATGTTAAAATTCAAATCAAAGCCAAAGGTGAGGCACCCGAAACAATTAAATTATACATAAAAGAAAAAGCAACGGGCGAATTCGACCATTTCACTCTAAGATTAGATTCAGGCAAAACCTACAATTTTAATTACACCAATGTTGTAAATTCCTTCGAATTTTTTGCCGAAGCCGATTGGCTATCAACCCAAGTTAAAACTGAAGTTGGTAAAATAGTAGTTTACGAAAAGCCGTTTGTCCGCTCATTAAATGGAAATCTTAATTACCCAACATATACTAAATTAGAATCTCGCTCGATAAATGAACAAAGTGCGGATATTACTGCATTAGTTGGTAGTATTGCTAATTTCAGTCTTGTTAGCAACAAGGATATCAAAACAGCAAATATTGTTGTCCTAAAAAAATCCTCAATAGATACAACACAAAAAGTTGATACTGTTTTAATTCCAATGAAAATAAATGGAAAAAATGCTTTTGGCTCACTTAGGGTTTCGTTCAGTGGTTCTTATTTCTTTTCAATCACAGACTCCTTGGACGAAACCAACGAGCAACCTGTTAATTATGGAATAGTAGCATTGACCGATGATAATCCATCAATAACTATGGTTCAACCTACTTTCGATGTAAAATTGAACGAAGATGCCGTATTGCCAATGATTGTAAATATTGCCGATGATTATGGATTTTCATATTTAAATTTACACTACAAGTTGGTTTATTCCAAATTTGCAGAACCCGATAAAGATTATAAAAAAATTTCAATACCAATCATATATAGTGGTAATAATGTCGATATTCCCTATCTTTGGAGCTTAAAGAGTTTGGATATAGTGCCCGAAGATAGGTTCGAGTTTTATTGCGAAGTGGCAGACAACGACATAATAAATGGTCCCAAAAAAGCTCGAACACAAACATTTTTGGTTGTTCTTCCATCTATAGACGAGGTTTTGCAATCAAGCGACGATCGTCAGGAATATATCCAAAAAGAAATGGATAATGTGTTGAAACAAGCCAAAGAGTTGCAGAAAGATGTTGAAAATTTTAACCGCGAACTGAAACAAGACCAAAGTCCTAACCTAAGCTGGGAGCAACAGAAAAAAGCTCAAGACATTATGAGACAACAGGAACAATTAAAGTCCAAAATAAAAGATTTGGAAAAACAACTTAGTCAGAATACCGAGAATCTTAGACAAAATAATTTACTTTCGCAGGAAACTTTGCAGAAATATATGGAATTGCAAAAATTAATGAAGGAAGTTAATTCACCCGAATTGCAAAAATTGCAACAAGAAATGCAAAAAGCCATTCAGCAAATGGACCAGCGACAGCTCGAAGAAGCTATGAAAAATCTTCAGTTCAACGAAGAGCAATTCCGTAAGAGCATCGAACGGACAATGAATATTCTTAAAAGATTGCAATTAGAACAAAAAATTGACGCATTGAACCGTAAAGCCGAAAAAATGCAAGACCAACAAGAAGAATTGCAAAGAAAAGCAAATAATAAAAATTTAACTCAAGAAGAAAATAAAAATTTACAAAAACAACAAGAACAACTAAAGCAAGATGTAGCCAATGCCAATAAAGATTTGAAGGAAATGGAAAAAGCAATGAAGCAATTCGACAAAGACGAAATGCCTTTGCAAGAGCTACAGGAAGCCCAACAGGCTTTGGATGCAGAAAATATGCAAGAAGAAATGGAGCAAACAAATACCGATTTGCAAAAAGGCAATCAACAATCTGCTTCACAAAAGATGCAACGAAACAAACAGAAACTATCCAACTTCAAGAATAAAATGCAAAGCCTGAAGCAAAAAATGGATGAACGAAGTTCCAAAGAATCCATTCGCCAGATGCAAAAAGCAATAAACGATATGCTTACTTTATCGAAAAAGCAGGAAGATTTATACGATAGAACCCGAAAATCGGATCCTAATTCAACTAATTTACCTAATTTAGGTCGTGAACAAATGAATCAATACGAAGGCTTGATGAGGGTAGCCGACCGATTAGCAGATTTAAGCGAACGATCATTTGCCGTTACTCCACAAATGGCTAATGAAATTGCAGAAGCCTTACAAAATATGGGTAATGCAATCGAGAACTTTACCGATAGAAAACTTGGAAATATAACAAATTCCCAAAAAGAATCGCTTGGAAATATGAATAATGCTATTGGTCAGATGCAGCAAATGCTCCAAGCAATGCAGCAATCTAATGGCACTTGCCCAAATCCAGGCGGACAAGGACAAAATTCTTCGGGGCAAGGTAGTGGTTTTGGACAGAAACTCCAACAATTGGCAGCACAGCAACAAGCTTTAAACCAAATGATGCAACAAATGATGTCGGGTAGTTCTGGCAATCAAATGGGAATGTCGCAAGAACAACAATCTCAGTACCAAAGAATTATGAAAAACCAGCAAGAAGCCCAAAAAACTATGCAACAACTCCAGAATGAAGCAAAGCAATATGGCAATACACCCGAAGGTAAAAAATTGCAAAATGAACTGAATAATTTGCAAAAGGAAATGCAAGAAACAATCAACGATATCAATCAAAATGGTGTACGACCCGAGAACATAAGGAAACAAGAAAAAATACTAGCTAAATTGCTCGATTTATATAATTCACAAAATGAAAAGGATATGGAAAAACGTCGCGAAGGACGCGAAGCTAAGAATTTCAATATGCAAAGTCCCGATGAAATCGATATGTCCACTCAGGAAGGTCGTCAGGCACTTATGGAACAGATGCTTCGCCAATCCACCAAGCAATATTTTCCTGACTATCAAGAAATGATTAAAATGTATTTCAATGGATTGAGCAAATAAAGAATCTGTTTTATAATATTTTATAATAGATTAAACTTCTCTGTTGGTTATTATACAATCAAAAATAAATAATCCGATAACTCAAAAAAAAGTTATCGGATTAATTTTTATGTTTCAATATAATTTGCTTAATTATCCATTAATTCTTTCTCTTTTTCGGCAACAACTTTGTCCAACTTCGATATGAATTCATCCGTGATTTTTTGCAATTGATCTTCACCTTTTTTGCGGTCATCTTCGGTAATTTCCTTTGCTTTTTCTGCTTTTTTTAATGCTTCCATCAAGTCTCTTCTAACATTTCTAATTGCTACTTTGCCTTCTTCGGCAAACTTTTTAGTCATTTTCACAAATTCTTTTCGTCTATCTTCGGTCAATGGTGGAACACTAATACGAATAATATTACCATCATTTTGGGGGTTGAATCCCAAATCGGCTTGTTGGATTGCTTTTTCAATACTTTGCAAAATACTTTTATCATAAGGATTAATTACGATAGTGCGGGCATCGGGAACTGAAATATTGGCGGTTTGGCTTAGCGAAGTTGGAGAGCCGTAATAATCAACGCTAACATCGTCCAAAATTGAAGCCGAAGCACGACCTGTTCTAACTTTACCAATTTGATTTTTATAATGGTCAAATGATTTGTCCATTTGTTTGCGCGCTGAATCTAAAATTTCATTAGTAGTCATTTTCACACCTTTATTTATTAATTATTAATGTGCCTAATTCATTGCCAGTAATTAAGTTATGCAAGTTTCCTTTTTGATTAATATTGAATACAATGATTGGTAAATTGTTTTCGCGACATAAAGTAAATGCAGTTTGGTCCATCACTTTAAGTTGTTTATTAATAACAAAATCGTAATCGATTTTACTAAAGAACTCCGCATCGGGCACTTTTTCGGGATCGGCTGAGAACACACCATCAACCCTCGTGCCTTTTAAAATAACTTCGGCTTCAATTTCGATTGCTCTTAAAACAGCAGCAGTATCGGTAGTAAAATAGGGGATGCCAGTTCCAGCACCAAAAATCACCACACGTCCCTTTTCTAAATGTCGTATTGCTCTTCGTCTAATTAAAGGTTCAGCAATCTGTTCCATTTTAATTGCTGTTTGTAACCTTGTATCGACTCCCAAAGATTCTAAAGCATTTTGCAAAGCCAATGAATTGATAACGGTTGCCAACATACCCATATAGTCGCCCGAAACTTTCGTTATGCCGTTTGCTGCCGCTTGAATACCTCGGAAAATATTTCCACCGCCAATTACAATACCAATTTGAACACCTTCGCGATGGATGCTCGCTACTTCTTCGGCATAGGAATAAAGAGCCTTGGGATCTATCCCAAAGCTCTGTGTTCCCATTAAGGCTTCGCCACTTAATTTTAGAAGTACTCTTTTATATTTTGTTGCCATCGATACTACTCTTCGGTTGATTCACCGAGAAAATATCGACGAAATGATTTTACTTTAACATCTTTGCCTAACTCTTTGCTAATTTCGGCAATTACATCGGCAACAATTTTGTTTGGCTCTTTAACAAATGCCTGCTCTACCAAGCAAAATTCGCCAAAAAATTTATCCAACTTTCCTTGAGCAATTCTTTCGGCTATTTCGGGCTTTTTGCCTTCGCTAATTGCTAATTGTGTATAAATTTCCTTTTCTTTATCCAAAGTTTCTTGACTAACATAATTGCGGTCGACAAATCTTGGGTTCATTGCTGCAATTTGCATTGCTATATCTCGCGAAAGTGATTTTGCTTTCTCGGTAATTTCAGTTGCTCCCTCGAACTCTAACAATACTGCTAATTTGCTTCCGGCGTGTATGTAATCGACTATATAGCCATTATTGGTCGTAATTTTCTCGAATCTTCTAATACCAATGTTCTCGGAGAATTTTGCAAGAATTTCGTTATGCAATCCTTCAATTGTATCGTTGCCCACTTTTACTTTCATCAATTCTTCTAACGAATTTACATCGTTTTCGAAGTAAGCATTTTTAACTGTTTCAACATACTTAACAAATTCTTCGTTACGGGCAACAAAATCTGTTTCGCAATTAACTTCAACGATGCAAGCGGAGTGATAGTTATCACTTGTTTTTGTTGTGATAATACCTTCTTTAGCTTCTTTTGTTGCTCTTTTAGCTGCAGAGGCAGCACCTTTTTTGCGAAGGATTTCGATTGCTTCTTTCATATCACCATTAGCATCGACAAGTGCTTTCTTGCAGTCTCCCATACCTGCACCTGTCATCTCGCGTAAGTCTTTGACCATTTGTGGAGTAATATCAGCCATTTTATTTACCTTTTAAATATTTTATTCGTTATTAATTATTTGTTTCTGTAGAATCTGTTGTATCTTCCGAAATCGTTTCCTCATTTGTTTCTGGTCGAGGTTGCTCTTCTTCATTTGTGTTAGTTTTTTCGCGTTTACGAAGTTTTCTTTGAACTTTAACAGCGTCTTCGCTGGACAGCTCTTGTTCTTTGCTAACTCTGTCGCCGAGTGCTTCCAATTCAGCATTTCGAACTCTGGATAGTGTGCTGCCTTCAAGTACGGCATCAGCCATTATTTTAGTAATCAGTTCTATTGTACGGATTGAATCGTCGTTTGCAGGAATTGGATAATCAACCAAATCGGGGTCGGTATTGGTATCGACTACAGCAATGATTGGTATTCCAAGCACTTTTGCTTCCTGCAAAGCGATATGTTCTTTTTTAATGTCGATAACGAACAATGCACCAGGAGTTCGTGTCATTTCCTCGATGCCACCAAAAACTTTTCTTAATCTATCTCGCTCGCGATTCAACATTAATCTTTCTTTCTTTGTTAATCTTTCGAAAGTTCCATCAACTTCCATTTTATCGATTGCATTCAACCTTTTGATACTTTTGCGAATAGTAACGAAGTTGGTCAACATACCTCCAAGCCATCTTTCGCAAACATAGTTGCAATTTGCACGTTTTGCTTCGTTTTCTATAGTTGCTTTGGCTTGTGGTTTTGTTCCCACAAATAGGATATTCCTACCTTGAGTTGCAAGGTTATAAACAGCGTTTCGTGCGATATCTAATAAAATTTGGGTTTTTCTTAAATCAATTATGTGGATTCCATTTTTTTCGCCAAAAATAAATTTGGACATTTTGGGATTCCAACGGCGGGT
>CALKJQ010000070.1 GCA_937995785.1 Candidatus Kapaibacterium sp.
TTAATTTCAGGGCAAATTGATGTTACCTTGCTTCCCGCAGGTGTTTATTTTATAAAATTAAATAATAGCCTGCGTCCCCTCAAGTTTTTGAAGATATAAATTAATAAAACACCTCCGAAAGTAAAGCCTTTGGAGGTGTAAGGATAAAATTGCAGTAATTAATTATTACCGTTTTAAGTTATTAATTTCGGCTAATAAAGTATCCGAAACCGTAATAGTCCGCGATGCAGCTTCGAATGCTCTTTGTGTGGATATCATATCGGTGAATTGAGTTGCGATATCCACATTTGATTGTTCCAATGCGCCCGCTTTTACGGTGGTGGATGGGAATATATCGCCAGCAGAACCTATTTGTGCATAACCACTGTTTGGTGATGGAATAAACATATTAGCGCCATCGCGAACCAATCCTTCTTGGTTTTGGAATTGTGCCAATGCAACACGTCCCAAAACCTCGCTTTGACCATTAGTGAAAGCACCCCAAATATTACCCTTATCATCTACTGTAAGATCCTCGAGCGTTCCCATTTTAAATCCATTTTGAGTGGCAAAACTTGCCGAACTTGGCATAGAGTATTGGGTTATTCCGCTTAGTAATTGGTTCGTTGGGGCTAATTCTATTGTTAAATTGTTGGCGGTGTTAAATACATTTGCTCCCAAAAGAGTATTCAAATCAGTCGAACTAATAGTTAGTGATGTGGGAGCGTTCAAAGTGCCATCGGCGTTAAAAGTAACGGTTTGGAGTGCCGCTGGTATAGCAATATTGCGTCCGTCTATTGTACCACTCAAAGTAAATTGATTGGCAGTAGCTGTTTTACTAAAAAGAACTTCCAAAGTATGAACCGCACCAATATTATCGAAAATATTAATACTGGTTCGTCGAGTGTCGCCAACAACCATATTGGAATTAAGATTACCCCTTAAAGTAACTAAGCTGGTTTGTTTTGGTGGCGAAACAATATCTTTGGATATCTTTAGATTTTCCATTTTGCCATTCAGAACAGTGTCGCCAATGGAATCCCTTTGAATTCTTCCAGTTGCATCCACCGCAACATTCCATCCTTGAAGAAAGGCGCCGGTGTTGGAATCTACGAAATTACCACCCTTATCGTGGCTAATCGTGCCAGCACGCGAATATTTTTCTGCACCATTTAAATTATATACAAAGAAACCATTACCAGCCAAAGCAAGGTCTAATGGTCTTTCTGTGGTTTCGATTACTCCTTGTTGCATATTTTGTTGGATACTTCCAAGTTTAACACCTAAACCCATTTGCAAAGGGTTTCGTCCGCCCGCACCAACACCACCAGACTCGGCTGGTTTTCGACCACGAGTGTAAATTTGGTTGAATTGCTCCTCGAAATTGGCACGATTGGATTTATAACCAACAGTACTTGCATTTGCCAAATTGTTAGAGATAACATCAAACTTTTGCTGATGAGCTTTAAGTGAACTTGTTCCAACAGAGAGGGATCTACTGAGACCCATCGTAATCCTCCTTGATTTAAATTTTGTCCTAAATTAAAGATTTCTCGGTCGTTCGAAATCTTGTCAAGGTCTCTTAAACATCTTGTTTAAGTCCAACCTTTAATTGTTTCAAGCAAATAATGCTGAATCGATTTTAGTTATAATGTTGTCGTTAAGTTGCTCTTTGTCGAACATAGTAACAACCGTCCTGTTCGGAATATTCACAATCATTGCTGTATCATCGAGCATAATTAAAGAATCGCGACAATTTTTTGCTTCGGCTTTGTCGATTGCGTTTTCCAACCTACTAATTTGTAAGGGGTCTAATTCTATTTCACGCGATACCATACGAGTTTGTGCATGTCCCGAAAACTTGACCTTTTTGAGTTCTTCGTTAAAAATCTGCTTGAAATCAATTAAGTTATTACCGCTTATAACTTTAGCAGGTGTATGCTTTATATCGCGATAACCACCAATAGGTATAAATGGTACTTGCATTCCATTGATTTCGGGCATATTTTCTCTCCCGACCTTTTTTATTCGTTAATAATTTCGGTAATTCTATTGAATGGAATTTCGTTGTTGTTTATAATCAAATAAGTTCCATCGGTATTGAACCTTACAGCCGAGATTTTACCCATAGTAAAGCTCTCTGCGTTGGTCGAAGTTCCTTTGTTATCGGTGAGAACTACATCGAAAGTGTATTTGCCAGATGCAACTTGATTACCATCGTTATCGGTTCCATCCCATTCAACAATTTGCTTACCTTTAGTCAGATTTTGTTTATCGATATCCATTGTTCGTACGAGAATTCCATTTGAATCGTAAATTCGAATTTTTCCTTTGTCGTAATTCATCGGAACAGAAAAACCTAAGCTTGCTTTATCTGTATTTTCCAAATTTAACGAATTGCCAGCAATAATACCCGTTTTCCCCAAAAGGCCAGGAATTGCAGAATTAGTTAAACTCTGAGCAAACAAGCTGTTCGAATTCTTTTGTTCCTCCAGTAGTGTCCGAATATCGGTAAGTTGTTCCAATTGCGAAAATTGTGCTAATTGGGCAGCAAACTCCTGATTATCGTAAGGTTTCAAAGGGTTTTGAGCTTTAAGTTGATAAGTTAGTAATTTAAGAAACTCATCTTTTCCCAATTTGGAATTACCTAATGCCTTCGAAGCAAGAGTGCTTGCGTTTTGTGATTTCATATTGCCTACATCCTGAATCATTCAACAACCTCCTGTTGCTTAACTAAGCTTAAGATGTGTTCGTATTGACGGATTCTTTGAATCATATCTCGCAATTCTTGATTTTGCTTGTTTTTGTTTGGATTATCAAAACTCTTGTTACCATCTGCCGAACTTTGGGCAAGTGGCTGATTTGATTCAATCTTTAGGTTAATATTATCCGATTTGAAACCACTTACAACTAAGGCTTCTTTTAGTTGAACAATGGAACTATCAATTTTTTCAAGAGTTTGATTCATATCGGCTTTTATTGTTATGTTTAGAACATCATCTTTGATTGTTAGATTGACAAATATCGAGCCAAGATTCTCAGGTTTCAAATTCATTATTGCACGATAGTTGCCTCCGTTTTTTACGCTATTACTCATTCGGATAATATAGCTTGGTATTTCATCGGGGCGAACCGAAGTGAACATTGAATAATTACTTGCTTTCGGGGTGTAAGATATATTTTTTGGGTTAGTGAAATCTGTATTTTTTGTGTTTATTTTTATTTCTTGAGAAATAGTTCTATCTGTTAATGTATTTGAATTATTAGAGTTATCTTGCTGTTTGGATTTATTATTGGTAAACTCATTATCTTTATCTGAAATTTTACTTATTTCATTGAATTTATCGGTATTATTTTCATCAACTTGTGTTTTATCTACATTTAGTCTGCCAGCATTAACATTATATCCCGATTTATCCTCGAATTTATTTAGAATTCCGTTTTGTTTGATATCATTATTAATGGATTTGTTTACTTTTGGTTCTGATTGTGGAATATTATCTGCAGTATCGATTTTTGTTTTTGGTAAATTATCTTGTGAGCTATCCTGTTGAACTTTAACAGTATTATTTTTGTTTATATCAAGATCAATTCTTGATTTATCCTCGAATTTATTTAGAATTCCGTTTTGTTTGATATCATTATTAATGGATTTGTTTACTTTTGGTTCTGATTGTGGAATA
>CALKJQ010000071.1 GCA_937995785.1 Candidatus Kapaibacterium sp.
CACTAAAAGCTGCACAGACAAACGGCAGACAATGGATAGGCATTGACCAATCGGAGGAAGCAATAAAAGCAATTATTCAAAAATTGAATAGCGTTGAAGGGGATTTATTTATTTCAAAATCAGACTATAAACTTATGAAATTTAGGAAAATCGTCTAACTAATTTTCTAACTAATATTGTTTGTCAAGATTTAAATTTAAGTATTATTTGTATCTCATATTAACTATTCTAATCATAAATCGTAAATTACATTTTAGTAATTTTCTTCCATTCAATTTAAATTAACATAATATGTATAATTTTGATTAATTTGCTTGGGAATTCTATGAATTTTGCAAAAACTAAGATTATTTGTACCATCGGTCCGGCTTCGCAGGAAAAGCAAATATTGCTCGAACTTGTTAGAAAAGGAATGGATATTGCAAGGCTAAATCTCTCACACGGAACTATAGACGACCATTTGAATAGAATAAATCTCATTAGAGAAGTTGAACACGAAATTGGGCATACAATAACAATAATGGGCGATTTGCAAGGTCCCAAAATTCGCATTGGCAAAGTGGAAAACGATGCTGTGGAACTAATCGAAGGCAACGAATTAATTATAACAAACGAGCATTTGGAATACGGTAACTCCCAAAAAGTTTCGACTACATACAAGGACTTGGTGAACGAAGTTAAACCCGGTAATTTGGTTCTGCTCGACGATGGTTATATTCATTTAGTTTGCAACAAAGTGGACAAAAATAACATCTATACAATAGTCCAAAAAGGAGGTTTGCTGAAAAACAACAAAGGTATAATCGTGCCTGGTTCCAAAAGCAACGCCCCATCATTAAGCGAAAAAGATTTGGACGACCTAAGGGCAGTTCTCTCGGCGGGCATCGATATGATTGCGCTTTCGTTTGTGAAAAATGCAAACGATGTTCGTGAATTAAAAACCGCGATGAAGATATTTGGCAGACGAGTGCCAATTATTGCAAAAATAGAGCGTGGCGAAGCGTTTGCCCAATTGGAACAAATTTTGGACGAGGCAGATGGAGTGATGGTTGCCCGTGGCGATTTGGGTTTGGAAATGCCAATCGAAGAAATTCCAATTTTGCAAAAGGAACTTATCCGCAAAGCTAACAGCAAAGCCAAACCCGTGATAACTGCCACTCAGATGCTCGAATCAATGATTAATAATCCGATGCCAACCCGTGCCGAAGTTACGGATATCGCAAACGCTGTTCTCGATGGTACTGATGCCGTTATGCTTAGTGCCGAAACAAGTATTGGCAAATATCCCTTACAAGCAGTCGATTATATGGACAAAATTATTACTAAAACCGAAAAATCATTAAACAAAAAAATAAAATTTTCGCTCCACAACCAAAACGATTCCGATAATGTTTCCGATTCGGTTGCTCTCTCGGCAGTTCTTTTGGCTCGCAACATTTCGGCAAAAGCAATTGTTACTCTGACCCACACTGCCTATACAGCACGAAAAATATCAAAATATCGACCAAACATCCCAATTTTATCGATTACCAGCGATAAGAACATTCTTGCTTATCTAAATTTGATTTGGGGAGTGTATCCTTTGTTCCGAGATGGCGACGAAGTGGACGATGAATTGATTGATTTTATAAATAGTAAAGTTGTCGATTTGGGTTTTGCTACAAAAGATGATTATATAGTGCTGGTAACTGGATTAACCGAAAATGCTATTAACAGCAACAATCTGATTAAAATAATTAACTTAAAATAAAACTGTGCTGATTATTTTTATTGATTGTTTACAGAATATATTTGAGTGCAATAAAACCCAGAACCAATAGCACAATAAATGCTATCGATAATTTGTCGAAATATTTATCAATAAAACCTTTAGCAGTAGGTCCGATAAAATAAATAACCCCTGCAACCAAAAAGAAACGTGCCGCCCGTCCAATCGACGATATTAAAATAAAAGGTATAATATCCATATGGGTGGCGCCTGCTGCAATGGTCGATATTTTGTAAGGTATTGGCGAAAAAGCTGCACCCGCAAGGAACCACATACCTACTTCACCATTATAAGTTTCCACTACTTTTGCCCACACTTGGTGAGCGTTATAGAAATTTACTATTGAATTGCCAACCGATTCCATCAAAAAATAGCCTATACCATAACCAAGCACACCACCCATCACAGAACCAACCGAACACCATAATGCAGCCTTGAAACTCACTTTTGGCTGGGCAATTGCGATTGCTATTAACAGAACATCCGGAGGAATTGGAAAAAAAGAAGATTCGGCAAAACTAATCAAAAATATTGCTAATAATGCACCTGGTCGAGTGGCAAAACCCTCCATCCATTCTTTGGAACGATATATAAAACTTTTTAAACCCATTGTGTGCCTACAAAAAATTCAAAATTACACATTTGTTAAATCATAATTCATATTTTTGTAATTCGATGCGGGGGAAACAAAGTGAAAAAATCGTTATATTTCATTTCTTTTTTATTATCGCTTTTTCTGATATCAAACAGAATATCATCCCAAGATATTACCAAAAGCGAAAACTTAGAAAATAAATCAAATTATCAATTATTAATCAATAGGTTGGACTCGTTAGCCGCTGCCAATCAAGCTTTACTTAAATATTCCAACCATAGTATTGCCGTATATTCGCTTAATAGCAATCAAATGATTTTTTCGAGAAATGCCGACAACTTCGTTAAACCAGCATCCGTTACTAAATTAATAACAAGTTTTGTTACCTTCACTCTGGTTGGCGATTCGTTTAAAATCAAGACTCAATTTTATACCAACGACAAAAATTTAGACGACAAAATTATCAATGGTAATCTATACATTCGTGGTTATGGCGATTGCACACAAAAACTCGAAGATTTGGACGAAATTGTGCGTCAATTAAAATCACTTGGTATAAAAAAAATAACGGGAGATATCGTTGCAGATGGAACTTTTTTCGATAACTTAAACAACCGTTTCCACTACAGCGGCGACGACGACGAGGTGGAACCTACTGCATTGATTAGCGCTTTGTCGTTGGAAAACAATAGAATAAAAATTATTGTAAACACTAAAGTATCTGGCGAACCAAGAGTGCAAATCATTCCCTATAGTCCATCGATTAACGTTATTTTGAACAATTTGGGAACTCCGCCATCTGTAAAAGTAAAACCTAATAGGAAAAAGCCAATAAAACCACAAAACACAAGACCCAAAATATTTTCAAAATTGGACGAAAGAGGTTATCAAACCATTACAATCTCGGGGAGATTAGCCCAAAATTCCTCGCTTTATTTCGAAGAATTCAATCGCAATCCCGTATTGACCTATGCTGGTGCCGTATTCAATAGATTGATTAATAATGGAATTATAGTTGAAGGTAAATTTGGGCAAGTTACGGATGGCAATAACCAAGATTATTCCAAAATTACATTAATTGGCGAAATTGCTAAACCAATCAATTTAATAATCAATCAAATGAACAAGAACAGCAATAATTACTACGCCGAAAATTTGTTCAAATTCAATGCCGCTATTGCCAACAAAGATAAAAATCTTGCAATTTCTTCGAAAATAATGCTTGATAGTTTGATGGGATATTATTTCGAGAACAATAAAAACGAGATTAAAATATACGATGGAAGTGGATTGTCGAGAAGGAATAGAATTTCTGCTAACTTGCTGGTAACAATTTTAAGACATATAACTAAATCAAATTTTTTTGGTTCTTATTTATCGAGCTTAGCTGTTGCAGGCCGAGACGGAACATTGGAAAAGAGAATGAGAGGAACTGTTGCCGAACAAAAGGTTTTTGCTAAAACTGGAACGCACCGAGACGTAAGCGCACTTTCGGGAATAGCGCAAGCCAATGATGGAGAAATCTTTTTGTTTGCTTTTTTGTTCAATGGTGGTGGCGTAGGGTCCTATAAGTTATTAGAAAATCAGATGTGCGAAATAATTGCAGCTTATTAATAAAGTTTATAAATCACACAAAAATACAATGAAAATAAAGGCAAGCAACGTATTGTTATATTCAGTTTTCTCGATTCTTGCGATAATTATGATATTTCCGATGTTTTGGATGTTGATTTTATCTTTAAAATCTTATCCCGAGCAATACACAAATTTTGGGGATTTACTGAATTCACGCTTTACATTCGCAAATTTTCGGGATGTCCTTCAATCCGATTCGTTCGATATTTATTTTGTTAATTCCACAATAGTTGCATCATTTGTAACTTTGGGGAATGTATTTTTTTGCACAGTAACAGCTTATGCATTGGCACGTCGGAATTTTGTTGGAAAATCATTATTAATTTCCTCCATACTTGGAGTGTTGATTATACCATCGCATATTATTATGATACCGCTTTACAGAATGATGGTTTCGTTCGAATGGATTAACACATACTATTCATTAATTGTCCCGTGGTTAGTAACTCCTTTTGGTATCTTTTTGGTTTGGCAATATATAAAAATGATACCAATTGAGTTGGAAGATGCGGCAAAAATAGATGGTGCGGGGTTATTTAGAATACTTTTCGAAATAATATTTCCCCTATCCCGCCCTATACTGGTTGTGTTGGCTATATTTACCTTTCTGAGCAATTGGAATTCATTTTTGTTCCCATTTATTTTTACAAACGATATCGACCATCGAACGCTGTCGGTAGGGCTCACTTTTTATTTGGGCAAGCAAAGCATAGATTGGGGTCATTTAATGGCAGGTGCAACTATTTCGTCGTTGCCAATTATTATTCTATTTATCATATTCCAAAGACATATAATAAAAGGTTTAATTTCGGGTGCTTTGAAAGAATAATTTTGTATTTTTGTAGATTGAATAATTTTTGAAATGGCACAAAAAATAAAAGTATTAGTAGTAGACGACCAACCACTTGTATTGGATATACTTTCCAAAGGCTTGGTGCAAGACCCCGAAATCGAGATATCAGGAACAGCAACCGATGGCTATTTGGCATTGAATATGATTAACCGTTCCAAACCCGATGTAATCATATTAGATATGGAAATGCCCCGAATGAATGGGATACAATTCCTTCACCAATTGAATGCCACTACTCCAATACCAACAATTGTTTTGAGTGCACTAACCGACCCCAATTCCAAGATTACTCAAGATGCATTCGATGCTGGTGCTGTGGATTTCTTGCCTAAGCCTTCGTCGGGAGCTCGCGGATTGTTGGAATTAATCAAACAATTATGGATTAAAATTAAAATTGCCGCAACCAAAGATGTTTCTCACCTAAAAAAACCTTTGCAATCCTATAAATTACCTTCCAATGTTTTGGACCGCAAAGCAACAACCAAAAACATAATATTAGGTATGGGTGCAATGGGCGTAACCGATAACCCCGAACAACACCTAAAAATATTTGCCTTGGGAAGTTGCATTGGTCTAACTCTGTTTTGCCCATCGAAGAATGTGGTTGGTTTATCCCACGTAGCACTGCCCGCATCCAAAACCGATGCGAAAAAAGCAGAGGATTTGCCAGGCTATTTTGGTGATACTGCCGTTTCTGCTTTGTTAGGCAAAATGTCCGAATACGGCTGTATGCCCAATATGATATTTGCCAAAATTGCCGGAGGAGCCAAAACCCAAGTCGAATTGGGCGACTTTTTTAATATTGGTCAGAAGAATATTATTTCCGTAAAAAGTAGTTTAATTAAACATCAAATCAAACTTTTAGCCGAAGATGTCGGTGGCGAAATTTCGCGCACCGTTTTCGTAAAAGGTGGAGATAAATACCTTACCATCCATCATCCTTCCAAAGGAAATTGGCAAATTTAAAACTCTAAATTAGATTTATTTCCGAAAATCTTTACTTTTTTTGTAATAAAATCACTCTTTTTTTGTTATACATATATTGTGGAAGATTTTTCAAAATATAGTGATAACGAATTATCTTTTTTGATGAGTTCCGATAATAAGGAAATTCGCAAAAAAGCATTCGACCAAGTTTACGAAAGGTATTCTCCTCAGGTTTACACATTTTGTTATCGTTTTCTTAGGAATGAGCAATTGGCTAAGGATATTTTTCAAGATTCATTTGTAAAGCTTTTCGATACCATCCAAACAAAAAACGAAGGCATCGAAAATCTGGGCGGCTATTTATTAAAAATTGCTCGAAACCTTTGCTTAAATGAAAAAAATATTAAAAAATTAAAAAAAGTAAATATCGATGATATAGAATTAAAATATAACGATGAAAGTTACGAAACAAAACAAAACAGGGAATTGCTAATCCAAAGTTTGAATCAATTGCCCGCAAAATACAGAGAATTGTTGA
Source organism: Candidatus Kapaibacterium sp. (assembly GCA_937995785.1). Taxonomy (GTDB): domain Bacteria; phylum Bacteroidota; class Ignavibacteria; order Kapaibacteriales; family UBA2268; genus GWF2-33-9. The sequence goes on from CALKJQ010000071.1 coordinate 6,317, forward strand.
TTCTTAAAGAATTCTTGAATTATTCGTATAACGAGATAGCCGATATAACCGAACAAACAAAAAGTAATGTTGGAATTATGCTTCATCGCGCCAAACAGATGCTAAAGGAAATTGTTCTAAAAGTACATAAAATTAATAAAATCGAAATTGAGGATTGAAATGGATATAAAAAATAACGATTATTACTTAATTAAAATAAGCGAGTTTCTCGACGGAGAGTTGTCGCCCGACGAAACTCGCGAACTTTTCAACTATATTGCCAACAATTCAGATCTGCAAGAAGAATTGAAAACTTCGATGGCGGTCAGGAATATGTTCCACCAAGAGTTGATTGCACCTCCAAAACAATCAAAAATTATGCTTTATGGTAAATTGAACCTGCAAAAATCCGCAGTTATTCTGAGTTTGTTATTATCGATATTTACCCATTTTCGAAGGTTTGTTCTTAATCCGGCAGTCGGTGCAACCTTGATTGGGGTTGGTATCTTTTTGTTAGGTTATTTCTCTGCTGAATTCCAAAAGAATCAGAACAATACTGCGATTAATGCTGGCAAGGTTAATTCGAACATCGCGTCCACACAACATAACGATATACCTATTGTCCAATCCAAAGAATTGATTAGCAATAATACCCCAACAATCACAAAGGTAAATCAATTGGGTTTAACGTCCAAATCAAATTCTAAAAAAGACGATGATAATTCTACTAAAACAAATGATTTAGTTGCTGATGAATTAAACATCAATCAACAAAATACATTCAATGACAATACGAATAATATATTTTCCGAAAATTATGAACGGCATATTTATTCCACTTTTTTCGACAAAAACAAGCAGCAGATAAAATCATTCACAATAAGAGGAACATATCCCGAAATAGTATATTTTATTTCATCATTTTTGGATAAGATGTCGATAGGTATCTCAAAATCAAACAGCACCTCGAACATCAAAAACAATTTAGAACCATTGAGCAATCCAATGCTAAATGATTATTCTATCGCCATAGGGTATAATTTTAACGAAAATAATGTTATAGCAATAGAATTTGGTCAAGAAAATTATCCTCAACGTTACACAGGAATTATTAATCAAAACGAAGCAGTTATCAACCAAGTTTACACAGCCCAATGGTATGGTCTTTCGTATCAATATAATTTCGACAAAATTTCCGACAAAGTTTTAATTAATCCTTTCATTAAAATTTTATCGAGTTTAACCAAAATAGGACCATTTTTTAAAGGTTCGCTGGGATTGAACTATAGTATCAACGATAAATTAATTTTGAATATTGGTTTGGAAGGTTCTACATTGCTATACGAATTCCAGGGAAATAGCTTCAATACATCAAAATATGGCGTTTTTTACGGAGCAAAAATAAACTTTTAATGAAAAATTTCCCTTACATATTATTACCCACAACCATATTATTGGTTTTGCTAATGGGATGTTCGTCCCCGCTCGAGGTGCCCGCAAACCGTAGGATTGATATTGAAGAAAACCCCTATCTAAATCCTATAATAAAATTAAATCCAAATTACTTAATATTCGATTTTGTTCATCCCGATTCAACCAAAGTATTATCGATAGAAATCGAGAACAATCAAGACAAAAAATATCTGATAACCAATTACTACCTCTACTATGGAAACAACAATTTTCAGATAATCAACAAAGAAATACCAATAATTTTGGAACCAAAAGGGATAGAAAATTCCAAAAAAAAGATTGAAATCAAATTTACAGGAAAATCGGCTGGTGTTTTTATTGATTCTTTTATATTGGCTAATATATTTTATCCTATTGGGTTTCTCGAGGCAAAAGTCCCCTATATCTACATAAACGATTATTACCAGAGCAATGTAAAAGTAGGCAAAAAGCAACAATTTGAACTTACTTTAACCAATTTTAGCGAAAACTCCGCAATTATCAATAAAATAAACATCTCCGATAATTCGCTCAATTTTGTAATAAAAAGCTCATTACCGATTGAATTGCCCCGCAATTCCAAAAAAAACCTAATAGTTGAATTTACCCCAAAGAATTCGGGCAACTACGTATCAACCTTCCAATTAGAAATTATAACTTCCTCCAATCGGAAATTAGTAGATTCTGTTTCCACAATTAAAATTGACTGCAATTAAATTCGTTTTCCTTATTAATTGCTCACATAAACTCAAAAAATCCTATGAAATTTCGGGATTTCCAATCATTGCTCACTGCTGGCGAAGGCGTTACATTAGAATACAAACGCAAAGTGAACAAACCCGAAAAAATCGCAAAAGAAATTTGTGCGTTTGCCAACACCAAAGGGGGAGTGTTAATAATAGGATTGGACGACGATGGCACCATTGTGGGAATTAAAAGCGAGAAAACCGAAGTTGACATTGTGGAACAAACCTGTTCCTTTTACCTCCGCCCCGAAATCTACCCCGAAATCCAAATCTTCGACATCGACGGAAAGGATTTATTGTGCGTAACCATTAAAGAAGGCAACCGAAAACCCTACGAAGCACTAATAAACGAGACAGAAGAGAATAAATCTACCTATGTTTCCTTTGTTCGCGTAGGCGAGAACTCCGTCCCCGCAAGTTCCGAGATGAAGCGTTTAATGAAAAAACAAACCGAAGACAAACCAATCACCTTGAGTATTGGCGACAAAGAAAAAAGATTGTTCAATTATCTCGAAAAATATAATCGGGCAACCGTTAAAGATTTTTCTAATTTAGTTAATATTTCGCGACGTCGTGCCGAACGTCTTATGATTCGATTGGTTCAAGCTGGTGTGCTGCAAATCCACACCGATACCCATCACGACTATTTTACTTTGGTTGAATAAAGTAAATATCGGGATTTTGTATAATATTTTCGAAATTAAACAGCAATTTTAATGCTATTGATATTTCACTGTTGGTGATGTAGTATCCTCGTAATAAATCATATTCATCTGCAAAAATTTTGAACATCTCTGCATATTTGCCTTTTGCGTAGAAGGGCACAAGAGAATTTGTATGGGATTTGTGGTTCCATCTAAATTCGGGCAAGTTACCTTTTCCTTTGTTAATTATTGGATTGGTGAATGGATTATTATCACTTTCGTTTGGTCCGGTAATATAACCTGTCTCGTGGTCTGCAGTAACAATTAAGAGAGTTTCGTCCCAATTGCTATTTTTCTCTATCCATTGAATAACCGTATTCACGGCTTTGTTAAAATCATCAATTTCCTCCACTAATCTTCCCGATAAATTTCCGTGTCCCGCCCAATCAATAGCACCACCTTCTATCATCAAACAAAATCCATTTTTGTTTTGATTTAATGTATTCAATGCTGCAAGCGAAATTGTGGTTAAGTTCGGGACGGATTGGACAAATGGAACTACAAAAGGATTTGCTCTTATGTCGCCCTTTCGTCCTTGTTGTAGTGTGCTTTTTATTTTGGGAACACCAAACAATCTTTTTGAAGAAGCTTTTTTTGCCTCTTGTTCAAACTCTTCTTTGGTTTCGATTAGTTTCCAACCATTATAGCCCGATTTTAGTTTCTTCCAATAATCTGCACCGCCAACATAATCATAATTTGACGAATCCACCTTATCTCCGTTATCATCGTAATCGGGATGACCGCAACCAATTATGACATCTGCTTTGGAATCAATCATCTCTTGGGCAATTTCGGAATAATTATTTCGCATTCTATTATGAGCAACAAATCCAGCCGGGGTTGCATGCGATAGTTGCACCGATGTTACTACACCAGTGGATTTGCCCTTTTGCTTTGCAATATCAAAAAAATGAACCAATCGCATCGAATCCAACGACATTCCAATCGAACCATCGTAAGTTTTGCGTCCTGAGGATATTGCCGTAGCTGCAGGCGCCGAATCCGTTGGCTTTAACTTCAGATATTCAAAGTCGGACCAAGCAGTCTTGCTGTCGTAGGATGTGGTGTATTTTCCTGATTTGGTTATTGTTCCGGAATAGGTGGAGCAATATAATTTAACGGGAAATGTCTCGTAGGATTGAACGCTATCTTTACCTTCCAAATAATAGTTGGCAACTTGGATGTGCTGTTTGCCCATTCCATCGCCTATCATAATAATAACATTCTTGGGAGGCTGATAGCCAAAAGAAATTGACAAAGCAAATATTATGCTTAATAGACTAAATGCCGAAAATCTAATTTTTTCCATATTTTTCATTTAATTTTACTCGAATTTAATAAATAAATGTTAATTATACTTAAATAAATAATTAGACGATTTAAATTATATAACAATAATTTTTCGTTTATTTTGTCAAAACAATAAAGTTCATTAATTTTAATATTTAAAGTTTTACAAAAATTATGAACGAAGTTTACTTACCAATTGTTTTAATGTTAGTATTGGGATTTTCCTTTGCATTGCTTTTCTTAGCGTTATCTGCTTGGCTTGGAGCAAGGAGGGAAACACCATTGAAAACAACAACTTACGAAAGTGGAGTAGAACCAATTGGAACTGCTCGCAATCGTTTTTCTGTTAAATTCTATATGGTTGCAGTTAGTTTTATTGTGTTCGATATTGAAGTTGTGTTTCTATATCCTTATGCAATACAAGTTGTTGAATTGGGAATGATACCATTCGCTGCAATAGTGCTTTTTGTTATTGTATTATTAGCAGGATTTTATTATGAATTAAAGAAAGGAGGCTTCGAATGGGATTAGGTAAAGCTCTCGAAAGTCAAGGATTTCTAACGACCTCGATAGAGGCTGTAATAAATTGGGCACGAAAGAATTCAGCATGGCCTATGCCATTGGGAATTTCGTGCTGCGGTATCGAGATGATGGCGTTTGCTTCGTCTCGGTTCGATGTTTCGCGTTTTGGTTCCGAAGTTTTTCGTATGACGCCGCGTCAGAGTGATGTTTTGATTATCGCCGGTACTGTTACCTACAAAATGTCTTGGGTTGTCCGTAAAATTTACGACCAAATGCCCGACCCAAAATGGGTTATTTCTATGGGTGTTTGTGCGTCCACCGGAGGAATGTTCCGTTCCTATTCTGTTGTTCAGGGAGTTGACCAATTTCTTCCTGTCGATGTTTATGTTTCGGGCTGTCCGCCACGACCAGAAAACTTAATTATGGGATTGATGGCAGTTCAAGACAAAATTGGCAAACAACGTCCCGATTTAATTAATCTCGGCAAAAATATTTCCAAAACACCGGTGCAGGACGATTTTCATTCGCCATTTGCATTCAACTACAAAAACAAAGAGTTATTGCAAGCAAACACAATTGGAGAATTAAAACAAAAGATTTTGCAGTCTCAATAAATTCATTGGGCAAAAACATATTTAAATACCGCAGTCGATAATGTTTAGATTAATATAACTTTATCTGCTGCGTTTTTTTATTTATTTTTATCCAAAGAGTGTTTGGTCTATACCATTTAGACAGCAAATGCCGCTTAAATCTTGCGTAGCGGCAAAGCAAAAAAAACACCCTCCACTTTGGTTAAAAGTGGGGGGTGGAATATATTCTGCTTTTTAGTTGCTTTTCTTTGTATATTTATTCAAGAATTTAATTACTTTGTCTTGCCAAATAATGTATTCTTGTGGACGAGAAATAAAGTGGGTTTCGTTGGGGAATACGATTAATTCTGCGGGTATGTTGCGACCGCGAGCAGCGGTGAATGCCTCCAAACCTTGTGTGTATGGCACACGGTAATCTCGTTCGCCGATAGAAATCATTATCGGAGTATCCCAATTTTGGACGTAATTGATTGGTGAATTCTTATCCATATTTTCGCGGTTTTCTTTAATCCAATAAGGTCCGCCGAACTCCCAATTGGGGAAGAACAATTCCTCGGTAGCACCATATTTACTAACAACATCAAAAACGCCATTGTGGGCAACAAAAGCCGAGAATCTACCTTCGTGATGACCAGCCAACCAATATGCCGCATATCCTCCCGCACTTGCTCCAAGAGCAGAACGACCTTGAGGGTCGACAAATGGCTCTTGACTAAATTGGTCGGTTGCGGCAAGCAGGTCGCTCATTGCCATTCCTCCCCAATCCTTACTAATTGCATCGTTCCACGCTTGACCAAAACCGGGTACTCCACGTCGATTGGCTGCTAAAACTATATAACCATTTGCGGCATAAACACCAAAATTCCAGCGATAATGGTAATTTTGCCCAATCATACTCTGCGGTCCACCTTGGCAATAGGTTATCACGGGATACTTGCGAGACGGGTCGAAATTGGGTGGGTAAACAATCCAAGAGTGAATTTTCTTGCCATCTTTTGCTGTGAACCAGCGTTGTTCGTATTTCACGGGATTAATATATTTCAACCGCTCATCATTAAAACGGGTCAGTTTTGTTTCTTCGCCGCTGGATAAATCCAATCGATAGAAATCCAGGGGATTATTGAAGTTCATTTTGCCAACCACAATGCTTTTTCCATCGGGGGTGATTGCCAAGCCCGAACCATAGTTCCAATCTCCCTTGGAAAGTTTGCGAGGCAATTTAGTTGCTAAATCAAATTCAAACAAACTAACTACGCCCGAATCCGTTGCAGTTGCATATATCTTTTTGCTATTGGGCGACCAAATAAACTCTTCGATCCATTGGTCAAATCCTTGGGTTAGCTCGTCGATGTTTTTGGTATTGCGGTCATAAATCATTAATCTGATTCTATCGGATTCGAATCCATTTCGCTCCTGACTAAGAAAGGCAATTCTTTGCCCATCGGGCGAAAACAAGGGATTTTTGTCGTATCCAGCTAAGTTCGGAGTGATGTTTTCTTTGGTATATTCAATTTTATTGTTTGCTTTCTTTAAATTCACTAAAAAAACATCGGAATTTGTGTTCCAAACTATGTCGTTATTAATTCTAGCAGAATATGCAATAATATTTCCATCGGGCGACCAAGCCAATTCTTCTACTCCGCCAAATGGTTTGAGAGGTGTATCGATTAATTCTCCTTCCATCAAATCCTTTGGTTCGGAACTTCCATCAACGGAAACAATAAACAAGTGGCTGAATTTATCGTCGGTCCATTCGTCCCAATGACGGACGGGCAAATCGGTATAGTATCTAATGTTCGCTTTGGGATATTGGGGATATTCATCGTTTATTGTTTTAAGCATTTTAACTTCGGATGTAAATGATATAAATTTACCATCGGGCGACCACATAATGTTGGAAACTCCTTCATCGAAATTTGTTAATTGTTTGGGCTTGCCTGTTGGAAAATTTTGAATGTAAACTTGATAAGAACCATTAGAATTGGACAAATAGGCTATTTGCTTGCCATCGGGCGAAAATATTGGCGACATTTCGTTCCCCTCTTGTTCGGTAATTTGGCGGGTAAATTTCCCATCAATCGAAGTTGCCCAGATATCGCGGGTTAATTTGTTGTCGGTTATTGATGGGGTTGCAATGGTGTAAATAATCCATTTTCCGTCGGGCGAGATTTGCATTTCCGATAATCGTTTCATAGAATACAAGTCAATTGTGGTTAGGTTATGTGCTTCGCGAACGATATTATCGCCTTGTTCTAATTTTTTTAATTCACCAGAACAACCAAATACTAAAATAGAAGCAAAGACCAGTAAAATTATCTTTTTCATTAAACCCTCAATTAAAAAAAAGCAAAATTATATAAATTATTGAAATTTGAGATTAATTACAACTATTTCGGAGCGATTCACGGTTCGGACAGGGGGACCCCACACACCGAACCCCGAAGAAACGTAAAAATGCGTGTTCCCTTTTCGCAAATATCCCCAACTTTTCTCATAAACTAATTCGGTTATGAAATTAAATGGGAAGAGTTGTCCGTGATGTGTATGCCCCGATAGTTGTAAGTCGATTGCATATTGAGCAGTTTCATCCAATTTAAAAGGTTGATGGTCTAAAAAAATAGTTGGTAAATTCGGATTAGTTTGTTTTATCAACTCATTCAATTCCAGTCTGTTTGATTTTGCGAACCTCGATTTGGACGCATCGTCGCGACCAATTAAAACAAAAGCATTATCGATGACGGCAACACTATCCTTTAGCAAATGAATGCCAATAGACTTTATAAATTTTTCGGCATTATCTATTCCACCTATGTATTCATGGTTGCCATTAATTCCCCAAGCGCCATATTTTGCTTTTAATTTCAAAAAAGGCTCGCCCATTCCGTTGTATTCCACAAAGTTCGGGTCTTCGTCCAATATATCTCCAGCGAAAAGTATGACGTCGGGCTTTTGATTATTTATAAGTTCGATTAAACGTTCGATTTTTTGATGAGTAATTGTGGTGCCAAGGTGGATGTCTGATGCCATTACGATTTTCAATTTGTCCAAATGTGATTGCCTTTTGGGAATAGTCAAATTTAATTCCACGATTTTGGTATTTAAGTTATTAATGAATCCAACCATCAAAGTAAATACAACGATGATAGCCGAAATTAAAAATGAATACAACTTTGCTTTAGCCCAATTGTCCAATATTAGTTTAGGAAAAATTCCAAAAAAGTGATGAAGTATCCTAAACAAATCGAACAATGCTGCAAAAAGAAAAGCATAAAGCAAAGCCGCCATCCACAAAGCACCAATCCAAATAAGAGTGGTTACAATTGCGTTATGATAATAATTTTCTAAAAATCTGCCAATTACATACGACGATGCCATCGCAACGATTGCGAAAGCAAGAGCATATTTCCACACAGGATAATCCGAAAGTGCATGGCTTACTTTGCGGACAACATAATAGTTTGCCGTTCCATAGATAGCAATCACTATGGAGAAAAAAATCAAAAAGTTACGCATTTTAAAATTGTTTTAAGTAATCTTCGATAAAGTCGGAATAATCTAATTCCCGAGCAGATTTAATGACGAATTCTTTGTATTTAATTGCATTTTCGTAATCGTATTTTTTTAGCAAAATCGAAATATTCGATAAAGTAAGTATTTTATAATTTGAATCGTGTTTGATGGATAATTCCGCAGCTTTCTTCAATGTTTGGATGGCTTCAGTTTCTTTTCCTTGGTTATGTTGAAGTATAGCGAGTGTGTTAAGGTAAAGTATATCGGTTTCGTTTGGGTTAATATCGTCAATCTTATAGGATAATTTATTTATAAGTTCCATAGCTTGGTCCAACTGATTATTTTCTGCAAGAAATTTGGACAACAAAAGAGTGCTCTTGATTTTATCTAATTGATTTGGCGATTTGTCGATAAATTGATTAATTAAGCCAACCACTTCGTCGGAATGATTGGATGCGGCAAATTCGATTATTTCTTCGAAGTTTAATGCAGTTTTTGGCGGAATTATTTCAGAATGGAATTTGCGTGGCTCAATTTGTAAATCTTCTGCAGAGATATCCGCCTCCCCGTTAATAATGCTTTGCGAAAAATTGACCTCTGGAATACTTTCGAGAATCGATTCCTCTGGATTTGGGTTTAAAAAAGAATCGGGATATATAGGTGAATTATTTACATTGTTCAAGAAATTGGAAATTGATTGTATAAAAGTTTCGTTGCTATCCTCTTGTGCTATTCTGTATTGGTCCTTCAGCACTTCCTTAACCATATCTTCATCACCCGATATATCGCTATGCGAAACGATATATGGCAAGAGTTCTCTTTTTAATTCTTTGTCTTCGGTATTATCATAATTTTGTTTTAAAATTGATGAAATCTGAGAATGAAGTGCCTTTTTCTCTTCGTATTCCAATTGTTCTTCGAAATAACTTTGGTAAATTGCTTGGTTGAAAGTGAAAATAGTAGTGAGTTCGCCGTATCTTTTTTTTGCACCCAAACTCGAAATTATCCCCGTTTTCTGAGCAATCGATTTTAGTTTTCTAACTGTCGAAAGAACGTCCAACGACATTAGCTTAGATGCTATCGAAACGCTAAATTCTTTACCTTCGGCGGCGCAAATTGAAAGAATATTCCTTTCCTCGTCAGTTAACTGCTCCACATACGACAAAAACAATGCATTAACGGACATTGGAACGAAACTATCGAAGTTTTCGTCAGCAATTTGCGACAATGTGATGTTGTGTTTTGCGAAATATTCCAGATATTCATAAATTGCGGCAGGAACCCCATAGGTTTTTTGAATAAACCAGTTTACCACAGATTCGCTAACAACCGAATTGGGATAAAAACTCGAAATTGCTTTAATTGTTAAATCGGTATCGAATGGAGTGAGGCGTTGAACCTTGGTATTTTTTGCATCTAATTCCACAAATTTAAGATAATTGCGCATCGCCAAATTAGAGCGTTGAACAAAATTGGGATTGAAGGCAACAACCAAAATCATTTTGAGAGAACCAAAATGTTCGGTGAAAAACTTTAATAATTCAACAGATTGTATGTCGGCAAATTGAAAGTCGTCTATCAACACAACGCAAGGATTTTTTTGTGTATATTCTTTAAAAACTTCGAGGTAGTTGTGTTCATTTTCCAATTTTTCCATTCGCTTTTGTTTTTTATGCTCTTGCAAATCCTTTTTTAATTCTTTTACCATATAAAACAAATCGCCGGCAATTGGGAGACCGGTTAGTATTGTCAGTCCTACGTTGAAAGCCAATCTTTGGTTTTGTGGAATTTTTTTACTCGAATTCAATTCGTTCAAAATGTTATTGAAAACAGCATAAGGTTGCAAATTACTAATGGACATATTATAAATCGGTTCAGAGGTTTTAACGATAACGGCAATTTTCTTTTCGCGGTGGGCAATACTTTCCAATTCGGCAAGCATACGGGTTTTACCAAAACCCTTTTCGCCTTCAATTAAAATTAAACTTCCTTCGTTATTATTCAAATTAGCCAATGCTTTATTAAAAACATTTACAATTTCGCCATTGTGCAGAAAATTTATTGCCATTTGTAACTTTCTTATACTTTGTTTGTCTTTATTTATGTAAATTAAGAAAAATTTATTCATAATTAATCGAATAGAATATGAAAATAATATATTTACCATTTTTCCTACTTTTGATTACAACAATCGGAGTTCAATCTCAAGATTTGATTGACACTAAAGGAAGAGATTTCTGGCTGGCTTATCCGCCAAACTATCATAATATTGCGAACGATCCAGTTGACAATTATACAGATTCACTCTACATTTACGTTGTAGCCGAGGAACCTTGCAGCGGAGTTATAGATTACACTGACATTTTCGGAAGAAAATTTACTAAAAATTTCCAAATAACAGACCCTTCACAAATATTCACTTTTTCTGTTCCTTATGAATACTTTGAGTTAAGAGGATTCAATGATTCCGGTATAATTAGGTTAGCCAGTTCGACTGAACATCAATGCGAAAAACCCGCACCTCAGACATTCAACATCAGAACAGACAAAGACGTAACAGTATATGCCCACCAACAAGCAATCACAACAAGCGAAAGTATGACCTGCTTACCAACCGATGCTTTGGGTACGAACTACATTGTTCTCACCTACAATAGCGATGGGTCTACTCAGATTGGTCAAATAACCGGCAGTAGCACGCCTTCACAATTTGTGATAATTGCCACCGAAAATGATACCGAAATAGATATTACTCCTTCGGTGGCTACTTATGTGAACAAAAACAACAAACAAAAAAAGATTCTACAAAAAGGCGAAGCCTATTTGGTTCAGGCAGACATTACTCAAATAATTTCGAGAGGGGATTTAACTGGTACAATCGTAAAAAGCACTAAACCGATTGCTTTGATTGCCGGACATCAACGAACCCGAATACCTATCGGCACCGCAGTGCAATCGCGAGATTGCTTGCTCGAAATGTTGCCATCTGTTAATGCATGGGGACGAAATGCAATTGTAATTCCTTTTGCACAGCACCCTTCGATAACCTCGAACTCGCAGCGAGATTTATTTAGAATTTTGGCTGGTGCGGATAATACTCAAATATCTATTGATGGTCAATTTTATGGCACCTTAAATCAAGGTAAATTTTTCGAGTTGGAACTTACTAATCCTTGGTTTATCGAAGCCTCTGGTCCGATTTTGGTTGCTCAATACAAAAAATCAGCTCAAGTTCAAGGTGGAGATAATTCTCAAAGCGACCCGCTTATGATGATAACACCCCCCATCGAGCAATATGGGAACTTTTACCGAGTTGCCAACATTCAATCATACGAACGCGATGTCTTTGGAGCACTTAGCCCCGTTTATCGCAATCATCACATTAACATTGTTGCTTTGGATAAAGATGTTGGAAAAGTTAAAATTGATGGAAATACTATCGATGCCTCATCATTCAAAAAAGTGCCTAATTCTCAATATTCCTATGCAATTTTGCAAGTGCAGCAAGGCACCCACGAACTTTCTGCTCCTTCGGGCTTTGGATTATCTGTTTATGGATATGGTTTTGCCAATTCCTATGGTTATTATGGCGGGATGAATTTAGTGAAATATGATTTCACTCCTCCTGTTGTAACAGCCGATACTTCTTGCTATAGCATTAGCGGTGTTGTAACCGATTCGACAATAACAGACACTAAAATCCAATCAATTGAATTTGCTGCCAATGATTTGGAAAACGTTGATATTAGCGTTGCGGGCACTTTCCTTACCCCAATTGCAACATTTAACGCTAAATTAATTGATAAATATCAGGATGGTGCATTTTCGATTAAAGCAACCGACTCGGCGGGATTATATACCTACATAAAATACCAAATACCTGGTTTCACCATTCACCAAAAGGGATTGAAAGCAAACCCAAATCCAGATTTATATATTGATACAATCACAGCAAACAAAGAAGTTTGTTTTACATTACAATTAGAAAATTACGGAAAATTCCCTCAAACTATCAACAAAATAGTCCTTTCCGAAAATGGCAAAAATGATTTAGTATTAAACAATTTACCAATAACAATACCACCGGCAACATTATTCGACTTTACTTTTTGCTATAACTTCGACGAACCTAATCAATATGACTTCCAAATATTTCTCGAAGATTCTTGTATGCACCGACTAACCCACCAATTCTCTATTTACGCATTTTTGGATAGAACTCCTCCGGAAGTTAAAATTGTTGCAGATACGTGCAATACCAAATTCGAAATACTTACTTCGGAATTGCTAAAAACCGATGCTGGTATCGAAAGTGTAGAAATAACCGAGGTCGTTAATGGCACTTACACAATTATGAAAACAAGTTCGAAAGAGAATTTGACCATATTTACTGTTACCAATCCGCGCGAAGATGCCTCTTTTGCTATATTAGTCAAAGATGTCGCGGGAAATATTAAAAAAGATAATATAATAATACCGGGCTATACATTAGCATTTGTAACTTCGTCGCCCAACAATAATAACATTGTGGAATTTGGTTCAAAATCAGTTGGATATCGTCATATCGACACGATATTTATAACAAATTACGGAAATTTCCAAATAACACTCGAAAGCCCCACGATGGCATTCAATACATTGTTTTCTGTTCCCCAATCGCAATTCCCATTAGTATTGAATCCCAAAGAAACTAAGGAAATACTATTAGTTTATAAACCAACAAGAGCAAAGAAACAATTAGATTCCGATACCATTTATTTTGCATATAAATGCCTTGGCGACAATATAATTCTTACGGGGGAACCAATTGCTTACGAAGTTGGTGCCACCTCAAGGTGTTTGGTTCCATTAATGTTCAAAACCGACTCTATACCATTATTCTTGGAAGCAACCCTCAAATCGAATTTAGTTCAGTCTTCTGCCGTTCTGCAGTTCGAATCCGACTGCCCAACCGAAGCAAATCTCGAAATCCATAACTTGATTGGAGACGTTGTTTTGACTGAAAAAAATATAAAAATACCCCAGGGTTACAGTGAACAAAGTATAGATTTAAGCAATTTAAGCAATCAAATATATTTTGTAAAATTAGATGTTGCTGGCGAAGTAATTATATTCAAAATACTCAAGCAATAAAAACACTTTGTGTAATTAACTATGGAAATGATTATTTATTAGATTTCTCTGCTATAAGAAAAATCTCGACGCCAGCAATAGACTCGATTAAATAACCAATTAGATTTCTCAATGTTGGCTTGTAATTTGTGTTATTCATCATCGATTTTCTTGCTATGGATGTAAGTTTTTTGGTAATCCAGTTGTTTGGCTTGCGGTGCTTGATTAACTTTAAATTGAACTTATTTATCTGCATTAAATATTCGAGAGACATAGTCGAAAAATGGAAATAGTGGTTTTTGGGTTGGAACCAAATCCATTTATCTTTCATTATGCGGGACCAAAAAGAGTCGAAAGCGGGCACTCTAATGATTAGCAAACCATTATCATTGAGTTTTTCATAAATTTCGTTTATTATCCCATTGGGATGAGGAAAGTGTTCAAGCGAATGGTTCATAATCACAGCATCAAATTTTGTGTCGAAGTCATTAATCGAGGGGCGAACATCCAACCCAACCAATTTGCAATATTCCCTTGCGTCATCGGATAATTCCACACCGGCAACTTCCAATCCCATTCGGCGGGCTTCGTCCAAAAAGTAGCCTTTGTCGCAACCAATGTCGAGTATATTATTGATTAATTTGAATTTACTGATAATATTAATAAGTTCGTATTGTTCATTTATTCGGGAAATTCGCCTAAATTCAGTATATCCCGCTTCGTTTTTTATTTTATATTCATTTTTGTAATAATTTTCTAACTTTTCATCTTTTGGGAAATCCTGCAAATAATGGATATCGCAATCAGTACAATAAATTAAGTTTGTAGAACCCCATTTAGTACCAGTTGTATTTTGTGAATCGCAGATTTTACAGTTCATATAAACATACCAATTAATTACAAATTTATGAATATGTTATTTAAAAAAAGTTTTTTTTAATAACAATTTGATTTTACTCTATCTGTTGATTATATCTGTTAATTAAGTTCAAAAAAGACCCAATCCACCATCAACTATTATATCCTGACCCGTAAGATACTCTGTTGAAGTAGCAAGAAAGTAAACTATTTGGAACACATCATCGGGTGTGGAATAGCGATGCATTGGGATGCGGCTTTGGGGAATAATTCCCTCTTGTTCGTCGTTGTCGAATTGGATATAGCCAGGTGAAATGGAATTAACAGTGATACGAGGTGCTAATTCGCGAGCCAATGCTTTGGTTAAGGTAATCAATGCAGATTTCGAAACATTATACGTAAGTCGTTCTTTCCATATTTTGTGAGCACCTTCGGACGCTATGTTGATAATCCTTGAGCCATTTCCAGCAAATTTGCAAAATTCCTTCGATGTTATAAATACCGACTTTAAGTTGATATTTATAACTTTATCCCAGTCTTCAACTGACGTATTCAAAATCGACTTTCGGTCGGGAAATACTGCGGCATTATTAATAAGTAAATTTGGAAGATGGAAACTTTGTTTTATTTGTTCAAATCCTTGAATAATTTGATCTGCTTTTTGCAAATCGAATCTAATCGGAAAAACTTCAACTCCAATTTGTTTGATTTCCTCCAATACTTTTGTTGGGTTAGAATCATTGTAGTGCAGGATAATATTCCAACCTTTATTTGCAAATCCAATTGCTAAATGTTTGCCCAACCGTCGAGCACCACCCGTAATCAAACATGTGTTCATCTACAAATCCAATGATGTTTTCAACAATTCCGCTCGCTCGGCAATTTTAAGTTTTTCGATAATCAAATCGAGATCGCCCTCTATTATATCTCGAAGCGAAAAGTTTTTATCGTCGCCTTCCAGCCTGTGGTCGGTAACTCTGTTTTGGGGCCAATTGTAGGTGCGGATTTTTTCGGATCTATCGCCAGTGCGTACCATCGATTTACGCGAAGAAGCGATTGCCTCTTGCTGTTTTGCAAGCTCAATTTCGTAAAGCCTTGCTTTGAGAACCTTCATTGCTTTTTCACGATTTTTTAGCTGAGAACGCTCGTCTTGGCAGGTAACAACAATTCCAGTAGGTATATGAGTCATTCTTACTGCAGTTTCCACTTTGTTAACATTTTGACCGCCCGCACCTCCAGAACGATAAATATCAATCCGCAAATCTTCCTCGCGAACTTCAATTTCCACATCTTCGGCTTCGGGCAATACCGCTACTGTTGCGGCACTTGTATGGATACGACCACTTGCTTCGGTATCGGGAACTCTTTGAACGCGATGGACCCCGCTTTCGAACTTAAGCAAACCAAAAGCATCTTCGCCGCTTATAGAGAAAACTATTTCTTTGTAACCACCTTTTTCGCTTTCGTTAAAATCAATAATTTCGATTCTGAAACCGCGTCGGTCGGCATAACGCTGATACATACGAAACAAATCTCCCGCAAATATCCCTGCTTCGTCGCCACCTGTGCCGGCTCGAATTTCCACAAAGCAGTCCTTGGTGTCGTTGGGGTCCTTGGGAAGTAACAAAAACCTTAATTCTTCTTCTATTTGTGGCAAATGTTCTATGTTTTCTTCCAACTCTTCTTTTGCCATTTCTTTTAATTCGCTTTCAATACCAGTTTGATTAAGCAAATCTTTGGCATTATCTATATCGGAAAGCACTTTTAGGTATTCTTGTCCCTTTTCGACAATTGGTTTTAAATTTTTGATATCTTTGTTAATCTTACTAACAAGATTGTAATCGTTCGATATTTCGGGATTATTTAATTTTTCTACCAAAGATTCATAATTATTGATTATTTCCTGTATTTTTTCTTTCATTTCTGTATTTAAATAATATTTGAATAAATATAGCTTGCAAAATTACGAAGAAATAATCGTAATTAATATTGAAAAAAGTAACTTAAATTGATTAATCATAATATTTTTTTTCGTAATTTAAATTAAAAATAAAAGAAATTAATGAAAAGTTATGTTTTAATCGGATTATTGTTCATTTCATCTTTTGCAATATTAATTTCCCAACCCAATGTTCCCAGGTACGAAAACCCGCAGATTGATTTCAAATATACCGTTGTCATTGGTTCGATGTTACGATTAGAGAATGCCGAAAAATTACAAAAATTGGCTATCGAAAACGGCTATGAATCATTTATTGCACCCGTAAATGTTAAAAATAAACAGCATTACCGAGTTTGTGTTGGCTTAATTCCAAATTTTTCAGAAAGCAAAAAACAATTAAGTATTATCAAAAAAGACCTAAAAATCAGTAACGCTTGGATTTGGCAAGCCCCTCAAGTTACAGAAATGGTCAAGTCTGAACCAAAAAAAATAGAACAACCAAAACAAGAAGCTATACATAAAACACCAACATCCCCCAAAGAAACTATTCAAAAACCTGAAATGAAAAAAATTGAACCTCCTCCGTCGGTTGCTAAAACTGAATTATCCAAACCAGAGACTAAGTCGAATCTTGATGAAGTTCAAACTACTATGCCCAAAAGCGATATTCCCGTTACTACTCCAACTCCACCACAAACAAGCCCATCTCCAAAAGTTACAGAACAACCTAAATCCGAACCAAAGACCGAAACCCAAAAAGTTACAGAACAACCTAAATCCGAACCTAAAACCGAAACCCAAAAAGTTGCAGAACAACCTAAATCCGAACCTAAAACCGAAACCCAAAAAGTTGCAGATAAAAAAAAGACTCAACCAAAAATAACACAACAACCAAAACAAGAACCCATTAAAGAACAAAAAAATGCTGAAGAGCAGGTTCCCAATGAATTACCCCCACCCGTTTTTATATCAGATACATTATTAATGGATTTAACAAAAGTATTGCCACAATTATTAACCAACATTAGAAATTACGAATATTTGCAAGCAAATAAATATATCCACCCCGATTTACATTTCTTTGTTATATACAACGAAGAAACCAAACCTTCTGTTCGTGAGTTCAACTCGTTCGAAAAGTTTTTTGCTGTTTTTAGTGCATTCACTGGGAAAGGCACTTCTTTCGATTTTTCGAACGATATCGAGCAAATGCTCAAGCAAAAGCCAGCAATCAAACCCTACCCCAATTACGATTGTTCCACACAAAAGTATAATCAAAAAGGGTTGATTGTTTCGACAGCGAGCGATAAAAATGTGAATTTGCTAAATAACGTTAGAATGTATTATCGCTCATTCAACCAGGAATTATTGCCCGAAATCGCCGAAAAAGTTAGTAAAGTAGAATCTCGCATCCAAGCATCTGTGATAGATACCGAAGGTAGTTTTATCGAAGGAATGTATTTTGGTTATATTGATGGCAAATGGTACTTATTAGTTCTCGATGTTAAGTTTAGGTGCCGTTAATGACCAAAGGGATAATACTTGCGGGCGGAAGCGGCACTCGGCTTTATCCCGCAACGGCAATCCTCACCAAGCAATTACAATTGGTTTATGACAAACCAATGATTTATTACCCAATTGCAACTCTTATGCTTGGGGGAATTCGCGATATATTGCTCATCACAACCGAACAAGACCAACCTTTTTTCCATAAAATTCTAAAAGATGGAAGCCAATGGGGATTGAACATAAATTATGCAATTCAACAAAAGCCGCGAGGTATTGCCGACGCTTTTATTATTGGCGAAGAATTTATCGGCTCGGACCAAGTGAGCTTGATTCTTGGAGACAATATATTTTATGGTAAATTGGATTTTTACCGAAAAGCATTGAATAAGAATCGTGGTGGTTACATATTTGGCTACGAAGTTACAAATCCAAAAGATTTTGGGGTTGTTGTTCTCGACCGAAATGGCAAAATTCTTAGCATCGAAGAGAAACCCAAGCAACCCCAATCGGATTATGCAATTCCGGGATTATATATCTTCGACAACACAGTAAGCCAAAGAGCAAAGGAGCAGATACCAAGCAAGCGTGGCGAATTGGAAATTACTGATATCCAATTGTCGTATTTAAATGAAAACAAATT
>CALKJQ010000072.1 GCA_937995785.1 Candidatus Kapaibacterium sp.
ATAGCTATATCCAAGATAGCTCAAAGCAAATTAGCAACTGATATTTTAATTCTCGATTTAAGGAAAATTGATTCTGCACCTGCAGATTTTTTTGTTATGTGCACTACAAATAATCCCTCCCAATCCAAGGCAGTATTCGACGAAATTTATTACTCCATCAAACAACTCGGCATTAGCTTACCCAGATACGAAGGATTGGATTCGATGGATTGGATTGTTATTGATTACTTTGATGTGGTTGTGAATATAATGGGCGAACAAGCCCGAAATTATTATAGGATTGAAAAACTTTGGTCTGATGCCAAATTTTTAACTTTAAACGATGATTCAGAAGCAGTAAATTACGATAAAGAAAACCTTAAAAACTTATTTTTAGCTCCAATAGTATAAAAAATGATTAAGCAATTTATTCACAATTTGATACAAACTTCATTAATTTCCAACAATTTCCCCGAAGTAAATATCATAATTGATATACCCAAGAATCCACAATTTGGCGATGCCTCGACCAACGTTGCAATGCAATTAACCAAATCATTACGTCTGTCCCCTCGCGAAATTGCCCAGCAAATAATCGACAAAATTGATATTAACGATGAGTTGATTGAAAAAATAGAAATTGCGGGTGCTGGGTTTATTAATTTTAAATTCACTCCAAAATTCCTTACTGGTGCATTACTGCAAATTTATACAAACAAAAACGATTTTGGTAGATTGCCACGCCTTGGAAAAACTGCTAATGTAGAATATGTTAGTGCCAATCCCACGGGTTTGTTGCACCTCGGACACGGACGAAATGCAGTGATTGGCGACACAATTGCCAATTTACTTGATTGGATTGGCTACGACGTAACTCGAGAATACTACTTTAATAATGCGGGTAACCAGATGAGGAATCTTGCTAATTCAGTATATGCCCGAATTAAGCAATTAACCGATGACCCAAATTACGAAATGCCCCAAGATGGTTATTTTGGTGAATACATTATCGATATTGCCCGAGATTACATCGTCCAAAACACTGTTTCAACAATCGATAATAACGACGAAACGCTTTTCCGAATTCAACAATTCGCAGAAAATTGGAATTTTGCAAAAATCAAAGAAACCTTAAGCAAACTAAAGATTTCCCAAGATGTTTATTATAACGAAAATTCATTATACGAAACCGGCAAAATTAATAGTTTGCTGAATGAACTGAAAGAAAAAGAATTATCTTACGAAAAAGATGGCGCCATATGGATGAAGTTCTCCGAACTGGGTTTAGAACAAGACAGAGTGATAGTTAAATCTACGGGTGAACCAACCTATCGATTGCCCGATATCGCTTACCATCGAGAAAAGTTTCTGCGTGGATTTGATTTAATAATTGATATTTTTGGTGCCGACCATATTGCAACTGTCCCCGATGTGTTAGCCGCAATCCGCGCTTTGGGTTACGACGACAATCAAGTGAAGGTTGTAATTCATCAATTCGTAACATTAACCGAAAATGGTCAACAAGTGAAAATGTCCAAACGCTCGGGCAAAAGTTACACATTGGACGAACTCATCGACGAAGTGGGCGACGAC
This sequence comes from Candidatus Kapaibacterium sp., assembly GCA_937995785.1. Classification (GTDB taxonomy): domain Bacteria; phylum Bacteroidota; class Ignavibacteria; order Kapaibacteriales; family UBA2268; genus GWF2-33-9. The sequence continues at coordinate 1,573 of CALKJQ010000072.1, forward strand.
GTCGTGCGATTTTTCTTTTTAATGCGAGGGGTGAACACTCATCTTGAATTCGATTTGGCGTTGGCTAAGGAACAAAGCGAAAAAAACCCCGTGTTTTATTTGCAGTATGCCCATGCCCGTATGTGCTCCATCTTGGCAAAAATTGAAAGAACAGAGGAAATCAATACAGAAATTGACTCATTCACTCATCCAAATGAATTGAGCATGATTAAAAAAATTACTGATTTCCCCGAATCAATAATAAATGCAGCCCGAAATTATGAACCTCACATTTTAACCGATTATTTAAATGATTTGGCAAGTGAATTCCATTTGTTCTATCATAATTGCCGAATAATTGGAGAATCGCTCGAAACTATGAACAAAAGGTTAATTTTACTCGAAACTACTAAATCTATTATGGCAAATGGATTGAAAGCACTCGGCATAACAGCCCCCGAAAGAATGTAGAAAAATAAAAAATCATTTACATAAATTATCGTTTAAACATTATAAAAAAAGGTTAAAATATGAAGAAACTAATACTATTTTGTTTGGTTTTACTGACTTCTGTCAGTCTTTTTGCTCAAGAAGTCGAAATGATAACTGCACGCGAAGCTTACGATTATTTAAACAAAGAAAAAACATTCGAAAACTACGATTTAGCTTGGATTATGGGTATGGAAGCAGGGGTGGGCACTCAATTAGATTTTTACGAAGGTAAATCTACCTTCTGGGCATTCGTTTGCAAAAGCAAAGATACAACAGACCGCCTGGCACATATATTCATTCCTTTAAAAATGGGTGAAGTTTGGGATAAAATATATCAAACAGACGATCAATCAGATTATCAAATGCTTGCTTCGCTTCCCAATCCAAACTGGGTTAATTCCTCCGAGATTGGCAAAGAAATAAAAAACAATCAGCAATTTGTAAACTACTTAAAAATGTATGAAAACGAAATCCAAGCAAAACAAATGAATTTAATGTATGGCGAAAGTCCAGTTCCCGGCTCAGGCGAGATATTAATGGTATGGTCAACTACGGCTTATGTTGCGGATAATAACATTGCTATTTGCTTCTACAATGGAACTGATGGCAATCCTCTATTGTGCAATATTCCACCCGTAACTTCAATTTTATCAAACAAAATTAAAGACTTGCTCTATCCAAACCCAACTATCGGCAAAATTACACTCAAGAACGATATTCAAGATAAGTCCACGGTGTTGATTTATGATGTTAACGGAATTATTGTTATGAAATTAGAGGACGTCGTTCCGAGTAATTTAAACTTAGATTTATCCAAATTAACCAATGGACAGTACACTGTTGTTATTTTATCCAACGATAAAATGACTTCGCAAAAAGTAATAATATTTAAATAATTTTTTTTCTTTTGTCGGTATTGTCTATTGCAAATTATTATATTTGTAATTTATTAAAAATATATTCTTATGGAAATTAAATTCTCCGATTTAGAATTACAAGAAGTAGATAAGATAAAAGCAAAATACCCCACCGAGCAGGCCGCTTTAATGGGAGTATTGTGGTTGGCACAGAAAAAGTTTGGTTGGTTTTCCAATGAAGTTATCGCTTATGTTGCCGAATTACTCAATTTGCCTCCCTCCCACGTGGAAGGAGTGGTACGATTCTACACAATGTATTATAAAAAACCAATGGGTAAATACCACATACAAGTGTGCACCAACGTTTCTTGTATGCTGCGTGGTGGCGAGAATATTTGGCTGCATCTACAAGATAAATTAGCAATTGGAAATATGGAAAGAACAGAAGATGGAATGTTTTCACTCGAAGAAGTTGAGTGTATGGGAGCTTGCGGTGGTGCACCAATGATAGCAATAAATGAAGATTATTACGAAAATATGACCATCGAAAAAGTTGATAAACTAATTGATTCTCTAAATTAGAAATATATTTGTAACTTTTTTATCAATTATATTGTCTAAGTAGTAATTATTATTAAGGATTTCACGAATTGTTATCCATTTTTAAAAATAATATTGGATTTTACTTATTTCTGCCTTTAGCTATATTTATTGTTTTGAACAATTTTTTCAATTTGGATATAACTTCAGTTCTTGCACTAAATCCGAAAAATTTATTAAAAACTAATAGTTTATGGACACTAATTACATTTCCATTAGCTGAAAATTCTGTCGTAAATTTTTTGTTTTTCAGTACAATTTTTCTGCTCTATTATCCTCTTTTACAATCAATATACCGTCGATGGTTTTTCCCAGTTTTCTTTGCACTCCTTACTGTTCTCCAAGGAGCTTTTTTTACCCTTGCTTTTTGGGACTCAGATATTAACTTCATTGGTCTAACCTCTATAAGCACTTTTATCTTAGTTGTCGTTTCTTTTCTATATTCCTCGGAACGATTTGCATTCGGTAAATTGCCAGTTATTAGAGTTGCCCATATAAATCTTATTATTGCAATGGCTTATTTAGCATTTTCTATTCCAATTTTTATCGAAGGCAACACTACTAAAATTATATCTTTTGCCGCTCCTATTGTTTTCGGGATGATAATTGCAATTATATTTTACTTACAAATATATTTCTATAACAATTATTTTCTTCCTAAACGCAGAATACGCTCAATTAACGAAATAAAACAACTCCTTACGAAAGCACGCGAATCTGTTCAAACTTTAGAATCAACATTAGTAACACATCAAACAGAACCCGAACAACCAAAAATTCAACCTTTTGGTAATAGATTCGAAAAAATTGCTAAAAGTAACAAAATAATGGTTTCGGACGACCCAGAAACCAATGAAGAATTATTGAACAAAATTTTAGATAAAATCTCTGAAAGAGGAATAGAATCTGTTACTGCGAACGAATTGGAATTATTAAAACAACTTTCTTCCAAAATTTAAATCGTTAAATATTTAAAACTGTGGTTCCTTAAAATGAATCACTTCCTTCGCAGTTTTGTCGATAAATCCACGAATTGTTGTTTTTGATTTTTCGTCGTATCGCTCGAAATATGCTCGACCGTTGCTAATTGGTTGGAGAATGCGATAAGAAAAATTAACTGCTGTGTTACCTTTGGTGTCTATCATCCCATATTTTCCACCTTTAATTGCTATAGCTAATGCATCTTCTCCTTCGAAACCACTAACGAATGTAACATTTTGAGCTGAATTGCTTGATTTTGGGAAAGATTTTACAATTTTTCCATTAACATCAATAATCGAAAAAGAAGTATTCCACTTTTCGTCCATAATGCTAACCACCGCAAATCCATTATTAAATCCATAAACCTCGTTATAAGTTGGCTCTACTATCAATTTACCAGAAGTATCGATAACCCCCCATTTGTTATTAGTTCCCTGAACAAAAGTGCGATGACTATTAAAGGTCCAAGGTTCGTTAGTAAATTTTGGTTTAATTATTTGCACTCCATTTGTGTCAACAAACCCCCATTTACCTTCGAGTTTCACGGCAGCTAAACCATTCGAAAAAGGACGTACCTCGTCGTAAATAGGCTCTATTTTGAATTTCCCAGTCTTATCGATAAAACCATATTTGAACAGTTTCTGACAAATCGCCCTATTTTGGCTAAAATTGGAGAAATAGCCATTGATGGCAACAAATTTTTGTGCAATAACTTTGCCTTCTTGATTGATTATAACATAATCATCTTGGGTGCCAACAATTGCCACGCCTTCACTGAATGGATTTGCTGAGTAGAACTGTGGTTTTATGACCACTTCTCCTTTTTTATTTATAAAACCAACCCTCTCGGTTTCGCTGTCGACAATTGCAGTCAATCCCTCATTAAAGCGTGGTTTGGAACCATATTCTCCAACGAAGCAAATAAATTTTGGCTCGATTACAACATTGCCATCAAAATCGATAAAACCCCACCTATTATCCAAAAGAAAAGGAGCCACTCCGTCGTTGTATTTTCCATAATCTGTTGCTTCAACTATTTTTTGAGCTGATAGGGAACTTACAATTATAAAACTTGAGAATAAAATTAACAATATTTTTTTCATATAACACGTTTAGATTATTAATTCTGTCCAATATTAAGAAAAGTAAATTTGGGAAACTATATTTGTAAATCACAATATTTTGAATTTTTCTAATTTAAGGAAAATAAATAAAAGATATAAACAAAATTGTATTATTTGTTGGAACATCAAAAATAAAATTCAAAATGTAGTAATATCAACTACAATGAACTATATTTAGGATAATTCGTCGATAAAACAATGGCTTTGACTTTTTTTAAACCGGAAATTTGAATAAATAGAGAAAATTCAAAAAAATAAGTGGTATAACTAATATATACAATTTATTATATTTGCAATATTAAAAAGTCTAAAAATTATTATTAATTACAAGAGGTTTTTATGAAAAAACATTACAACCTAAATCAATTTGTTTATATGCTGATGTTTATAGCATTAGTATTTATGGCAAATGTGGGTAAAAGTTCTGCCCAATGCACTTACTGCGACACATATACATACTACTACTATTTCCATATCGAAGATGTGTATTTCGTTGATATCGAAAACCATTCGTATGGTTATGAGTGGGATGGGAATACTCAAGATTTCACGTATCTTTCAACGGATATCAATCCAGGTCAATCTTACGACATTAAAGTTGTTGTTGGTTCGGATTACTACTATTGGGATGAATACATTCAAGTTGTTGTTTATTTTGATTGGAATCAAGACTGCGATTTTTACGATAGTAACGAAAAATTCACCCTAAGCACCGACGATTATGGTCAAACTTTCTATGGCACTATTAAAGTCCCAACAAATGCAAAAGCTGGTGAAACAAGGATGAGAATTCGCCAGAATTATTATTATACCAATAGCCCTTGCGGCTATGATTACTATGGAGAAGTAGAAGATTATACGGTTAATGTTATACCTCCTCCACCTGATGCCTCGGTAGATAATATAATACCACCAACTTATCCTTACACCGAAGGAACTTACCCTGTTTCGATGGTATTAGGAAATTACGGCGATGGAGATTTAGGTAGTTGTACAATTGGCTGGGCAGTCAATGGCGTTAATAAACCCAATTACTATTGGACTGGTAAATTAACAAAAGGTAGCACTGTTCAAATAAATTTAGGGACACACAACTTTGTCTATCCAGATGGAGGTCCGTTTAATCCATTTAAGATTGATGTTTGGGTCGTTAATGCAGTCGGCTATGGAACTGGGATACCTGAGCAAAATATGATGAACAATCTTAAATCCATCAATACCAATCCTGTTACCGAAGATGCAGGTCCAGTTGCAATTGCCCAACCATCGGGAAGTTTTGCTCCTGGATTAAAAGATGTGGCTGTTACAATCAAGAATTATGCTCGTAAACCTTTGACTTTGGTCGATATCGATTGGTATGTGGATGGCGTTAAAATTGGTACAAAAAGATGGACTGGTTCGCTTGCCGAAAATCAAACAACAAATGTTGTTGTTGGTCAATATAACTTCTATTTTAAAACCCCTTTAACTCCTTTTGAAATTACTGCTGAAACCAAAAACCCCAATGGTATACCCGATCCTATAACTGGAAACGACAAATATTCTGCAAACAAGGCTCCTTCCTTAGTTCCTGGAACTTACAATATTGGCGGAACCAATGCTCACTTTGCTACTATAAATGCTGCAACTACTTATCTTTCGGCTGGTGGCGTATTGGGCAATGGATTGGTAACATTCAGTATCACTCCCGGAACTTATTCCGAGCAAGTTGCCATAAATGATTGCTCCAACAACAATAATGCTTTTGTATTCCAATCTTCGACTGGTAATGCCGCTGATGTAATTATCGACGCAACTACTAATTCGAGCAATTGGGCTGTTGGAATTAATGGCTTGGACAATGTTACTTTGAAGAATTTAACCATTAATGTTCGTAAAGGAACTGCAACTGGTGCTAATGCAATTTGGGCTAATGGTTCGGAAAACCTCAACCTTAACAATTTAGTTATCAATGGTGTTGCTAATCCAACTCGTAACGAAAACTTTGCATTGGTGAACTTATCTAATATTTTGAATGCTACATTTACAAACAATGTTTTCAATTTTGGTTCACACGGTATTTATTTCATAACATATTCAAAACCGAATTTCACATTAAGTGGTAATAAATTTAACAATTACAATGGTTATGGTCTTTACCACAATATGCAAATGGGTGGAATTGCTCAACCAAAATCGAGCAAAGACAACAAAATACAAGGTTTATACAGCATCGAAATCAATAATAACGAGTTTGTTGGCACAACCACTCCCGGAACTGGTGGATTGTGGCTCCAAAGCGATGCCTTGATTTACAATAATAATTTTACTAATTTCTCAGCCACGACCACTGGCAACGCAGTAATAATGGTAAACGCACCAAATTACTCTGGCACCTTAATCGAGAAAAATACAATTACAAGTGCCAATATGGTTTCGGGTATTGTTTTGAATTCCAAATCGTCGAAGATTAATTGGAATACAATAAACCTTACAACGGGTTCATATACCGTTGCAGGTCTTTCAATTAGCGGTAGTAACAACATTGCTAATTACAATCGTATTTATATAAGCGGCAATACTACTTCATCGGGATTATTAACAAATTCGTTGGCTAACGGCAT
>CALKJQ010000073.1 GCA_937995785.1 Candidatus Kapaibacterium sp.
TTTTAATATCGAGTCCAATAATTTTAATGTGAATTCATTATCTACTGATATTTTTGCAGGTATCACTGGTTTGGATTTAAGGCAATTGGACGAGGTGAACAACCAAGATTTAGGTATTTATTCTTTCTCAAATATTGGAACAACATTAACAAGTTTATCTCTTGCATTAAATAACGCTAATAAAGTTGCGTCATTTTTGGGCGGTATTCAAAATCGATTAGATTCGCAGGAAGAGTTGTTAAGAACGCAAATAACCAATTACAAGGCGGCAATTTCAAGAATTGAAGATGCTGATGTTGCAAAAGAACAATTGAGCTTGATTAAATCTCAATTCCTACAGCAGGCATCATTAACTTCGTTGGCGCAAGCTAACCAAAACCCAAGTGCATTTTTGCAATTGATCAGAGGCTAACTACTTTTGAAAGTAATCCATAAAATATCGATTGGGTTTAGATTCTAATATGGATTGAGTTTTATTTGATAGAGTCCAAAAGAAATCGAGATTAGCTCGTCGTTCAATCTCATCAATACTAACAAGATGAGATTGCAGAATACTTTTAGAGGGGGTATTTTGCGAAAAAATAAAACCAAAAATTTGCAGGTTCAAACTATCTGCTATATTACCATTTTGTGGTATTACAATAATTTTCCAATAACCGCTCGGTATCCGATGTGGTTCATCTGCATTTGGCAAAGAACCAAAATATTCCTCGTATAAAGGTCCCGTCATCACATAAACCATTTTATACTTCAAAGTCAATGTCCTTTCCCAATCTTCCAATTCTTTCCAAACACCTCTATTCAAGTCTGACTTCTGAGGTGTGATATTCGACAAATAGTTAGTTTCCCATGCCACTTTTGTTCCTTTGAAATTAGCAAGAGGTGCTTGGTGCCCCCTATCTATTTTTAACAATTCAGGTGCATTTTTGTAATCATCCGGTTCTAATGTTTCAGATGGATCCAGCCAGGGGTCTGCCATCCATTTTCTCTCTTTTTGTGATGGGCCCGAAATTGTTGCTGAATCTAATTGGTAAACAACCCAATCTGCAAATTTTGTGGAATCGTTCGAACTTAAGGCATAAATATCGCGAATAATTAAATCGCTATAAACCGGCGCTCCTTTTGGATAACCATAAATAAAGTGTTTACAATGAATTTCTAGATATTGACTAAATGAACTCTGGTAGATAAAAAGCGTTAGAATTAATAAGTATTTATTTATCATAGTTTAAACCAATTTTATTAATTTACAAAATTATTTAAAATAATATTATGAAAAACCTATTGAAAATTATAGTTCTTTTTATTGTTTTGATAATTTGGGATAGCCAACACCTTAAATCGAACGAAAAGCCAACAAAATATTCTGTATTCATTGATTCATTGATAGTTGAACTAAATAAGATAGGGATAAAAGATACTTTTAAATTAGATGTTCTGCAATCATTGGTGCGCGAATTTATAAATATCGACATTAAAGTTGCAGAGAGCTATAACAACGAAATTTCCAAGATAATTCAAAATAGCAATAATCCCTATTGGAAAGCGAATGCTTATAATACTTTTGGATTGTTAAATTGGGCTAAATCAGATTTTACAAAAGCACTTGATTTGTTTTTGCAATCAGCCAAAATTAATGATAGTTTGAAAAACGAAAATGGGTTGCTTCGAAACTATGGGAATATAGGTTTGCTCAATTATTCAACTAAGAATTTCGAAAAAGCAATTGAATATACTACAAAAGCTTTGAAATTAGCCGAAAAGTTGAAAATGAAACGAGAAGTTGCTCTATCCTATGGTAATTTAGGTATTATTTATCAATCTCAAGGAAAATTGAAAGATGCATTAATAAATCATACAAAAGCATTGAAAATCACTCAGGAATTGGAAGATAGAAGAGGAATTATTCGCAATCTCAGTAATATCGCTGTTGTTCATACTTCTATGAGGAATTTTTCGGAAGCAATAAAAAAATATTCCGAAGCCTTAGAACTTGCCATCCAAGAGCAAGATAATCGCTCTATTCTTCTCCTCCAAGGTAATCTCGGTTTCACTTTTTACGAAATAGCTAACGATTCCACCAAATCATATTCCAATACAGAAAAAAAGAGTTTTCTTACGCTATCAGAGACATATCTATTAAAGGCAATAGAAAATGCAAAAAAAATGAATTTCGACGATGCACTTTATGAGTACTATCATAGCCTATCTCGGACTTATGCGGCACTTTCAGATTTTAAAAATGCTTATATGTATAAAGATTTGTATTATTCCATCAAGGACTCCTTGTTTAGTGTCGAAAATAATAAAGCCATAAATGACTTACAATCAAAATTCGAGAAGCAGTTAGTTGAAAAAGAAAACCAATTACTCAAAAAGGATAATCAAGTTAAACAAATTACAATTTATGCTTCAATAGTTATTATAATGCTTATTCTTGCAGGTCTCTACTTTGTTTACCGTAACAATAAAATTACTACAAATTTAAATGAACAATTAGAGAAACAAAATCAGAAAATTTTAGATGCAAAAGTCGAATTGGAGAGGTTACTCAAAATGATATCAGCAAAGAATTTTGAACTTGAATTTACCAATAACGAATTAGCACAAACCAATGCTACCAAGGATAAACTTTTTTCGATAATTTCTCACGACTTACGTAATCCACTGCAAGCAATTTTGTTGAATAGTGAATTGATGAATAATTTTAGAAGCAAGATGACCGAAGATGAGCAAAAAGAGCGTATATCTACAATTTTGGAGTCATCTAATAATTTGAACAAATTGCTCGAAGATTTGTTGCAATGGTCTCGCACTCAAATGAAACGAATTGAACTCCACCCCGTGGACTTCGATTTGAAAAGCTTAGTTGATGTTGTCATAAATCTTCACTCCGAGCAAGCGAACCAAAAAAATATTAAAGTTGAAAATCACATCCCCGAAAGTATTAATATTTTTGCTGATATGAATACTATCAATGCCGTGTTTCGCAACCTAATTTCTAATGCCATCAAATTTACTTCTAATGGTGGAAATGTCCAAATTGAATATGGCGGGGCGGATGACAAATTTTGTAGTATTAATGTTAAAGATTCTGGAATTGGCATACCAAAGGATAATCTGGAAAAGCTATTTTCCATCGCCAGTAGTTTTACAACGCGAGGAACTAATAATGAATTAGGAACTGGTCTGGGACTTATTTTAGTCAAAGAATTTGTGAACTTGAATAATGGCGAAATTAAGGTGGAGAGCGTTATCGATAAAGGAACTACTTTTACCATTAAATTGCCAAAATCCCAAAATGCTTCGGATTTCTAAATATTTTATTTGTCTAATAAAGTTTTATAATAATATTTTTTTTGAAATTCGTTTATCTAATATTATAAAATTATTGCAAAAGAGATGGAATTCAAAGATTATTATTCGATACTTGGAGTTCAAAAAAACGCTACTAATGATGAAATTAAATCCGCATATCGGAAGTTAGCAAATAAATACCACCCCGACAAGACAAAAGGGGATAAGAAAGCCGAAGAAAAATTCAAAGAAATAAACGAAGCCTATCAAGTGTTGAGCGACCCCGAAAAGCGTAAAAAATACGATTTATTGGGTAGTAATTGGAATCAGCATCGCAACACCGGTGGCACAAGCGATAACTTTAACTGGGACGAATGGTTCGAGCAACCCCGCTCCCAATCCCGACGAACTAACAAAGAAAGCTATCAAACATTTCGCGACTTCTTTTCGCAAGGTGGGGGAGTTTCTGACTTTTTTCAGAAAATATTTGGAAGTGGATTTAGTGGTTTTTCGCAAAGCCAAGGTTATGCTTATTCGCCCGAAAGAGGTCAGGATATCGAAACAACATTAGAAATCACTCTCGAAGAAGCATACAAAGGAACTTCGCGGTTTTTATCGGTTGGTGATAAAAAAGTCGAAGTTAAAATTAAACCCGGTATTCAAGATAATCAGATATTGAAGCTAAGTGGATTGGGCGGACCAGGTAAACACGGTGGAGCCAACGGAGATATATTTGTTAAAGTCAAAGTGAAACCTCATAATAAGTTAGAACGCAAAGGCGACGATTTGTTTTTGGATATTTGGTTGGATTTATACACAATGGTTTTGGGAGGTAATGCAAAAATTAATACATTTGGTGGAAAAGTTAAGTTCAGCATTCCACCTCAATCCCAAAATGGTAAGGTTTTAAAACTATCTAATCAAGGCATGCCACTGTATTCGGACAACTCACGTCGAGGGGATTTATACATTAAATTACTCGTAAAATTGCCCGAAAATTTATCGAACGAAGAAATTGATTTATTCCGTGAATTAAAGAGCTTAAGGAAGAAATCAGCAAAAGAGTCGATCAATGAAAATTAATTTAGAAGTAGCAAAATATTATTCATTCCAATCAATTACTTCGACCAATGATTTCGCAAGAGAGTTGCTCGCCGATAACGATTTAGTAATTGTATCGGCACTACATCAAACCAAAGGACGAGGTAGAAATATCAATCAATGGTATGGCAGTTATGGCAACAATATTTATGCATCAATAGGAATAAAGCATAAATCTGACATTTCCACATTCACTCTTGCTGTAATTCAGGCCGCAAGTAGTTTAGCAGTAAAAAATACACTTTCTAAATTATCGAAAGAAGATTTGTTTAGAATAAAATATCCCAATGATATATATGCCCTTCATCAAGGAAATTACAAGAAAATATCTGGAATATTGATTGAACATAGCTTTGCAGGGTCGGGTTGCATAAGTTCCATCATTGGAATAGGTATTAATGTTAACGAAAAATCATTTCCGCCCGAATTGCAGCACACAGCGGTGTCCTTATCCCAAATCGGTATTAATGCCGATATTAATCAAATTAAGGATGATTTAACTCATAATTTTTTTGAATTATT
>CALKJQ010000074.1 GCA_937995785.1 Candidatus Kapaibacterium sp.
GAGTAGGTGCTTGTATGATTAATTGATAAGCACCATTTGGCAATGAATTGAGGTTGTATTTTTTACTAATTAAACTTGATTTTTTGGGCTCAAGGTTCAATTCTTCCAGTATTATTTTTCTTCCTAATTCATCGTTTATAAATACAGTATAGAAACCTTTTTCGATAATATTCATATCCAGATTAATTTCCCCCCGTGATGGGTTGGGAGTTACACTCACAGCAAAAGGATTTGCAGAATATTCCAATAATCTATCACCTCCATTTTTGCAATAGGTTATCGATAATTTCCCATTATTGGCATCAATACGGGAAACTAAGGCTTTTTGAGAATAATCAATTTGTTTTATTGCTAATGCGGTTGATTCTTTATTGCCAAGCATTGCTTTACCTTGCAATACTGCCAATATAGTATCCTTATCGCTAATTTGAATATTTCTCAGTGAAAGTTTCAATTTGCGGTTATCCCCAGCCAATTCCGAAGAGAAAATAACATTGGAACTAACACCTTGCACTTTGTCGATATAAAGAAGCGTCCTATCAAATTCTATCTCCAATGTATCTAAATTGAAATTTGTGAGTATTTCGCCCGACTTTTCGAGTTTGGCATAAATAGGAATTTGCAAATTTTCATTTGTTGGTTCTGTTTCGATTTCGGGCAACCAAATTGTGAAGTTTTTTGCGGGAACACCGCGACCATTTAATTTTATCCACATTGAATCGGGCGGACAGCTGAGAACACTATATTTAAGAAGCAAACTATCGGGATAATCCCCAATTGCAGTTGGTTGGAATGTAATGTCGAAAATTTGGCTATTGCCAACTGCAAGATTAAAGTTTGGAATTGGCACCCCCGAATAAATTGCTTTATAGGTTGTTGGCTCCGAAATAATGATATCGTTTATTTCCCAAACGCCAACATTCTCAATTTTAAGTTGAAGTGTTTTCGAAGTGTTGATAACAACATCGGCAAAGTCGAGCGATTGAGGCGTAACGAGCATACCCGACTTCCGTTCTGCAACGAGCAGAATGCGGCGTGTCTCATTTTTCCCATTAATATATATTTCCACATCTATATAGGCTTCGAGCGTTCCATCTGTTGAGTTTGTTGGGTCAACCTCGACAATTATGTTTATGTTCTCACCCATCCAAACGGTATCTGGTAAGAAAGGTAATTTGCTTGTTATTTTGAATGCTGCTGGATCTTTACCTAAAATTCCGGAAATTGAGCGAACGATAAAAGGTCCCTGACTTGAATTTTCGATTACAAAAGATTGAGTTTTGGATTCGCAAGGAGAAAGCACTCCGTAATCAATTTTAGTGGGCAAAGTTGCAGTTGAAGGTATTGCATTAGCCTTTATTATAGCATAAAGAGTGTCGTAGCAAGGGTTCGAAACAATAAACATAACTAAGTATTCCTTTGCTCCGCCAGTTGTTTCGATTATCTTGAAATCAAATTCCAATTGATTATCTTTATTTTTATTTAACCAACCACCAAAAGGAAACACACTGACAGCTGGCGAATTTATTCTTGTATCAAAGATGTAATGATCCAATCTACCTTCGTTGGCTAAAATCAATTTGGCATTTGCTGTAAATCCTGTGTATATATTTCCAACATCTATTGTATCATTCGGAATAACATCAATAACTAAATCTTCTCTTTCGGCTGTCAAATCAACTCTTATAGTTGGAAATTTGGTATCGTCTGTTGGAATTTCGACATAGGCATTTTTTATTCCGGTATTACCTTCCATTGCAGTGTAGCGTATGTAATAAATTACACTGTCACCTGGTTTAAGTGTCAGTGGTAATTTGCCTGGTTCTTGGGAAATGACAAAATTTGCTTTATCGGGACCATTAATTTTTGCTCTGTCCAATATCACCAAATCCGTCGAAGCATCCTTTAAGTTTTTTACATAAAAGAACATTTCTTTATCTTCGCATTTGCTACCAAAACCATAGTCTAATTCTAAAGTGGATAAATAAACTTTGGACACTACACCTCGTCCACTAACTACCAATCTATCTTCGCGAGGACAATCGAATTTAGTATCCAGAACTAATTGGTCTTGATAAGATTTTTCTTCAGTTGGAGTAAATTCAATTTCAACAAAAAGTGTATCAATATATGGTTTTAAAATCATTGGCAATTGTGGATTGATAGAAACTATTTTGAATTCATTACCAATGCTCAAAAAGATGTCGTTTAAATCATTAATCTGAGCGCTAACAGAGCCATTATTGTGAATTTTAATTATCGAACGTTTGCTAATACCCAAATTTACATTTCCGAAGTTACTATTCCCGGTAAATTTCAATGAAACGCTATCAATAAATGTAGTTACATAGTATTTCTTTTCGTATCCTGGACATTCTTCTATCGAAACATACATTGTATCGAATATTCTGCCATATTTGTTCACATTCAAAGATATTTGTATTGTTTGCTGGTTATTCGGTTCAATAAAGTCCATAAAAGTATTATAATTTCCGACTTTAAAGAAATTATTCTTGAAGCGTATATTAGTTATGTTAAATTTATTTGATGAATAATTTTGAAGAGAATATTCTTTTTCCAAATTGCTAACATAGCAAATTTTCCCTAAATCAATTGTATCCAAACCTTTGAAATTGTTTGTTATTGGTTTTTCCTTTCCTTTTTCCTGGATGGTAATTAGCACTGTATCAATTGCAATATTATAGATAATTCTGTATGGATTAGTCTTAAAAATATCATTGTGGGCAAATATTAATGTATCAGAATAAAGATTTTGGTAATTATTTGCGGGAGTAAAATTAACCAAAATTTCGACACTATCCCCAGGTTTTATTTTTTTAAAGCCTTTGGGATTGATTAGAGTAAAGCCCTGATTACCACGTAAAAATTTCGCATTCTGAAATTCAACATCTAAATCGGCATCACCATCATTATATAATTTAGTTTTGTAGGTTATTGGGAAGGATTGACAGCGAAATTTTCGGTCTTCAACCAACGAATCGCAAGATAGCGAAGGGGCTTTAAGTATCTTAAGGATATTAATTCCTGCTTGCGAAAAAATCGTATTAGGTTCGTAGAGATAATTTGCCGTGGATGGATTGGAGATTTTTTGGGCAGCAACCAAATAATAAATACTATCGTTCCCTGGCAATCGTATCTCTTCACTCCAAACGCTTGGATTGGAGGTGATATCTACGAGGTGTTGCCAAGTGCCACTTTCCGGTTTTACGTAAATATTGATATCTTTCTGAAATTCTTTTCTACCTGTCATTTTAAATTTACGAAAAACAAAAGAGGAGGTATCTGTAGCAAATCCGCGAAAAGGATTAACTGGGGTTTGTAAATTACCATTTATTTCTTGTAGCGCATCTATTCGAATTCGTCCATTACTTGCAGCGTAGGAGTTGCTACCGGCTTTGCCACCACTAACAGACAATTGAAAATTTTGGTAAGGTAACTTGGAAAAAACAAGAATCGAACCTCCCGAGCCGCCACCACCATCAGCAGGGAAATTTCCTCCCTCTCCACCGTTCGAGTAGACTGAAATACCATTTACTTCTTTGGCAGCAACAATAATAGCACCACCACCGCCACCACCGCTACCAGAACAAGTGCCAAGACCTTGTGGATTGCCCGACGCACCTCCCGAACCACCCGCAATAGGCACAATCATAGTATTGCCGTATTGTTTGCCAGCCGATTTGTATGGACCTATTCCATTTTCTGCATATCCTGCACTACCGCCGTCATTGTTTTGTTTATTGCCACTTCCGGCACCATAGCCACCGTTGCCCTCGCAATTATTTCCGTCGAAACAAGGTTCGCCACTCAATCCAAACGGGTGTCCCGTTGCACCACCTGATGCCTCGTATTGACCTTTAGGCGGTGGAGCCACACCATTTAAAGAACCAAAATTGGCACCCGACGATTGTCCATAATTCTTGAAAACATTATCAACTAATGGCAATCCCGAGGAATTTCGACCACCTGGACCTCCCGCAACATAACCATTGCCCCCGTCATCTCCAATCGCTGTTCCATCACAAAATCGTCCACCACCACCGCCACCACCGGGACCGGCATCCTGACGAGATTGTAAACCACCGCTAACATTAATTGTTGTGTTGGCTCCGCCTTTCAATACCTTTTTAACCAACAAAGTAAATGGTAAATAACCTTGGTTACCATCGCTTATTGGATCACAGTCGTTCACGGATACACGATATTCTTTATTTCCAAGGGTCAATGACTCAAACAGCATAGCACCGCGGCGAGAACGCTTTCCTAATTGTCCTTGACCTAATATATTTTCGGTAACGCTACTCCAATCCATTCCTGGATAGGGCTGAACGATGTATATAGTATCCACGTTCGAATAGCCTTTGCCATCAACAAAAACGCGAAATGGAATTCGAAATTCCTGATCTAACTGAGACCAATCCCAGGAATTTGGTTTAATAGTTGATTTCACAAAAACAGAACTTGAAATCAATCGCCCATTCCAACTAACCACTAAGGGTCCAAATACCAATTTATTCGTATCATTAGGATTTATTGGTTCAATCCTCACGGGGTCTCCGGGGTTGTTTAACGAAAAAACATCATTACCAAAGTTCCCAATCGAATTTGTGGGTGCAATTATCTCGAAGTAAACAGCCATATCGGGTGCCGCAAGATCAGGTAAAATATAAGATATAACGGGTTGTGCATATAAAGATACACTGTATATTAAAAGGAAAGATAGTTTTAGCAAGAATTTCATAATTAACTCTTCTTATTTATTAATTTTATTACGAATTTATGTAAAGAAAAGTATATTTTTGTAATATGCATTTGAAAAAATTACCCATAGAATTTTTCCAAAGAGAAACAACGATAGTTGCAAAAGAATTAATAGGGAAAATGTTTATTAGAATAATTGATGGGACCATTCTATCAGCAGAAATAGTCGAAACCGAAGCATACTTGCCAAAGAATGATCCCGCTTGCCATGCTGCGATTAAGAAAACATTGCGAAATGCCCCTATGTTCCAAAATGGAGGAATTCTATATGTTTACTTTATATACGGCAATCATTTTTGTGCTAACATCGTAACCGAAACCGAGGGTTCAGGCTCTGCTGTGTTAATTCGTGCTGCACGACCTATTGATGGAATAGAACTAATGCAACAAAATAGAAATCGAACAAAAATTGAAGATCTTTGCAGTGGACCTGGTAAATTTGCTCAAGCTTTTGGATTAAATCGCAAGCATAATTATCATTCATTATCGAGCGAGGATATTTTGATTGCAGAGTTTAATTCCTATCCCCTTGATGAAATAATAACAACTTCAAGAATCGGTATTAAGGAGGGAACCAATTTGCCACTTCGTTTTTACCTCAAAAACTCAAAATTTATATCAAAAAAATAGATTTCTGTAACATTTAAATCTAACATAAAATCAACAATCAATTGTTTTATAAAAACAAAATTGTAATTTATTACACCGCGAAGTAAGGTTATTTTGAACTTAGGTCAAGGATATTGAACTCCCCCCTTCCCCCTCTTACAAAGAGGGGGGGAAGGTTAAGGTTAATGTGATTCCCCACTCTCTTGATAAGAGAGGGGGGAATGGGCGGTGAGTTCATTTCGTTTTTTTTCACCCCTCTTTCCTCTTTTAGAGGGGGAATAAGTGGAAAATTCTATTTTGTATTGCTCCACAAATCAAGAAGGTGATTTTTCCATTGCACAAATGTGCCATCGGTAATTTTATCCCTAGCTTGACGAACCAACCAGAGATAAAAGGCGATATTTTGCATTGATGCAATGGATAGTGCAAGCAATTCTTCACTGATAAATAAATGTCGTAAATATCCGAGGGTATAATAGTTCGAGGGATAAAAGTCTAATCCCGGGTCGATGGGCTCTTTGGAAAATTTATATTTGAGATTTCGGACATTAATTTTTCCACGAGTTGTGAATAATTGAGCATTTCGGGCATTGCGGGTTGGTATTACGCAATCGAACATATCAATTCCGCGTTCTATAGCATTCAAAATATCATCGGGCATACCCACCCCCATCAGGTAGCGTGGTTTATCTTTCGGCAACAATTCAGTGGAAACTTCAACCATTTCCATCATCATATCTTTGGGTTCGCCAACCGACAAGCCACCTATCGCATAGCCATCAAAGCCTATTTCAATCATTTGTTCGATGTATTCTTTTCGAAAATCTACAAATACACCACCTTGTCCAATTCCAAACTGAAATTGATTATACGACCAACGAGGCTCTGAGTTAAGAAAGTGTTTTCGGGATTTTCTTGCCCAATCTATCGAGATTTTTGTTGATTTTGAGATATATTCACGGGTTGCGGGATAGGGAGCGCATTCGTCGAGAACCATCACTATATCCGAACCGATTTTTCTCTGTATTTCCACAACACTTTCGGCTGTAAAATAGTGCTTACTTCCGTCGATATGTGAACGAAAATGAACTCCGTCTTTGTCAATTTTTCTTAAAGGAGATAGAGAGAACACTTGGTAACCACCACTATCGGTGAGAATGGGGCGTTGCCAGTTCATAAAATTATGCAAACCTCCAAATTCGCTGATTACCTCCATCCCCGGACGGAGGTAAAGATGATAGGTATTTCCCAAAATTATTTTGGCATCCAAGTTAATTAAATCAGTTTGATGAACAGCTTTAACTGTGCCCAATGTTCCGACGGGCATAAAAATAGGAGTTGGAATCTCACCATGGTCTGTTGTTATTTTCCCAACTCTTGCACGGGAATTTTTATCGGTTTTAATTAATTCGAAAAAATTGCTCACTTTAAGGTAATTTTTAATATTGAAATATCATCTTTGAAATTTTTTGAAATTTTTATTTTTTCGAGATGGTCCATTATCTTTTGTAATAAATTCGGAGAATAAAGATTGTCTTTAACAAAATCATACAGATAGTTTTCATCCCATTTGTTATAATCAAATGTGTGTGGGTCGGTCAGACCATCGGAATAAACAAATAAAACGAACTCATCGGGTAATTCAATCGATTGATAAGTGTAATGAGCATCATCGCGAGTGCCGATTATTATGTTTTCGGGGTGGAGGCTCTGACCATTGCCATTCGTAAACAAGAATGCAGGAGGATGACCAGCACTCGAATAACGGAGTTCACGTGTTTTGGTATTGAATACTGCATAAAAAATAGTAAAGAAAAGAAAATTATGATACTGAATCGGAAATGCTTTGTTCAATTCGTCGAAAACTTTTGCTGGATTGGTGAAATCCACGTTTGGTAAAGTAGAAAAACGCAACATATTCAAAACGCTCACTGATTCCAATGCCGAGGCAACGCCATGCCCGGATACATCTAGTAAGTAAATTGCAAAATTATTCCTATCAATCCAATGATAACCAAACGAGTCGCCACCTAAATTTTGGGAAGGTTTGAATAACCAGTCAGTTGTTACCCTTTTTGTATCTATTCTTTGCGGTAACAAAGAGTAAATATAATCGGCAGCACTCATTATTTCATTTTGCAACATTCTGTAATAACGCTCTATTTCCTCTTTGGAAGCTTCAAGTTGTTTGTTGATATCAGTAATTTCTTTTATCTTTAAGTTAATAATTTGTTTCGAGAATTTTAGCTCTAAATGGTTATGTATACGAGCAATCAATTCTTTCGAGTTGAATGGTTTGGAAATAAAATCAACGGCACCAGCTTCGAATCCTTGTAGAATAGCGTCCTCGTCTTTGCGTGCAGTTACAAAAATAACGGGGATTTCTTTTAAATTTGGTTGTTTCTTTATTATTTTCAAAAAGGATAGTCCATCTATTTCGGGCATCATATAATCAAGTAAAATCATATCGGGGGTGATATGATTTAATTGCTCCAATGCATTTTCGGCGTTTGTCGAGGCTTCGATTCTATATCCATTTGGTTCTAAGAAATTTGCGAGTAATTGGATATTTTCTTCGACATCGTCGATTATCATAATTATTGGTTTATATTCTATCCTATTTTTTTCCAAAGTTCAAAAGTTGTAATAGTCTGTTTTTCAAAATTAAATTAAAAAATAAAATTGAGGATAATATACCTAATAAATCTGCGAATAAATCATAAATATCCATCATTCTGTTCGGAACAAAAAACTGATGTATCTCGTCGGATATTGCGAACAAAACAGATACAATCAGCCCAATTACAATTACTCTTTTGTCGGTCTTTTTAACAAATACAAGCATCGATAATGTAGACAATCCGTAAATAAAATAAGCTACAAAATGTAGCAACTTATCGTATTCCAAAATTCTTTGGGGTAAAAAATATATCGTGTTTTGATGAGATAAATAAAATATTACGATAGATAAAATTACCCATTGCCCAACAAAAATATATCTGAACACATTATTATTCTTTGGTTTGTTTTTCAAGCTCATGATAGATAATTTCGATTAAATCAATCATTTTGGAAGCAGTTAAACCTCTTGAGGAATAATTTTGCTCGTAGTATTCCCCTATTTTGGAATGAATATAAGCACCTAAGGTGGCAGCAGTAATTAATTCACAACCTTGAGCAGAAAGACTTGCAATAATACCAGTCAATACGTCGCCACTACCGGCGGTTGCAAGCGACGGGTGCCCGAATGGATTTAGAAATGTTTTCTCGCCGTTGGTTATGATTGTTGTTGCACCTTTTAGAAGTATGTTACATTTTAATTTAGATGCCCATAATTGGGCAAAAACTAATGGATTAGTTGCAACTTCTTCTCTCGGCACTTCAATCATTCTTGCGAATTCACCGATATGAGGCGTTAGCAATACATTTTTATCTAATTCAGATTTTAGCAATTTGGGTGTTATTGCGTCTGCATCCAAAACTATAGATATATTTTTATCCCTATTCTTAACAATTTCTTCTACAATTTTCTCGGTATCATTGTTTATTTGCAACCCCGGACCAATGGCGATCACATTCATATTTTGCGAAAATTCCAATAACGAATCTATGTTGGCAAATCCAATAGAGCCATATGAATTGTTGGCTAATTCCGCAGATATAACTTCTGGTAATAGTTGGGAATGCACCTTTGGTGAGAATAAATATACCAATCCCGCTCCTGATTTAATTACAGAATTAGCAACCAAGCAAGCCGCTCCAGGCATCAAAGCAGAACCAGCGATAATCTGAACTTTGCCATAATCGAATTTGCTACTATTTCGTTTTCTTTTTGGCAAATTGGCTAATATATCGCCTTTTTCAAAAATGTAATGACGACACAAGCTTCCGACAATAGATTGTGGTGCTCCAAGTTTGCCGACTATAATTTTTCCACAATAATCGGGACCCATTCCCAATAACATTCCCGTTTTTACTGCAAACATTGTTACGGTGTAGTCTGCCCGAAATGTATTTTGGTTTGCATTACCTGTTTCGGCATTCAAGCCAGTTGGAATATCCACAGCAATTTTAAGACATTTAATCTTGTTGATTCTCTCTAAAATATTGACCACAATACCTTTTAGATTTTCGCTACCTCCAACCCCAATTAATGCATCGAAAATTACATCATAGTTCCAATCTATTGAGTTTAATTGTTCGACGCTATCGATATGATTTAGATTGATTTCCAATCCAGCCAAAATATCGAAATTAAGCTTAGTTTCGTAACTCATTTTAGATGGTTCTCCTATCCATACCACATCGACCTTTCCATAGTCCACAAGATGACGAGCTAGTGCAAATCCATCTCCCCCATTGTTCCCGACACCACAAAAAACTGCTATTCTCTCAATAGGCAATTTATTATTTTTTATTATCGTATCGAATGTTTCGGCTACGGAACGAGCTGCATTTTCCATCAAAATAGTGGCTGGAATATGGTAATCATTTATTGCTTTATTGTCTGCTTTTCTTACTTCCTCGGGTGATAAAACATAAATCATAAATCGCTTCATTATTTTCTCAAACTTAACAAAATTACATTTATTAATTAAAATTTGTGAACAAATTTGATAATTCATTCGTAATTTAGAAATATGTTGAACCAAGAACAAATATTTTCTATTTTTGGCAATAAAAAATTGCTTCTGAGTGCAATAATTATTAGTTTTATAGTAAAACTTATTGGCGATTTTGGTTTATATTATTACTTTGGACCATTTACTTTCGATCAGAATTTATTCTGGAAGTTTATTACAACGGCAATTTTGGCTACTCTGATTTTGGGATACTTTATTGTTATATTAAAACCTAAGGTTCAAGCCTACGACTCAACTTTTTTAGAAAAATTCATTAACGACCAAAATACCCTACTGATTTTTTATCTTATCAGTTTGGGTTTGACCATATTTTTATCGAATTTCCGTAACTTATTGGAAGATTATTTAATTTCATTAGATTTAATTTCTCAAATTTTTGGTTGGTTCTATCTAATTTTGGGATTTATTACTGCTTGGTATTTTTTTCAATGGATAAATGTTTTAAAAAATAAAGATACAAATTTATTTATCCAAATTTCGAAGATTGCATTTTTAATAATTTTCCTCAACATATTTGTTGTTCGCCTTCTTAATTATTTCTTCGATTTCGAAACCTTTTCATCCTTTGTCAACTATATCGAAGTATTTTTTTTTATAATTACACCTTTTTTTAGCTTTAAGATTTGTCAGAATTATGATTGGTTAAAGAACATTAATCATAAACAAAGATACAGATTATTAATTGTTAGTTCCACAATAGTAGTTATTGGCTTTTTTACGATAACTTCGGATTACTACGAGGATATAAAAGCAAGTATTAATCATATTTTCCCTAACTTATATATCTTTCTATTATTTGTCGTTATAAACTTAATTACTTACCAATTACGATTGTTTTGGCAAACACTAAGGTCCAAAAAAGTTAAGATTAGCACCGAAAATGTCAGTATTTCGGAACTGGAAAGGTTCAATCGGTTCGTTCTCGATTCGAACGTAACCGACTTATCGGAATTACATTGTATGTTTTTGGAGAGCTTAGTTAGGGTGATAAGTGTTGATTTTGCTTGGATTGAACTCAACTTAAAAGGAACAACACTAAAATGCGAGGAATATAGGAATATCGAGCCACAATTGGTTGAATACTTCAACAAACATACCTTTTTCCGTGATTTTGTTGAACACTCAAACACTATCAATACGGCGGCAACTTTGGAACAAATAGGTTTTAGTCGTAAATATCCTGGCTACAGAATGTCGCTTATTGTAATTCCAATTTACGATGGTAAACAAAGGATTGGCAGTATAATACTCGGAAGGAACAAGGATTATGCTTTTTCGTTGGACGAAATTCAAATAATTAATGCATTTGCAACAAATTATTCAATAATTATCCAAAACACCCGATTGATGCAAGAAGCCATCGAAAAAGAAAGGTATGAATTTGAATTAAATTTAGCAAAAGTTATCCAAAAGAAAATCATACCCGAATCATTACCGCAGATAGAGAACTATTCATTTGCTGGAATATCAATTCCAGCACACGAATTGGGGGGAGATTACTACGATTTTGTTTATTTGAATAATACCAAACCAACATTATTGATTGCCGACGTCTCGGGCAAAGGGACTTCTGCGGCACTATATATGTCGCAACTAAAGGGTATCATTGTTTCGTTAGCCTCGACCGTGGATAATCCAAGAGACTTAGTAATAAAATTGAATAAAATCTTATTTAATAATACCGAAAAACAAATTTTTGTTACTTTGTCGGCTATTTCTATAGATAATAATAATGGTGATTTTAGCTTTGTTCGTGCAGGCCATAGCCCTTTGTTAGTTAAAAATTCCGAAGGAATAAATATCCTGAAACCGAAAGGGATTGCTCTGGGAGTTGTTTATGGTAGGTTGTTCGAAGATAATTTGGAAGTAATACAATTCAATCTTAAACCAGGGGATTTTTGCTTTGCATATACAGATGGCTTGGACGAATTAAAGAATATAAGTGGAGAAGAGCTGGGATTAGATAATATTTCGAATTCGTTGAATGGGTTGAACCCAACAACTGCAGATGAAATAATTGAATTTAACCTCAAAAAAATTGAGGAGTTTAAAAATGGTGAAAAAATCTTTGATGATTTAACAATGTTAACAATTTTGTATAACCACAAAAAGGATTAATGATATGGAAAAAAACAATTTTGAAGCAATAGTAAAAGAGTCAGAAAATATTGTCAGTATTGCAATAAGTGGTTTTTTGGATGCACACACAGCCCATATTTTGGAAGGTGCAATCAAGGAACAAATTGAAAAAAAGAACTTTAACATCGAAATTGACTTCAAAAATCTGGATTACATTAGCAGTGCTGGCTTTGGAGTATTTATGGAATTTATCGAGGAAATTCGAGAAAATGCAGGCGATTTAGTTCTAATTAATATGAATAAAAAAATTCGCAATCTATTCGAGTTGCTCGGATTCGATTTACTTTTTAAAATTCAAACTCTCGAAGAATAAACAATTATGCCCTATACAAACAACATATTAAAACTTAAGCTTAATGCTGATACCAAAAATCTTTCATTTTTGAGACGCAGTTTATTCGAGTTTTTAAGCTATAATAAATTTGATGAACAAAAGATTATGGAAGTCCAATTGGTTGTAGATGAATTGTGCACAAACCTAATAAAGTATTCTTATCAATCCGATACAACAAAAGTATTCGAAGTATCAGTCGAAATTATCGACAAAACTATTAAAATCCAAATCATCGACGAAGGCAAACCTTTCGACCTAACAAAATATAAATCTCCAAACATCTCTGAGCATATCAAAAATCCTCATAAAGGTGGCTTGGGAATACCTTTTATTAAACTATTTAGCAATAAAATAAAATACTTACCTCATCCAAACGATCCACATAAAAACTTGACTGAAATCTTGATTTAACTCTATCTAAATTTTTTTTCATAATTTTGCTAAAAATAAAATACAGATGAAAGGTTTAATAATTGCCTCGAGTGTTATTTTGGGAATAATCATTGGATTAATTCCCAATTTAATAAAAGAAAAACCCTTTTGGTGGAAATACCTTATTGGAGTTTTGTTTATCCTTAATTTAGTCCTAATTTTATCGCCCGTGCTGGTTAGCGACCATTCCTATGCCAATTATATAGCCAAAACTGAAATAGAAGAACCTATCACTTTAGAACTTAAAGATTACACAATTAATTCGGCTCGGGACACATTAATAATTTCGACAATCAATTATCCAATAATCAACAATTCCAATTATGATGTAACAACAAAAGAATTAATCGAAGTAAAATTTAACAAGCAAAATAAACATTTTTCAATTATTGGAACTAAGGACTACTCAATAATTCCAATTAGTTATCCGTTGATATTAGAATTGAAAGAAAGAATAAAGATAATGGTGCTTCACGTTCCCACTGCATGGATATCGGTTTTGGCATATTTGCTATCGATGATATACTCGGTAATGTATTTGCGAAAGCGAGACTACAAATACGATATCTATGCCCATTCTGCCGCCGGAGTAGGGGTGATGTTCACCATTTTGGCAACAGTAACAGGAATGATTTGGGCAAAATTTAACTGGGGGGCGTATTGGAATTGGGATCCCCGCCAAACCTCGATTTTTATGCTATTAATAATATACTTTGCTTACTTCGGACTTCGCTCAGCAATCGAAAACTCCGAAACTCGAGCAAGGCTTTCGTCGGTGTATTTGATAATAGCATTTACGACAGTACCGTTTTTCGTATTCATTTTGCCACGAATTTCCAGCGGATTGCATCCAGGAGCAGCTGGCGAGGGAACTGCTGGTCCAGTGCTGGGTGGTGGAGCTGAAATGCTTAATCATAATTTATTGATAACATTTGGCTATTCCCTATTTTGCTTTACTTTACTTTTCTTTTGGATATTAAATTTGAAAATTAGAACAGAACTATTAAATAAAAAATGGTAGAAAATATGAACTTTTTAGAACAAAATACACTTTATATAGTGCTAATCATATCCTTGATGATTTGGTTAGGTATATTTTTTTATCTTATATTCGTGGATAAAAAAATTACAAGATTAGAAAAAATGATTCTAATCGACAATCCCAAAACAGATAAAAATAACTCAGGAGTTATAAATGAATAAAAAATATATCATTATCGGTGCAATTGCGATTGCCTTTTTAATTTTAGCAATTTACTCGTTCGATTCGGGAAAAATTGAATATTCCGACTTTGTTAATGCCAAAGAATCAGAAAAAATTGTTCAAATCATTGGACGTCCATCAGCAGACAATCCAGCTGAATACAACAGCAAAGAAAATTTATTAAAATTTCATTTGATTGATGAGCAAGAGCATTCCGAAATAGTTTACTATCGTGGCGCCAAACCCAACAACTTTGATATTGCACCAATGATAGTTGTTAAAGGACGCTATGAAGATGGTAAATTTGTAGCGAGCGAAATCCTTACAAAATGTCCATCAAAATACGAAAGTAAGTTCGAAGATATTCAAAAAAGCGGAGTTCAATAATGTTTGGTCAAGTTACAATTTGGATTAGCTTTATTTTGTCCATTCTGCTTTCGATTCTCTTCTTTTTTGCTAATTTCAAAGAAGGACGAATTCGCAATTTTTCTTCTAATTTCTTTTATTTATTGCCCGTTACTTTGTTGTTTGCATCTGGTTATCTTCTCTACAACATTTTAACCCACAATTATCAATTCACATATATATGGCAATATTCCAACAACCACCTTCCTACTCATTTGTTAGTAACTTCTTTCTTTTCGGGGCAGGAGGGTTCTTTTTTGCTATGGGCATTGTTGGTATCGTTTTTTGCCGTATTTGTTCGTGGTTATGCACGAAAATATGGCTATGAACATTTGGTGATGGCTAATTTCAGCTTAGTTCTGGTTTTCCTCACTTTAATGTTGGTACTTAAAAATCCTTTTGAATTTATTTGGCAATCATTCCCCAACGAAGGATTGGATGCATCATTCGTACCACAAGATGGTCGAGGATTGAATCCTATTCTGGAAAACTTTTGGAATATGATACACCCACCAATTTTATTTATTGGCTATTCTGCGATGACAGTTCCATTCGTCTTTGCAATATCTGCCTTAATAAAACGAGATTATAAAAATTGGATAAAAATTGCAACCCCTTGGATTCTATTTGCCTCTGGTATATTAGGTACGGGCATTATGCTTGGAGGTTTTTGGGCATACGAAACATTGGGTTGGGGTGGTTTCTGGGGATGGGACCCCGTTGAAAACGCCTCCTTACTTCCTTGGCTGGTTTCCGTTGCATTGGTGCATACTCTATATGTCCAAAGGAAAAATGATGGTTTGATTAAAACAAACTTTGTTCTTTCTGTACTATCTTTCATTTTAGTACTTTTTTCTACATTTCTCACAAGAAGCGGCGTATTGGGCGATACTTCTGTGCATTCATTTGGCGAACCCGGTGCTGCTGCCTACGCAGTTTTATTAGGAGGATTGTTAGGTTTTCTTGCTTATAGTATCTTTTTCTTATTTATAAGAATTAAGGAAATTGATAATAATTTACCAAAACAAGAGTTCGATGTATCCTCACGCGAATTTAGCTTATCACTTGGTTCCTTAACTTTGTTGATTTCAGCTGTTATCGTATTTATTGGAACTACGTGGCCTATCACAACTGAAATATTCTCCAGCAATAAATCTTCTGTCGATATTTCGTTCTATGATAAATGGAATTTACCAATTGCAATCGTAATGCTTATTCTGAATGGAATTGCTTTTTATGCTTCGTGGAAAAAATCAGAATGGAAGTATATTTTAAATAAGATACTCCTTCCATTTTCTGTAAGTTTTGTATTAACTATTATTCTATCATTTATTAAAATTGATAGATTCGACTTACAACTTCTTACTTTTGCAAGTTTATTGTCGATTTACATTAATACTGAAATCTTTATAAAAATTCTAAAGAAATCATTTATCAAAACCGGAAGTGTGTTATCTCACATTGGTGTTGCCATTCTTTTGATAGGAGTTGTTTTTAGCGGAGGTTACGATAAAATTGAGACTTTAACTTTGAACTTGAACGAATCTACTAATGCCTTTGGCTATAAAGTGAAATATATCGGGCGAGAGTTGGTCAATCCCGAACGCAAAGACCAAGAAAGATACAAATATAATGTTGAACTCGAAAAAGATGGCAACAAAGTAGTCGTTGGTTCTGTGTTGTACCTTAGTGATTTTAACGAAAGGCAACAAATTTTTCTGGAACCCGGGATTTTGCCCACATTAACCAAAGATTTATATGTATCCCCTGTATCGTTCAATAAAGAAGCAAACTATCCCAAATTTATTTTAACCAAGAACTCATCAACACTATTGCCAAGCAATAATGAAATAAGCTTGACGCTCACAGGATTTGATATGTCGAATGGTGAAACCAATTCGCAAGGCGAGATTCTGTTTGGTGCTGTTTTGGATATCAAAACAAAAGAATCTAATTTCACCGATACTTTATATACTTGGTTGAATACTCAAAATTTTTCGGGAACTCCTCTTTGGTTCAATATTCCCAACACGCAATTCGAGATTTCCTTTGGCGGTTTAGCGGGCGGTATGCAACAAATGGGAAATACTCAAGCAACGATATATTATCGAATGTTAGGCGACGATACCGAATCAGAATCTGAATCGTTCACGTTCCAAATTGAAATCAAGCCAATGATGTATCTTATTTGGATTGGCTCATTTTTGATTGTATTTGGATTTTTCTTATCAATTTTAAAACACAATAAGAATAATAAATCAGAGATAATTTCAGAACATATTACTCAAAAATAATATATTGTTTAATTCGTTCGAATATGAATAAATTATATAAGGTTTTATGAAACTACAAAATTTAAAATTAAGTCTTCTTGTTTTATTGGCTGTATTGTTTTTATTCGATACCGCTTGCTCGCAAGAAAAACGACCACAAGCAAAACAAACTACATCAACTGATTTGTCCCCATTAGTTCTCCAAGTGCAATCAATTAGTCCATCTGGAGAAAACGAGCCCGTGGACTTTACTTGGATGGAAAATGGAAAAGAACAAAAATTGTCCAATTTTCTGAAAGGAAAAATTACTTTTATGAATTTCTGGGGGACATGGTGCCCACCTTGCCGAGCAGAAATCCCACATTTAATCGATTTAGCAAAGAAATACGAAAGTAATGGTTTCCAAATTGTTGGAATTGCTTTGGAAAGAACCGAAGACAATGTTATGACTTTGGTTAGCGATTATGTAAAAAAATCGAACATAAATTATCGCAATTTTCCAAGTAGGCCTTATGCAGAAGAATTTAGTAAAAAATTTGGTGCAATTCAATACGTTCCTACAACTTTTGTGGTTGGACGCGATGGTAAAATTTTAGAAACAATAGTTGGTGGACGCGACCTTAAATCTTTTGAAGAAATTATTAACAAATATATTAACAATTAATCACTTATGGCAGCAGAATCAAAAAATTTACCATTAGGTTCAGAAATTGTTCATTTCGAATTATTCAATCCTAAATTGAACAATTCCCAATCTTTATCTGAACTTAGAGGCAAAAAAGGCACTTTAATTATTTTTATGTGCAATCATTGTCCTTACGTAATCCATATTCTTCCTAAATTGGTTGAAATTTCCGAAACTTACATTCCCAAGGGTATCAGTTTTATCGGTATCAACTCTAATGATATAATTAATTATCCCGAAGATAGTCCTGAAAAAATGGTAGAATTAACCCAAAAGTATTATATCAATTTTCCCTATCTTTACGATGAAACCCAAGAAATAGCCAAAGCATACGATGCCGCTTGCACACCCGATTTCTATCTTTATGATAGCAACGACAAATTGGTTTACCATGGACGATTTGACGCCTCAAGACCAAATTCCGAGAAGCCAACTACAGGCGAAGATCTATCGAAGGCAATGGATTTATTGCTCGAAAATAAATCTATATTTTCTCCACAATACAATAGCATCGGTTGTAGTATCAAATGGAAATAAAGTAATAATTGATTGAAAATTTATAAATTCAAAAAAACTGCCTACCAAAAAATTAGGCAGTTTTTTTATGTTTTGATGTTTTTTCAATCAAATACCTTTTTAAATTTTCAATTTCATTTCAATAAAAAAAAGACAGGTTCAGAACCTGTCTTTTATGATAAAGTTCGATTTTTGTTTTAATTTTCTTCGTCGACAACCGTATAATCGGCTTCTTCGACGTTACCCGATTTTTTGTCTTCTGTTTTGGGTTGCTCGGCATTTGTATTATTGGGTTCGGTATTTGGAGTAGAATCCTTAGCATAAATCTTCTGCGATGCGGCACTCCAAGCTTGATTTAAAGCATCCATAGCAGGTCGTATATCGTTTTCATCATCTTTTAAGGCTTTTGCTAATCTATCTTTTGCATCTTGGATTTTTTTCTTTTCGTCTTCGGGAATTTTGTCTCCAAGATCCTTTATTTGCTTTTCGGTTGAATAAACCAAATTATCTGCACTATTTCTCAAATCAATCATTTCTTTTCGTTTTTTGTCCTCTTCGGCATATTTTTGTGCTTCAGCTTTCATTTTTTCAACTTCTTCTTTAGCAAGACCACTCGATGATTCAATTCTAATATTTTGCTCCTTGCCAGTGCCCTTGTCTTTGGCAGATACAGATAAAATACCATTTGCATCAATATCGAAAGTTACCTCGATTTGTGGAACACCTCTTGGTGCGGGTGGAATTCCATCTAAATGGAACCGACCTAAGGAACGGTTATCACGTGCCATTGGACGTTCACCTTGGAGAATATGAATTTCGACCGATGGTTGGCTGTCGGCGGCAGTCGAGAATATTTCGGATTTTCTTGTTGGAATTGTTGTGTTTGCTTGTATCATTGGGGTCATCACTCCGCCTAATGTTTCAATACCCAAAGTTAAAGGCGTAACATCCAACAACAAAACATCGGTAACATCGCCAGCAAGCACGCCACCTTGAATAGCTGCACCAATTGCAACTACTTCGTCGGGATTAACATTTTTGGATGGCTCTTTTCCAAAGTAATTTCTTACTAATTCTTGAATTTTTGGGATACGGGTGGAGCCACCAACCAATATAACCTCGTCAATTTGATTTGGTGTTTTCTTAGCATCTTTCAAAGCTTGTTCAACTGGTCCCAATGTTTTTTCAAATAAATCCATACATAGGTTTTCGAATTTAGCACGAGTGATGTTGATGTTCAAGTGTTTCGGACCTTCCTCGTTAGCAGTAATAAATGGCAGGTTAACATCTGTTTGCAATTGCTGACTTAATTCTATTTTTGCTTTCTCGGCGGCTTCTCTCAATCTTTGCAATGCCATTGGGTCTTTCCGAAGGTCTATTCCTTCTTGTTTCATAAATTCATCTGCAAGAAAGTCCATCAATCTTTGGTCGAAGTTGTCGCCACCAAGGTGAGTGTCGCCATTGGTTGATTTAACTTCGAATACATTATCGCCAAGTTCCAAAATTGAAATATCGAAAGTTCCTCCACCCAAGTCATAAACGGCAATCGTTAGGTTTTGCCCTTTTTTGTCCATACCGTATGCCAAAGCAGCGGCAGTAGGTTCGTTGATAATTCTCATTACTTTCAATCCGGCAATTTCGCCTGCATCTTTGGTGGCTTGGCGTTGTGCATCATTGAAATATGCAGGGACAGTTATAACGGCTTCGGTAACCTTCTGACCTAAGTATTCTTCGGCAGTTTGTTTCATTTTTTGCAAAATCATTGCCGAAATTTCGGGTGCTGAATATTTATTATCATCTATAACTACTCGAACAGAACCACCATCCTCGCTACGAACAACTTGGTATGGTACCATTGAGATTTCTTCGGGTACTTCTTCGTAGCGACGCCCCATAAAACGCTTTATAGAATATACCGTTTTCTTTGGATTGGTTACGGCTTGGCGTTTTGCCGCCTGACCAACAACCCGTTCGCCCGATTTAGTAAATCCAACCATCGAGGGCGTTGTTCGCGAACCTTCAGAATTAGCAATTACAACGGGGCTACTACCTTCCATTACAGCAACAACCGAGTTGGTGGTTCCTAAATCGATTCCAATAATTTTTCCCATAATTTTATTTCTCCTTTTTGTTAAAACAACTAAAATGCTTATCAAAATAAAATGCTTAT
>CALKJQ010000075.1 GCA_937995785.1 Candidatus Kapaibacterium sp.
CAATCTCAAGATGATTTTTATTTATATATTCAAGAATATTATTGGTTATGTCGGATAGCTGTTTACTCATTAGATACTATCTCCCTTACAAGAAAAAATGCATACACAAAATTACCTTTTTCGTCTAAAATTGGCGAACCCGAAATGGAAAGTAGGATTTTGCCCTTTTGTGGATGGTAAATATAATGTCGATAATTTTCCAAGGGTTCAAGAGTAGATTTAACAATGGAAAAAGGAAGTTTTTTAGGACTAATGGATTTGCCATCCAATCCTTCGATTTTCCATGCTGGCGAATTGTAATGACGATTAACAATATCGTCTTGAATAATGCCAAAAAGTTCTTCTGATTTTTTATTAGCATATATAATTGAGCCGCTTGCATCTAATATCGTTATTGCATAAGGATTATCGCTAATAATTCTCTCAGTAAGTTGTTTGAAGCCCGAAAGTTGGTATTCGAATTCCTTTAAATTGGTAACATCGAACACAGCCCCCGTTATCTTTGTTGGCTTTCCCTTGTCGTCAAATTCCGAAAAGTGTCCCCGATCGTAATACCAAGAAAAATCACCATCTTTTCTTCTTATTCTATAAATTGTTTTCCATTCATTGGTTTTACCATCCAAATAATCCTTCATCATTTGCATTGTTTTATCATAATCGTCGGGATGAATCAAATTGCAAATATCGTAAACATCTGTTGGAAATTCTTCAATTTTATAGCCCAGCATTGTTGCCTTGCGTTCGTCCATGCTCACTTTGTTGTTTGTTAAATCCCAATCCCACCAAGCAACTTTGCCCAATTCCAATACACTTTGAAGTTTAATATTCAAATCTTGAACTTTATTCCTTTCTTCGATTAATTTGGTAATCTCGACAAATGTGATTAAGAAACCATCAACGGCATTAAAATCTGTTCTATACGGACGCAGCCGCACTAAATACCATTTATTTTCCTTTGATAAAAATATCTCTCTGTCCACAGGCTGAAGTGTATCAACAACGGTATTTAAATCATCGTAAATTTGAGTGTAATTTGGTAAAACAGTAATATGGGACATTGGACGTCCGATATCGTTTTGCATAATGTTGGTAATTTTGGAAACAAGTGGGGTTATCTTTCTTATGCATAGATTTCTGTCCAGATAAAGGGCTCCAACCTCGGTATTTCTGAGTAAGTTGTTCATATCATTGTTCAGCTTACTCAATTCCTCTATTTTGTTTTGGTATTCGGAATTAACTGTGTATAATTCTTCATTCACCGATTGCAATTCTTCGTTGGTGCTTTGCAATTCTTCGTTCGATGCAATTAATTCCTCATTACTCGATTGTAGTTCTTCGTTTGATGTTTCCAATTCTTCGACAGTTGCTTGCAAATTCTCTTTTGTGTATTGAAGTTCTTTTTCTAACTCACTGATGCGAGAAATAATTTGCCTATCAACATCAATCACCTTATCTTTGGACTTTGATTTTTTAACTTTTTCTGTCTCTGTATCTTTTATAGAAGAAAATGAAATTAGATATAATAATGTTTTTTCGAGTTCGATTTTCGAAGTAGTTATCTGTATCTTTCGATCTTCATAATTCTTAATACCATAAACAATTTCTGTTAGTGTTTTTTGATTATCCCGTTTTAATTTCCTTAGTTGAGTACTAACAAATAATCCTAATTCGTTTGGTAAATTATCGTACAAATTTTGCGAAAATTTTCCTGGTTGCAATTTAACAAATTCCGATACATTGTTTATTATATGAATAATGTAATCATTTTGGTCTATAATTATGCTTGGTGGAAGATATTCTCCGAGCAATACTTCCATTAATTTGTCGCTTTTCAATATTTCGCTACCCCGACGCTTCGAGAACAAATTGGTTTCGTAATCCTGTCCCCTGTGCGAAAGTATTGGTAAATCTTTGATAATGGGTGGTTTATAGCCCGATTTGCAAATGTAAATTTTATTTTTATTGTCGATTGCATCAAATGCTTCGCTCATCTCGCCTATGGTTTCGCTATTTCCCATAAACAAAATTCCATTGGGACTTAAACTATAAAAGAAAATCGAAAGCAATCTTTGTTGAACATCGGATTTTAAATATATAAACAAGTTTCGACATACAATTAAATCGATTTTGGAAAATGGCGGATCTTTTAGCAAATTATGATTTGCAAACACTATCATTTTACGGATTTGCTCATGCACTTGGTAACCATCGTCCTTACGGACAAAATACTTTTTAAGGTAATATGTGTCGATATCAGCCACTATATTATCGGGATATAGACCTTGACTTGCAATATCTAAAGAATGCTTATCAATATCTGTTGCAAAAATTTTAACCTCGCAATTTAAATTATTTTTTTCGATAAAATCGGAAATTAAAAATGCAACCGAATAGACCTCTTCGCCTGTAGAGCATCCTATTGACCAAATTCTTAAGGATTTTTTATCTTTAAATCTTGGTATTACATTCTCTTTAATACTCTCGAAAGCCTCAGTATCACGAAAGAATCGAGTTACACCTATTAAAAGTTCCCTAAACAACGTTTCTTTCTCTTTGTCTGATTCGGATAAAAATATAAGGTATTGGTCTAATGAATCAAACCTATTGATGCTTACTCGTCGCTCTAATCTTCTTGTAATAGTATTTTCTTTATAATACGAAAAATCAATTCCCGAATAATCACGAAGTATCATAATTATCTTGGACAAAGTATCAATATTTTTCGATAGAATGTTATCTAATGCCTTTTCCTTGCTTACAAAAGGATGTTTTATATAGTTCACGATAGCATCTGGCATTTTTGCGGGCGGCAATATAAAATCCACCAAACCAGTTGCAACTGAACTTCGTGGCATACCGTCGAATTTAGCGGTGCTTTCGTCCTGAACGATAACAATACCCCCATTTTCCTTGATTGCTCGGGTTCCCAAAGTTCCATCACTACCGGTACCGGATAATATAACGCCAATAGCATTCTTGCCCATCTCTGTTGCCAGTGAACGGAAAAATATATCTACGGGCAGATTTAATCCCCGTTTGATGTTTTGATCTTCCAAAAATAATTTCCGATGGAAAATATATAAATTCTTACGAGGTGGAATTAAGTAGATATGATCGGGTTCGACAAGCATTCCATCGGTAATTATCTTGATAGGTATCTGGGTATAGCGGGCAAGTAGCTCGTCCATTAAACTTTTATAGTCGGGGGAAAGGTGTTGGATAACCACAAATGATAACCCCGTATTCAATGGCATATTCTTAAAAAAATCTTGTAATGCTTCCAAACCTCCGGCGGATGCTCCAATTGCAACTATTACGGGTTGCTCTTCTTTGATAATTTGACCATCTTGTCGGGAATTTTTATCGACCTTCTTCATAATATTTTTGAGTTTGAACTTAGTGCAATTTACAAAAAAATTAGATATATATTATTAATAAATTCATTATAATTAACTAAAATATGAATTAATATTAACCTTATTAGTTAGTAATAATGTAAATTCTTGATAAAAAAATTGCACGAACAAAAATCAATTTTATTCGTGCATTTTAAGCAATCAATTATTAAAATTTATCTTACATTTTTAATTTACTTAATAAATGTTCTTGTATAAACTTTATCGCCAACATATAAGTTCATAAAATAAGCACCACTCAATAAAGTTGTTGCGTCGAATTCCAAAGTGTGTGAGCCCGAATTCAACATTGTTGCCTTATTTATAAATACCTTTTGACCTAAAATGTTGACGATTTCGAATCCAACCAATTCAGGTGAATTAATCGAAAACTGAATCTTGCCCGAAGTAGTTATTGGATTAGGATATAAGTTAACAAAAAACGTGTTATCAACATCATTTACAGAGGTTATTGTTTCGGTAAATTCAGATTGATAAACTTCTTTTGTTGAAGGATTTTGTAACCAAATAACCACAGTTAAATCTTCGAATTCCTCAACGGAATGTTCTGTTGCGAGATTTATAGGTGATTGGGCACTTGGTGGTAATTTGTAACTTCCCGGAAAAGTAAATTGCTGATTAATTTCCACAGGCACGCCTTTTTTGATAGAATTAACCAATATTCCGTTTGCATCGGGCAACATTTTTTTCATCACGTAGTGGAACTCGGTTTCACCATTAGAAGTTTTGTTTTTCTTAGTAACTTTTTCGACTACGGCAACGTACACACGAGAAGGTGTGTTAATATCAATTTCTGAAACAATAGAGCCCGAAACTCTTACTGATTGCTTTGCAACTTCTATTTTGGCACTACCATTGATTGTTACAAAGCAAGGTGCTTCGGAAAATTGTTTGAATAAATCTGTTGTATATGCATTTGGATTGTTATTCCAACCACCATCAACCATCAAACGAGGAACAGAATTTACCCCACCATAGAAATTCCCTCTTGAATTGCATTCAACGGTAAAGTATGGGTCGCCTGCACCGGGGAAATAGTATTGATACTTAACAACTGTCCACTTACCAGCCAGTGGATCGAGAATTGACGATAACTTTTCGTTACCTGGCTTGCAAGGTGGACAGGTTGAGGATGTGAATACTTCATATAACGACTTTCTTGGAACGAGATTAGATAGGGCTGTTAAGGTAGCATTTTTTCTGTCATTCTCGGGATTGCCATCATCATTACCATTAATTTTTGAAACCCAAGCCTCAACCTTATATTCCTTACTCTCCGAAGTAGTTGGCACATTCCAATCTGTCGGGTGAACGAAATCATAATATTTCCCCGGTGTTAAAGAAAGCCCCGTAATAGTCTTGGTTACTGGCGCTCCACCATCAATAGAATAGTTAAGTTCGATTGAAGTAACGTTCTCGCTGCCAAAAGTTCTAAGCGTGCCCCGGATTGGAATATTTCCTCCCATTTTCACATAATTTGGAATGTTAACTTTGGTTATCGAAATATCATATTTAGGCTGGTTTCCATATACAAAAGCATAAATGATAAATGTGGAAGGATCGCCGTTAGTTAAATTGGTTGGAAATTGAAAATTTGGACTACCGGCGACCATAACGCCTTTTGTTCCATCTTCGTTCTGGCAGCCAACTGTGGCATTGGTAGTTGTGGGGCTAGCGCCAGGAAAATAAAAATTGAATACAACATCAAAATTGCCACTTTCGTATAATCGAATTGCAAATGTTTGGGTGGAAGTATAGTTAACGTTTCTTTTAATTTGGAACCATTGAATAACGTGAACTCGGTTTGGTGCCGTGCCATATGTCCAATTCAATATGGCATATCTATATGTATTATCGGGTTTTTGGAGTACTAACGCATCCCAAAATCCAAAAATTGCGTTTTTAGGAGAGTTTGGCGAAGGTAAAGTAGAATTTTCGGCAATACTTTCTGTTTGAGTTAAATCGAAAGTAATGTATCCATTATCGCTAATCTTATATTTGGTATATGGCTTTCCATAAAAATTGAATGTGAATGGTATTATTTGCTCCGCAGACAACATATCGGGAACACCAGAATCTGAAGCATTGATAACGAAAGTACCATTTGTAGTAAAGTTGTAAGCATCTTTTATACCAACATCGCTCAAAAGGTAATAGTTATTTTGAGCAATTGCTTTAGTTCCTAAAAAAGTAACTAAAAGCGAAATCAGAAGCGTAATTTTGTGTTTCATAAATTCCTTTTTTTTTTAATAATAAGTGAAAAATTTTTTGCAAATTAAGGAATTATACATAAATAATTAACACAAATAATATTTTCTATCCTAAATTAAATCAAACGTGAATTATTCTAAAAAAATAAGAGGTCTTTTTCGTAAAAAAAACCTCTCAAAAATATTTTGGCAAGATATTTTGGATTTTATCTTAACTTCTGACGAATCTTCTTCTCGCTCATACCACGCAAATAATAAAGTTTGGCTCTGCGGACATTTGCTTTGGCGATAATTTCAATGTTTTGAATAATTGGAGAAAACAGCGGAAATATTCTTTCTACGCCGACTCCATTGGAAATCTTACGAACAACGAAAGTTTGATTAATTCCACTACCTCTTCTACTTAAAATTATCCCTTTGAAGTTCTGAATTCTTTCTTTTTCGCCTTCTATAACCCTAACAGAAATATTAACTGAATCACCTGGTTCGAAATCCGGCAATTTGGTGTAGGTAGAATCTTTATCTGATCTTAACTTTTCTACTCTTTCAATATTTTTCGATTCAATAAACTTTTGTAAATCCATCGTTTCACCTATAGATAAGAATACAAAATTACGATTTTTGTTTTAAATAACAAAAAAAATACAAATTTTATTTTGATATAATCACAATTTCTGTTCTGCGATTGAGTTGGCGACCAAAATTTGTATTATTATTGGCGATAGGTTTGGATTTACCAAAGCCAACTGTTTCGATTCTATCGGCTTCTATTCCTTTATTAACCAAGTATTCTCTTACTGCTTCGGCTCTTTTTTCCGACAATAGTTGATTGGATTCCAAACCACCTATCGCATCGGTATGTCCCTCGACAAGTATTCTTACATTGGGTTTTGCTTTCAAAAAGTCCGTAAGGATATCCAATTCGGGTATAACAGACGGCAAGGTGTAGCTTGCAACACCGAACAATAGGTGTTCCAAAATTAGTTTTCGTCCCAATTCCACAATAGGAATAGATTTTCGTGTTATCTTATTAGTTTTTGGGTCGTATATGCCAATGTCGATTGAATCGGGCACAGCACTACGAGTAGATAAATAAGTTACAAAGTAAAGGTTGGTGAGTTGATTCGAAAAATTATCCAATACAGTCGAAAAAGGATATTCCAAGTCGTACCAGCTGCCGCGTGCCATACGTGAAATTGTTTTGTATTGCTCCAAATCCTGAGGAGTAATTGCAAAAAGTCTAATTTGATTTTTTTGCAGAGTAGATATTAGAGTATTAGTAGTATATCCAGTTCTGCCATCGCCTTGCTCGCCTGCTTGATGGTAAGGAGCATCCGTAATCATCACGGCAATTCGGGTTGCTTCCTTTCTATAGTCGATTTTGGTAGTTGCAGCCAATGCTTCCAAAGCGTTTTCTTTTTCGTCATTTCCACCGTATGCTCTAACCGAAGATATCCAGTTTAGGAAATCGTAAACGTTTTTTGTTGGTTGATATATTTTTTCGACTTCATCCGAAAATAATATTAATCCCAAACGATAATCTATATTTCTCTTAAGTAAGCTTTTCGTAAAGTTGATTATATTCAATTTAATAGCATCGATATATCGCTGCATAGTTCCTGTTTTATCCAAAACAAATACGAAGTCGATTGTTATTTTCTCGGCAGCTGGAACTTTTTCCACAGATATCACTTGCTTTTTTTCGCCATTTTCGTAAATGAATACGTTTTCGGGGCTAAGTGAATCGAGTGGTTCGCCAATTTTATTGAAAGCCTCGATTAGAACCTTAACTTGAGGAAATTTGCTTATATCTACATTTTGGATTGTTAAGTCAATTTCCTTACGGGCAGCCTCGATTTTGGCACGACTTAATACGTCTAATTCAGTATCAATTTGTGCAGCCGAAATATATACTATTACAAAGAAAAAGCAATAAATTAATAAAAGTAAGACTTTAATTTCTTTAGAATAATTCATAGAGTTAAAAATATATTAAATTTAATAGCAACACCTCCATATACTTTATTACAAAGCTATGGAGGTGTTAGCATCACACAAAACTATATTGTTAATCGTAGTAATGGGGAAATCATAAAGAAATTGCGGATCTCATAAGGACGCTCAACTCTGAGAGGAGTTGAATACTTTGCCTGAATGTAGAACCAATTTCCAAATAATGGTATCCAAATATCACCCATTACAATTTGATTTGAATACTGCAAACTCATTCCAAATGGAAATACTGCTTGGTTGCGATATTCAACTTTTGCATATAACCAATCGCCAAATTCGTTGGGTTTGTAGGTTTGCAATCCTTCCACATCAGGCGTAAGCGAATAAATGATAGCTTCGCCTTGGCCGGGACGGGTTTTAACGCCTAATTCAATAACTTCACTATAATGCAATCCTAAATCGAAACGAATATAATTCTCGGGTTTTTTGGGATTTAACCACCAATTATAAAATGCCGAAACGATACCGGAGGAACGCAATACAGGCGCAACTTGGGTAATTCTACCATTATCGATTATTCTATCTTGTGGGGCGTATTGTCCATATTTATCAGGTTCAATAT
Source organism: Candidatus Kapaibacterium sp. (assembly GCA_937995785.1). Lineage (GTDB taxonomy): Bacteria > Bacteroidota > Ignavibacteria > Kapaibacteriales > UBA2268 > GWF2-33-9. Next base: position 8,202 of record CALKJQ010000075.1, read on the forward strand.
CATATTCTTCCAATTTGCCCATCGGAAATTCTGCGCGAATCGATGCTCCGAACTCAGGTTTGAAAGGCATATAAACATCTATCCCCGCAACCAATTTGCCGTCGTTTGCGTTGTTGAGCATTCTTTTTGGAATCCAGCTCATTAATGTGGAGGGATTTAACCCACTTGTAACACGATAAGAACCGCCCAAATAAGCATTGATTAGGTACGGAATTGCTTTGCTTGTTCTTGTGTCGTTATTCACATAAAGGGGTCTTTGCAAAGTAATTTTGGAAGCACCCGACGACCAGAATGGATAACCTAATTCATCATTACCCATAATTGAACGCACCCAAAAACCAGTTTCGCCAATTTTTAAGGATTGTTCGAACAGCGATAAGGTGAATGCTTGCGATACATTGGTTGGCTGTAGATAATTCATAATTGTTTCGGCTTGGCTTTGAGAAAGCGGGAATTCAATTGGAATATCTTGAAAGCAATAGTCTCGCTTTGCGGGATTATGTTGTTCGCCTCGTTTGGGACCAGAATAAATAAATTCTCCCGACAAGAATCCTAATAATGTGCTACCCATATAGGTTTCTACTTCAACAGCGTTCATCGAAGATTCGCCACAAGTAATTACCAATATTTGATATGCATCTTCTTCGAATTCCTTCGGACCAGCCATAATTTCTATTGATTGTTGGTCTAATTTATCTTTTGGGTAATTATAAAATACAAATGTTTGATATATTTGGATTTGCAAATCGGGTTCACAAAGTTTCCATCTTGGAAAATACTTTTTGATTTCGGGATCGATATTTGTTAATGAATCGATAATGGATTGTTTATCCAAAAATGCAGTGTTTTGAGCAGAAACTTTTGCAAATAAAACGATGATTAAAGAAAGTGCTATTACTAATATATTCTTTTTCATAAATGTAACCTTTATCCTTTGTTAATTAAAAATTCAATATTATTCTTGCCATTGGAATAAACACGCTTTCATTTTCCCATGCTCTTGGAACTTCGGTGAATGCTTTAAAGTAACCTTTAGCATCCAAACGTAAATGCATTCTATTTTCGATTAATGGGATCTGAAGCCATAGGTTTGCGTATAATCCTTCGTCAAAATATTGAATAGTTCCTCCTATTGGGGTGCTAAAACCTTTTGCCATAAAATCGATTCTGCCAGAAATTCCTCCAACGGTTTCGGTTCCGGCTTTAACGAAATTTAGAACGGGTTCACGAGTTTCGGGGTCTTCGTCTTTGCGATAATTCCATTTTTCTGCCGAATAAATCGAACCACCCATTCCAAATCGAAGGATATAATCTTCATCAACGCTTATACCGAAGGTGTAGAACACAGTTGCATTGGAACGGATAAAGTAGTCGTCGTCTCCGGATTTATAGATATAATTTCTTGGATCGTCGAGATAATTACGTTTTTTGTAATCGGCTGCCTTAGCGTCGCTAAATATATAGGCACCACTTATATGGAAAATACCAGAAGCTGGGAGCAATAAAATTGGGAAATCAACTGAACCATTTATTCCAACCCCACCGTATGTAAAACGTCGGGTTACGTCCATCAAATCCTTGCTTAATCCAGCCCAGCCATTGGTTGGTAAAATAATTCCTAATTTAGTACCCTGCCAAAGAGCATTGAATGCCATTCGTTCGCTCCATAGGGATGGAATATTTATGTCTTCGATGCCATATTTCAATTCAAATCCATATTTTGGTAAATTATTGTTTGTAATCATCGATAACGTATCGCTGGTCCCGTCCTCGTACTTTTGTATTTCTAATTCATATTTCGACCAACGGATTAAATCGGGCGAAACAATAAGTTCATTACTAAATAATTCAATATTGTTTGGTTGTCCCTCGCTAACTCTCAAAAACTTTTGAACGTCTTTTGTAGTAACTTCGTAACGATTATTTACTAATGAATTAGATACACCATATCGTTTTGGTCCAAATTGCATAAAACCGCCTATACCTTGAGCTTCGAGAGTTTTATTCTCCACATTACCTTGTTGGAATGCAATTGATACTAATTCATAGAGATTTTTGGAACGGAATTGATTTTGGTCTAAGTTGAAGTTTATTAACTCAGGATATGTATAAACATTACCAGGTGATGGATTATCAAGATTTTTCTCTATAAGTTCATTATCTTCTGTGGATACAATCAAAGCAATTATTGTCGAGGGTATTAATTGGTCGGGCAACATCCTTGTTGTTACTGCATAAGCAGAACGAAGTTGCTTGGTTTGAACTTGTGTTTTTTTAGCGTAGTAATTATATATACAATCTAAATCGGGTGGGATGGACATACCACGACCTAACATTTCGCGGCGAACTTCGTTGATGGATTTGCCATCTTTCACCTGGTTTTCGATAAATTGTAATACGTTTTTATCACCTGATTTAATACATTCATCAACCTCGCCAGTAGCATCGATAGGACTACCGCTATCTTCCTCTTTAGTTTTGATTGCATTTCGGATGTCCTTCATATCCTTTATCTTATAGATTGCAATTTCGGAAAAACGATAGTTTTTGAATTTCGAAAAAACACTTTCGAGCCGCACTCTAAAGGCTTCGTCTCCTCCTTGAGCAAATGTGAACAATGTGTTCGCCAAAATTGCAACTAAAGCTAAGATACCTATTAATAATTTTTTATTCATATTTTTTACCATTTTGTTTTCAAGTTAATTAAAATATTATCTTCTTCTTTGTCTGCCTTTATCTGGCTCAAAGTTAATTGGGATAACTATCGAAGTTTTCTTAGGTTCGGAACGCTCATTATTAACTGGATTAATTGCTATTGCTTGGACATCAACCCTAATTGTTCCTTTAATTTTTGTTTGACCACGATCCAATTTTCCAGAGTATTCGAGAACTAATGTGTAACCGTTCTCGGGATCGCCATCAATCATTGGTTCGATAGATGGTGAGTATCCACTCATTCCTTCTATCACTTGAGGATCTCCAAATACCTTAACTTCTATTTTTGCATCTTTATCTGTTCCAGTTGGAGCCTTGGTAACTTGGATGTTTCTAGCTTCAATTTTTACTTTGGTTGCAGTACCCGAAACCTCGGTGAGCATATTCCTAAGGATAACGTTAGGTGGCTCTTGCTTAATAGTGAATGTTTTATTAGGATAGATATCTACTTCCTTTTCTGTAATTGGTTGCAACCAAGTGATTCTAAGGGACAATTTCTTTGCTGGTGGTACCAAGTTCAATCCATTTTCGGGTGGAATAGTTAAAGATTGAACTGCAGGGCGTTGCGATTCTATGTCGGTTGTCAAATAGATTCTAAATTGATCGGGTTTGATTTTAGCTCCAGATGTGGGAATTGCATTCAACGATACAGGATTGCCATAGTATCCAAAGCTTTCCAACCTATTTACAATTTCATTTTCACTTTCTTTGGTCAAACCAGTTGGGAATACTTCCAATTGGGCTGTTCCTTGGGCGGTTTTTCCGCTTAACTTATGGATAATTTCGACATTGTACTTACCGGGACTTAAACGACCAGGAATAGTTGCAAAGTATTCACGGGCACCACCACGAACTGGCGGAGTAACTCGTTGATTGGGCATCTGATCCATTGGAGTTAAAGATAATCGCTCAACAACACCGCCACGACTATCTATTATTCTTCCTTCGATTGCATTGGCTGTTTCTTGGTAAGGACTTATCGTAAAGCTGAAGGCTGGTGAAACGGCATCGAAAGTAGCAATATAAGGTAATAAGTTTTGAACAGTTGGTTCTGCTATTTGTGGCTTAGGAGTGATAACGCGAATATCGAATTCTATGCTTCCTCTGTTTTGGTCGAAATATTGGGATTGGCCTGGTGCCAATAATCTAACAATATAACCATACAAATTAAGGTTGTTTATAATTTGTGTTGCATTGTCGTCTGATTTTGCATTTTGTATAGCTGTATTGAGTTGCTCTATGAATTTATCGATATTTTGTTCTTTAAAGAGGATATCGGTAGATGGAGGATTGTAGCGTTCCAATTTGGAACTTAATTCACGAAGAACACTTCGCAAATCGCGAACATTTAATTGAACTGTACCAATATTTACAGTTGCATCATCGGGAATTTGGTCGGCTGTCATGCCACCGCGAATACCAAGAATTCTGTTGGTACGAGATACGAATCGGAGTTTGTACCATCCCGCACGGCTTTGTGGTTGGAAGTTAACAACAAAATCTCTTTTAAGTAATCCACCTTTTCGGTCGAATCCTTCTCTTCTTGTTTCTTCGGGAGAGTAGAAGAAATTACTATCCACAGGTAGATTATTGGGAACGAGCACTGGTCCAACTCTTTTGATTTTTGCCGAAGGGTATATTGGTTGGATTTTTTCAGGCGTTATATTTTTTAAATCAAGACTATTAAATGTGGCATCTTCGTCTAAAATCAGTTCTGTTAAACCAACAAATTCCCAAGCCGCTCCAGTATTATTTGGTGTTTCTACATATTGACCGGGGTTAAAATTAGATACATCTATTTTAGCTTTTCGTAATTCTTCTTCCGAAGGAAACTGAGGTGGTCCGGCCACATCTTGGCTTGGATTGAAGAAAATTTGATATTGGATTTGCTCAACATTGGCTAATTTAACTAATTTTTGTAATCGTTGTGTATAGTCCTTTTCCGATTCGCCTTCCTTGCGTTTTAAATCTGCACTTATATCTGTAACACCAACCTCAACAATGTATTTTCTATTTGGTTTTAAGTCGGCACCTAAAACTTCTTTAATATTAATACCTGGAGGGGGGATGGTAATTTCGTCCTGAGGACGAGTGTTAATACCTTCGGTGCCCGCACCAGATTGCAATTGCGAAAGGATACTTTCGACTATTCGCATAGTCTCCTTTTGCTTTTTTGCCAAATGTTCTTCGGCTTCGTCTCGCTCAACAATAATGATTAGTAGCTCCAATACTACTGCTAAGTAAAGCACAAAATATACTTTACCGGCTCCACCACCTTTAGACATTTATTCCTCCATTATAACTTTTTATTATACTCATATTTAAAAAAGATTTTTTGGTTTAATCATTTTATAATTTTTAAAACTACTAAATTTTTTCTAAACAAACTTAACAAATCAATCAAAATATTGATTAACACTAACTTTTTCTTGAAATTTGTAGTAATAAATTTTACATATTTGTAAAAAAAGTTTTATAAATCAATAAGTTAGAAAAAAAAATTATAAATTTACAACTTTATTAATAACCAAAGCAAATAATAAATACAGAAATTTATTTTTTTACTAAATTACTAATTTTATTCTTAATTTTGTAATTACATTAACTTATTTTTCAACAATACAATTAATCAAAATGCCATTTTTACGATTATTTTCTAACGACCTTGCAATAGATCTGGGGACAGCCAACACCTTAATTTGGGTTCCAGGAAAAGGGGTAATATTGGATGAACCTTCTGTAGTTGCATTCGACCGAAACACAAAGCATATTATTGCTTTTGGTTCTGAAGCTCAAACGATGATAGGAAAAACCCATAAGGATATAAAAGTTATCCGTCCGCTGCGAGATGGCGTAATCGCAGATTTCGAGATAGCCGAAGGTATGCTTAGGGCTTTTATCCATAAAGTTACCAAAAACTGGCAACCTCCACGACGCGTTGTGATAGGAGTGCCTTCGGGTATTTCCGAAGTTGAGAAAAGAGCAGTTCGCGATAGCGCCGAGCATGCTGGTGCTCGCGAAGTTCATTTAATTGCCGAACCTATGGCTGCCGCAATTGGTATTGGTATGGATGTTCATCAATCGGTTGGCAATATGATTGTTGATATTGGTGGTGGTACTTCCGAAATTGCAGTAATTTCACTGGCTGGTATTGTAGTAGATTTATCTTTAAGAATTGCGGGCAATGTGTTGAACAATAACATCATACAATTTTTCCGTCGTGCCCATAACCTTTTAATAGGCGAACGAACTGCTGAAATCATCAAGCACCAGGCTGGTTCGGCTGCTCCATTAGAAGAAGAATTAGCCATCGAAGTTCGTGGACGCGATTTGGTAACGGGCGTTCCCAAAATGATTGAAGTTTCGTCTGTTGATATTCGTAAGGCAATAACCGAACCTATTTCCGAAATTGTTAACGGAATTTTGCGATTACTCGAGCAAACTCCGCCCGAGCTTGCCGCTGATATACTCGAACGCGGAATATTCCTCTCCGGCGGTGGAGCTTTGCTCAAAGAATTGGATAAGAGAATTTCTAAAGCGACAGGGATGGCAGTATATGTTGCCGAAGAACCTTTAAAAGCAGTCGTTCGTGGCACGGGTAAGGTGTTGGAGAATCTTTCCCATTATTCACCAGTGCTAATCAAAAACACAAGATATTAGTTGTTTGTTTTTATGTTTTTTAAATTTTTATTTATATTTCTTTTGTATTCTTCTTTGTTGGCGGGACAAATCATTGTTGATTCGGATTTAACTTTCGAAGAATCTATCCGTGGCACCCAAGCCCCCGATAGTGTGATTAAGAATTTAATTATTATCGATGTGGAATATTTTTCTTTTGATAAAAAGCTTCACCGTGGTCAATTAGTGATTCACAAATCTCTCGAAAATGATATTAAAGAAGTATTTCAGATAATTAAGGATATTAAATTCCCCATTGGTAAAGTAATACCGATAGTAAAATACGGCTGGTCGGACAACCTTTCGATGGAAGACAATAATACCTCTTCGTTTAACTATCGTAAAGTTGCAGGAAAAAATAAATTGTCGAACCACTCTTTTGGCATAGCAATTGATATAAATCCTTTTCAGAATCCAGCTGTCTATAATGACGGCACGATTTCTCCTAAAGGCTCGAGTTATGACAAAAAAACTCCGGGTACTATTTTGAAGGACTCGATAATTTATAATGAATTTATAAAACGAGGCTGGAATTGGGGTGGAGAATGGAATTCGCTAAAAGATTATCAACATTTTGAAAAAAACATTCGCTAAGCTAATATGACAAAAGATGAAAAAATTCAAGAATTAGAAAATGAACTCGAACGTTTAAAGGTCGAGAATATTAATCTTAATAATGAAATTGCAGAATTATCTTTTTTAAGACAAAAGAGCCAATCACAAGCATTGGAGTTGGAATTACAAAACGAAGAACTAACATCCATTAGGTACGAACTCGAACTCCAAAATGAAGAACTCTTGAGATCAAAATCCGAAATTGAACAAGTATTAAACAAATTCAATTTACTTTTCAATTTTGCTCCCGTTGGATTTTTACTTTTGAATTATGATTTGGAAATCGTTGAGGTAAATAAATCATTTGCCGATATTATTTCCCTACCCACGCAATCTATTATCAATAAAAAAGTTGATGAAATACTTGGAATGCAAATTATCGAACTTATCAGAATATATAACAAACCTAAAAGTTCTTTGGATAGAATGATAATAGAAATTAATGATAAGAATGGACAAAAAAAGTTTTTGAGGGTAGATGTTAGAATACTCGAGAATGTTTTTGAATCTTACCGAAATTATTTACTTTCATTTGTGGATATCACCGAAGCTCGTCAGTTCCAATTAGCACTCAAGGAAAGTGAAGAAAAATTCAGAAGTATATTCGAGCAAACTCCTGTGGGAATTTATCGTTCCACACCCGAAGGCAGAATTATATTGGCAAATCCAAAATTAGTCTCGATGCTGGGCTATGACTCTGTAGATGAAATTTATAATATTGATCTTGAAAGCCAAGATTATCCATTGCAAGAAGGGCGAACCCAATTCAAAAAAATTATGGAAGAAGTCGGTGAAATCATTGCTTCCAAAGCAACCTGGTACCAAAAAAGTGGCAAATCTATAATCGTTCGCGAAACTGCCAAAGCCCATCGAGATGAATATGGTAAAATAGATTATTACCAAGGGGTTGTCGAGGATATTACCAACGAGGAATTCCTCAAGGAACAAATAGAGGCAATCATTCGTACTATTCCAGATCTATTGATTTATATGGACGAAGATGGAACATATCTTGATTTATTTACTTCTAATCCCAATCTATTAGTGCTCCCCAAAGAAAGTATTATTAACAAAAACATTTACGAAATATTCGATAAACAATTGGCTGACTATTTTTTGAAATCTATCCGAACTTCTATTTCGGAAAATCGCGTTATAATAATTTCTTACGATGTGGAAACTCCCGCTGGTAGGAGATCATTCGAAGCCAATATCACTCCCGTTAAAACAAAGCACTCGAGTGGAAAACGAACAGTAGTTACACTCGCTCGCGACATAAGCGACCGAAAGCAAATCGAAATTGATTTAGTTAAATCGAACTACGAAAAGGATTTATTCTTTAGCATAATTGGATATGATTTAAGAGAACCTATTACTTCGTTAATTACTACTGCGGATATTTTTACAAATTATTATGATAAGTTATCTCCCGAGCAATTAAAAGAATATATTTTCCAACTTAGCGAACAAATTTATGTTGTCAAAAACTTGATTGATAATCTATTGGATTGGAGTAAATCCCAAACTGGAAAATTGGACTTCAACCCCGAAATTACGGATTTATATAATTTAGTTGAAAATTCACTATTAATCTATAAAAGCCAAGCATTAAGCAAAAATATAATATTAAATTCATCTATTCAACCCAAAACCTACTGCAAGTGTGATAGGTTTATGATTTCTTCGGTTATTCGCAATCTACTCTCTAATGCAATGAAATATTCATTTCCTAATTCGAGCATTGAATTAGATATTGCAGACGATGATCAGCTCTATTATATAAGCATCAAAGACCACGGTCAGGGTATTCCGGAGGATAAATTAAAGTATATTTTCGAGGATAATGAGTTATATATTCTGGGCTTTAACAAAAGGAGAATTCCTGGTCTGGGTCTGCATATTTGCAAAAGTTTTGTTGAACGTAACAATGGTAATATTTCCGTGAAAAGCAAAGTTGGGGAAGGAACGACGTTCACTTTTAGCTTGCCAAAGGCTCTCGAATTTTAGTTTTTATCCTCGAATATTGAGATTAATTCAGAATTGTCGTTATTGTTCTCAATAATTTCCCTTAATTGAGGTTTAATAAAAATTGTATCGTAATTTTCTTGTTTAATTGCCGCTACCAAAGTTTTGTTATAGGAATTAATACTGGCGTATTTATTGAGAATAATAATTTTTTCTTGCTTCACGATGCAGTTATTACTTTTAAAATTGCCTACATCCTTTCGGATACGATAGCCCAGACTTTTGGCAATCTCTGATAATTCCTCGAAGAGTTGATTTGGCTTCATTTAATTCCTTTGAATTAAATCCTCAGCTTCTTCTAAATTGCGTGCAATATTCAAGATACGGCTTACTTTGGTTATTCCTAAGATATGAGAAATAACATCAGGGATATTAATCAACACAATAGAGCCGTTGAATTTTGTGAATCTATCATCCATTTTAAGCAAAATGCCAATTGCTATCGAGCTAAAATATGTAACTTCGGCAAAATCAACTATAATCTTATTTTTGGTTAATTTAACTATTGAGTCCAATTTTTTTTCGAAAAAATCAGTCTCATCTTCACCAACAAATTTACCAAAAAGTTTGACGTAGTAATAATTATCTCTTTCTTCGATATGAACGCGTTCATTTATATTCATAATAACCTATTTTTAATAATGGTATAAACGAAATCAGTTAATTTAAATTGATTATTAATTTTTGATTTTCAATATTTTTAGAAAAACAAATATCAAAGCTATCAAAGTAATTACCAAAACTGATAGTCCGCCCCAGAGAAAAATCGTATTTTGAGATAGAAAATAGGCAACAACAAACATTCCGCCGGCTAAAGCATTTGCAATGGCAATTATAAGTATTGATACAATAAATTTTTTTCTTAATTGAGCATCCACCTTTTCTCCTTAAATGTCTTGCCACCAATCCAATTTTAATTCGGGAAATACCGCATCGCGTTCTTCTATCTCTTCCACATAAAGCCATTCCTCATCAGACAAAATTTCGCCTTTCAAACTCTTTTGTGCAATATCGCAGAGTTTGTTGAAATCGGAGTGGTGGAAGAAAAACCTTTGTTCGGCATAATCTTTGGCTGATTGGGTAAAAATCAAAAATTGCCAATCCGACGATTGCATCAACATCAATTCCCTTAATGCCTGAAGTAAAATTCTTTTGGAGTGATTATCAATATTATCCAATTTAGTAGATGATAGTATATTATTTAGCCTTAATTCATCGTTATATATTTGTTCCCAAGTCCATTTATTGCCATCGTTCATCCAAACATCATGGTTATTATTTTCGCCCCACGAACCTTCGGGTATAGAAATAACTTCTTGTGGGTTCAGCAAATCGTATTGCTGACTTGCTTTAACCATATTAACCCAAGGCGAGTGATGGATTCCACGAATAAGATTCCTTATGAATTCGGGTCCTTCGAACCACCAATGACCAAACAACTCAGTATCGAAAGGTGTGGTTAATGTTGCAAATTTATTGGTTAGATTTTTATAATAATTTACGGTATTCTCTATATGGTGAATAAAATGATTTGTTTGCAGATCTATTTTTTTCCAAATCCAATCGGGGTGATACAAATTTTTATACATCATATCGGCTTTGTTATCGGTAACTCTCCAATATCGTAAATAAGATTTTAGATGCTTTTTGTGAAAATCAAGATAATCGGGCTCGCCGGGATAACCTATTTCTCCACTCCATACAAGCATCGATAGATCGCGATGGCGAGTAAATATCCCAGCAGTTCCCCTTTCCACTTCATCTCCCGATGAGACCAAATATGTCCTCAATGGATTTTTGTCAAAATTCCAAGGTGTGCTTTGGAAAAATGGAGATAGTACAGTATTAAAAAACTTTTTTTCACTATCAAATGCACCAATAGGCTTGGATTCTTCGAGTAATTTTTGGTCGGTAACAAAATAATCAATTTGATGATGGTGAAGGAATTCTTCTATCCCTCTCCTAAAATGCTTTTGGTTAAAGGGAGCAACAGGTATCAATGATTTCCAAAAATATGCAGGACGATATGCACATTCGGGCAGCCATATACCTCGCGGTCTTCGCCCAAAGTATTTTTGGTAATTCTCAACTGCAGCCTTCACTTGCAAATTGATACTCTTATCGTAACCCAATAATGGAAAGTAACCATGAGTTGCTCCGCAAGTCATTATTTCTATTGCATCTTTATCTTGCAGTTCTTTCAGTGCTTGTATTATCGAGGAGTTATATTTTTCTATAAAATCAGATTTTCGTGCAGAAAACCAATTTTCCCAAAATTCAGTCAACCAAATATGATGGGGATCGTAACCCCAACGCTTGAAATCTTCTCTATCAATTTTGGCTGCTTCGATTTTTTGGTCGCAATACTTAACAAAAATATGCTTAAAATCAGGATTTTCCATTTGTTCGCATAAAATTGGAGAAATATCGAGTGTAACATTAGGCTTAATTCCTTCGTTCAATAAATCATTGAAAACATTTAGAAGTGGAATATAGCATTCTGCTACTGCTTCGTTCAACCAGTCTACTCCATGTGGCGATATTCCGTGATGCAGTACAAATGGGAGATGAGTATGAAGAATTAAAACATAGTTTCCGTTGTGCATAATATTCTATTTTTATTGATTTGCAATCTTTGGTATCTGTATAATAAAAGATGATCCTTTTCCTAATGTACTTATAAGTCCTATTTCGGCTCCTAATATTTGTAGTATTTTCTTAGCAATCGAAAGCCCAATTCCAACACCTTGAAATTCCCTTTGGTAACCTTCACTTCCTTGCCTAAATGGTTTAAATACCAAATCTACCTTCTCTTTTGGTACTCCACAACCCGAATCCTTGAATTTGATAAGAATATAATCTCCTTTATCAGTATTATATTCTTCGGTTTCAATTTTAACATAACCTTTGTTTGTAAACTTAAAGGCGTTATCCAAAATTACATCAAAGACAACTTGCATTAACTCAGGGTCAATCTTTATTTTATCTAAAGGATTACGGATGTTTATCTCGAAACTCAACTTTTTAATCTTTGCCAATTCGTGATATTCTGACGAAACAAAATCCTCGATATGCCGAAGTTCAAATTCCATAAAATTAATATGCTTTTCTTGGGAGTCTATTTCCGATAACAAAAGCAAATTATCTAATGTGTTTTTCAATCTATTAGCAGACTTTTTAATCATTTGGATGTCGTTATGAACTTGCTCTGAAATATCTTCGGTTTCGATTAATTGTGCAAAACCTAAGATTCCGTTTAGTGGAGTCCTTAGTTCATGACCCAAATTAGCCAATATTATTGATTGTAGGTTCGTAAAATCACTAAGTTCGTTCTGTATTTTTGTTAATTCTTTGTTTTTCTTAATTATTTCGAGTTCAAACTCGCGTGTTTTAGTTTCAATATCTTGTTTCAGAATCTCAATTTCTTGAGTTAATGATGTGATTTTTAGTGCATCTGTTGTAATTCTTTCCTGTATGGTCAACAATTCATTTTGCAAGTTTTTTTTCTGATTTTCTAAGATTTCAACTTTTTGTGCTAATTTTACATTCTTTAGTTCAGATTGATTAAGCATCAACACCTGTTGGATAAATTGCTGTTCCTTAGTAATATCAATGATTTCGAGTTTGTTTTTAACTAATATGTTTGAGCTAATTTTATTAATTTGAACTAAAAAAACGAATTTATCTAAGTATAAAATCCTATTAACTTGAATATCAGCAATTTTAGAGATATTATCGGTAAAATCAGTGTTATCCAATCTAAACTCATTGATTTGATTATTGATTAGCTGTTCGTAATAACTAAGAAAAATATGATAAATCTCGTTGAATCCCCTTTTAAAAAATTCTCTTAGATCTTGTTTTAATAGCTGATAATTCATTCTTTCGTAAGCTGTAACGGCAGAATGATTGGCATAAATAATTCGGTGATCTTCTTGTGAAGAGATAATAATAGGAACATCAATCAAAGCAATAAGGTCGAATATTTGTTGAAAATCCAATATGTCAATTTGTTTTTCCATATTAAATGTTATTTTCCAAAGCAAATTTAAAGTATATTTATTAATTTGCAGTTTAAACTATTTCAAT
>CALKJQ010000076.1 GCA_937995785.1 Candidatus Kapaibacterium sp.
AATACCAAGGGAGCAAATACTTTCGAAATTTACTTTGATAAGTTAAATTATAATACCAAATATATTGTACAAATTAAAGCAATTAATGCTAATTCCGAAAGTAAATGGTCGGAACCAATTGTTTTTACGACTGAATTGAAATCGCCCACAATCCTCAATCCACCTAACAAATCTATTGATGTTCCCGAAAAAGGTCGATTTGAGATATTAACGGATTATTCGCAATTCAATTTTTATCTTCAAGTAGCTCTGGATAGTAATTTCCAATATTTAATAATCGACAAAATAGGAGTTTTAGAAGAAGTTTCGGAATATTCACTAAATAACGAAACAACTTATTTTTCTCGCTTAATGCAAATTAAGGATTCGAACAGAAGCAGATGGAGCGATAAAATTGTTTTTATAACAAGAAAGCTTAATTCAATTCAACAAATCGAGGATAATGAAATATTTATATATCGAAACTATAAAAACCAATCAATTGTTATTAGAATAAACAACATCAAAAAACTCGATAATGTTGCAATTTATAGTCTTACAGGAAATAAAGTATTGGAAAGTAAAATAATAGAAAATCTTGTTGAAATCGACGTAAATAGCATAAACAAAGGTATTTATCTTGTGTTAATCAATTCAAAGTGTAATCAAGTATTAAAAAGTAGGATCCTGTATTTTTATTAAGAATGCAATTAGAATACCGCTAATGTTCGAAAACCAATCTTCGCCAAAAATTCGCAGTAATTATTAGATTAATTTGATTTGTTAAGTTTGAAAATATTCTTGATTTTTATACCGAAAGTTTCGTAATTAATCCGAATTGTTAGGATTATTGCCGAAATACCGATAACGATATTTCCCAACCACATACCTAAAAATGGGCTAATAAGGTTTCGGTCTGCTAATTTTTCGCCACCAATAAGAAAAATCCAATAAATAATATAAAAAGCTAAGCTCATAACTGCGCTTATTCCAAAATTGCCTTTCCGAATAATTATACCAAGAGGTGCACCTATCAATATGAAAATCAAGCAAGCCATAGGTATAGCATACTTCTTTTGAATTTCTACGATATACTGATTTTTCCGATTTTTGAGCGATTCAATCATATTTGCAGTGGCGACAACCGACCCGTAGAAATAATCCATCTGTAGTTCAATATTTCGGAGAGTAACCACTCGGCGGGTTTGTGCAGAATCTCCAAAACGATAATCGGACACATCATATTTTTGATAATTTCCCTTACCAAAAATTATATAATTATAGTGAGATTTAATGATATTGTAGAATTCGTTCCTACGCATTTTTAAATTGTTCTCGATTTCATCAACGATTTTTTGCATATCTTTAATGTTCATTTCGCGATCGCCACGCGAAAACATATCAGCAGACGACCTTTTGAAAGCAAAATCTTCGGCATCAATTCGAACAATTAAGGACTTAAAATTGATTAATCGATAGGCACTTGGCTGGATTGCAAAGCTTTGATGAACTTCTCCATTATATAGTGATAATATCATTTGTTCAAATGTTGCATTGGGGCGGATATAACCACTATCTGCATTAATAATGTTGAATGTATTATATTTTGATTTATCGTAAATGGTAACTTTGCTCATTTTGCCCGTAAGAGAATCAACCTGACGTGCTAATATTGTGTAACCCGTTAATTGCGAGGAAAATTGACCACTTTCCAGAGCAAAAGTAGGTTTTTTGCGAGTTATGTCTGCCATTAGAATTTTTGCTTGTTGATTGGATTCGGGCAGTACGTAATCGTTGAACCAAAAAACAAAAAGTGTGATAAAAGCTCCAGCAATAATTACGGGACGCATCATAAAAAACAAACTTCCACCACTTGCTTTCACTATGGTAATTTCGGAATTGGAAGATAAGTTACCAAAGGTCATTAACGACGAGAAAAGAGTTCCCATTGGAATTGCTAAGGTTAACATCCAAGCAAGTTGGAATGCAATTAGTTGGATGATTATCCATAGGCTCAATCCTTTTCCGATAAATTTATCTAAATGGTTTATCAAAAATTGCATCAAAAATAGCAACATCACCATTGCCGACCCAAAAACAAATGGAGCTATGTGTTGCCTTAATATGTAGCGATTAATTATAGTATTGATTTTGGGCATAATTGAATTAGCGTAATTTATCGGTTACGATTGTAATCATATTTTTCGGAAATTGTGGTGGGAGTTAGCAATTTATAGTCCCCAAAGCCATTATTATCAACAAAAATGAACTCCCTATTATTAGTATATATCCATCTTTCGTAAATCCGAGAGGGGTTGTAGTAATCCTGACGCTTATCGACTGATGCAGGAGAACCAAAAATAATATACACCATTCCCATATCTGTTTGCCAACCTTGCTGGTAGGATTTAAAACGAGAATTGACATATTCCACCCGTTTGTAATATTCCTCGAAAGCCTCATTTCGTTGGGTATTTGGAGTTGGGTCTAATGCATTCCAGAATTCACGAAAACGATTTAGTTTTTGTTCGTAGGTCGCGCCTTCTTCTATATACCTAATCTGTGCGTTATTTGCAACATATCTGAGTTGTCGTATTGCCAAATCTAAATTTTCGACCACATTGCCGGCAAGAGTAGGCGAGTATCTAATGGTTCGCTGACTTACTGCTAAATATTGGCTTTCGTCATAAATCGAATCGGTGGATTGAGGTATCGCGATTATTTTTAAGTAATAAGTGCCCGTTAATAGATTCTTGGGCGAGGGAATTCGCAAGTATAACTGGTTTGTTCCTTTCTCGACAAATTTAGTAATGCGGTTACCCACCTCGACCAATTTACTATCGCTCCATAACTCGTAAACAAAATCTATATTTCGGGCTATTTCATTATTATATGCTTCGAAAAACACAAAAAAGCCATTTTCCAAATTCGAAATATTATCGGATAAAAATGGAGTGATGCTTGCATTGTCGTTGGCATCGATTATATCGCTAACAATCATTAAACCACTTAATGAAAAACGATATTGCGAAAAATTTACAACGGATATTTCACGGTTACGGTCGTATTTTGTTTTGGATATTTGGTCGGTTATCGTAAGGTTAACTCTATACCTACCCTCTTTAAGAAAAAATGAAAACAGTGAAGGGTCGAAATTGGCATTCAAACCTTGGGTTTCGTCATACTCTTTTGTTTGGAGTGTTCTATCGATTGTTTTCTCTTCGAGCAAGTAATCGTTGCGGTCGTAACATTTTAGACTAATTACATATTTTGCAAAAAAAATTCCTTTATCGGAACGAAGGAACGACAAAGATTGGTAAGGAATTGCAACAAACACATCCAATCGTGCATTATCAATCGAATCACCACGGAATAATATTGCATCAAAATAAACCGTATTGGGCGTATTATCCCTTTCGCCCGATTGAGCAAATGTATCTATTGCTAATAAAAATAAAAATATGTAAAGGATAAGTTTAATCATATTCGCAAAATTAAAGAAAAAAAGTGTGTTAGCCTCGTTGAAAACTTTTATAAACTATATTAATCATTAGACGAAATAAGTTAGTTTTTTTCTGTAAAAATATAAAAATTATTGAAAAGTCAAATTTTTTTGTTTCATTTCTCTAATTTTGTAATAAGCACTAAGAATAAAGTATTTCGTGAGAATTCAGGATAACCTTGGTTTAATAACTTGGACAGCATTAGATAAAGCTTTATATTTTCTGTTCGGATTTGTAACGATTTTAATTTTCAATCATACATCAACGTTCGATTTTGGTTTGTATTCCTTGTTGATTTTCTTAAATTCATGGATATTCACTGTTGGTGACTCTTTTGCTTTAAACATTATAATTCAATATGGATTGAATACCAAAAACACTGCAAGAGTAAATTCAATTGCGTTGCTAAATATGATTGCTCTATCGGGAATAATTTCACTTGTAGTATTTGTGTTTAGGGACTTATTTGCGGTTATTTTTAATGAAAGCAATTTAATTGAAATAGCTAAACTAACCCCACTATTATCATTGTTTTTTATCCCTCGAACATTCACTCTTAAATTGATGTATAGGGATAGAAATATGAAAAATGTATTTTTGATAAATTTATTTTTTTTTGGAACAATTGCGGCATTAATTTTCTATTCACTATTCCAAAAAATCTCTCTCAATTTCACTAACCTTTCTAATTATTATCTTATTGGTGCACTAACAAGTTCTATAGTTGGAATAATTGTTGCATACAAAAAAATAGTATTCTCACTTAAAGGCGAGGTAACAATTCGTGAACTATATAGTTTTAGTTGGAAAATAGCATACACAAATATTCTGCATACAATTCCTAAACAAGTAGATATATTCATCATCAAGCTATTTTTTGCAACCGAAACAATAGGTTTGTATTCTGCTGCCAAGAGCCTTTATCGATTATTTGATGAAGCCATTAATGCAATTTATGGTTTGCTTTATCCCACTGCCGTAAAATTTATCCAAAACAATGATTATAATTCCATTAATTCATTGATAAACAAATCGACTTCATTCGTTTTTTGGATTTTCTTGCTTGCTTCAATCTTCATAATTTCGCCTATTGGAGATGTTGTGCTTGGCTTAATTTTTCCAATTAATTACACTCAATCACTTGATTATCTTAAATTAATGGTTCTCACCACCCCATTTTTAGCTTTTATCTCGTTCTATTCGATAATCACTGCCGAAGGAAAATTGAAGTATTTGTTAAAAGGAGTAGTGTTAGCAAATGTTGGCTTTTTCATAACTTTGCTAATTGTTTGTTTCACACATTCAGATAAATTCCTGCCCCTTGGATTGGTATCGTTTTTTTCGATTTTTGGACTAACTGCTTTATATTATGGAATAACCAAGTATAACTTTAAACCACGATATTTGTTTTTGGCTTTTCCGGATACAATCAATTACATCAAAACAAAGTTTAAGTTATAAATATAACGCCAAAGCCTTACATCACTATTTAGTAATATTTTCGTAAATTTGTTATGTTAAATATCAACTTTTTTGTAATTTTAACACAACTATTTTTGTTTATATTATTATTTTTATTTAATAATCTAAAAAAGGAGCTAATTATGGATGTTGAAATGCTCGCTCGCATCCAATTTGCGGTTACGATTGGATTTCACTTTCTTTATCCACCATTAAGCATTGGTTTAGGATTGTTCTTAATCATACTTCAATATAACTATATGAAAACGGGCGAAAAACTTTGGGGAAATTTAACCCGTTTTTGGATAAAAATTTTTGCATTAATTTTTGCAGTTGGCGTTGCTACGGGAATAGTTATGGAATTCCAGTTTGGCACAAATTGGGAGCGATATTCTCGTTTCGTAGGTGATGTGTTTGGCAGTCCATTGGCAGCCGAAGGTGTTTTTGCCTTTTTCCTCGAATCCACTTTTTTGGGGGTCCTGCTATTTGGTTGGAATAAGGTTAAACCTCGAACTCACTTTATTTCCACAATAATGGTTGCATTGGGAGCCCATTTAAGTGCATTTTGGATAATAGTAGCAAATTCTTGGATGCAAACTCCGGCTGGCTATCACATTGTTGGCGAAGGTGCAAATATGCGTGCCGAAATCACCGATTTCTGGGCAATGGTGTTCAATCCCTCCACAATCGACCGCTATACCCATACTATTGTTGCTGCTTGGCTAACGGGAGCTTTCCTATTCTTTGCCATCAATGCTTATTATATGCTCAAAAACAAACATAAAGATATGGCTCGCCCTTCCCTGAAAATAGCCACTGTTATCATTGTAATAGCTTCATTACTTCAACTCGCCACTGGGCATTCCAGTTCGGTTGGTGTTGCCAAAAATCAACCCGAAAAAATGGCGGCATTTCTTGGACATTTCGAAACTCGTCCTGCCGGTATCCATTTATTTGGATTTGCTGATGCCGAAAAAGAAGAAACTTGGGCAATAGAAATCCCCGGATTTATCTCACTTTTAATGTATGGCGACCCGTCCGTTCCTGTCAAAGGATTAAAAGAATTTCCGAAGGAAAACTGGCCCCCCGTAAACTTATTTGTCTATCAATCTTATCATTGGATGGTTGCTATTGGAATGTTCTTTATCGCCTTCGGCTTTTTCTCGCTTTTCGTTTGGAAAAAATACAATTTCGAACGACCAAAGTGGTACCTGTGGATTGGAGTAGTATCGTTCATTTTGCCCCAATATGCCAACCAGGTCGGGTGGATTAATGCCGAAGTTGGTCGCCAACCCTGGATTGTATATAAAATCCTGAGGACAAGTGAAGCTTTCTCGACCGTAGTATCGAGTGGTGAAATTTGGTTTTCGTTAATTATGTTCACACTCATCTATATACTTATGTTTATTCTATTTGCTTACATTTTAATTAAGAAAATTAAACAAGGTCCCGAACCTGTTTCGGTAAATTAGGAGGCAAGATATGGATCTTAATATTATTTGGTTTATATTAGTTGCAGTTCTTTTAACGGGTTATGCCGCACTTGACGGCTTTGATTTAGGTGTAGGCATATTATCGCTTTTTACCAAAAAATCCGACGACAGAAGGATATTGATGAATTCAATTGGACCTTTGTGGGATGGAAACGAAGTGTGGATACTTACCGGTGGAGGTGCGATTTTTGCCGCATTTCCCCACGTTTACGCTACAGTTTTTTCGGGCTTCTATCTTGCCTTGATGCTACTTTTGTTTGGAATGATTTTCCGAGCAATATCAATGGAATTTCGCAGCAAAGTGGAATCCACTAATTGGCAATTGATTTGGGATAGAGCGTTCGGAGTATCATCATTATTAATCGCATTATTGCTCGGAGTTGCTTTGGGAAATATTGCTCAAGGATTGCCTGTTGATATCGATAAAAACATAAGGATTAACTTGTTTCAGTTGTTAACGCCCTATCCTTTGGTGATAGGTCTGCTAACAGTTTTATTGTTCAGTATGCACGGAGCTTTATTTGCATTGAACAAGACTGGTAATGCCTTGCAATCAGCAATTAAGGAATTTGCACAAAAATCATACTGGGTTTTTCTTATTCTTTATGGTATTGCAACACTTCTCACATTTGTAATCGTACCACAATTGGTTAACAACTTCAATAGTTTTCCCGTTTGGTATTTAGTACCACTAATAGGACTAACTTTAATCTTATTGATACCAAGCCAATTAAAGAAAAGCAATTATAAAATGGCGTTCACATACTCATTCCTTATAATCGTGATGATGATGACAACTTTTGCAATCGGATTGTTCCCAAATATGGTACCAGCGCACGACCCCGTCAATAGTTTAAATATATACAACTCTTCGTCATCACAAATGACCTTGACCGTTATGTTGATTATTGCATTGATTGGTATGCCCGCAGTTGTTGGCTACACAATCTGGGTTAACAAAGTATTCCGCGGTAAAGTGGTAATCGACGAAACAAGCTATTGAAAAATTGAAATGATTTGAATTGAATTAACCCCAGAAGTGTAAATATGCTTTTGGGGTTAATTATAAGAATATGAATTTTTAAGATTTACATTATTAGCATTCTATTATTATTATCAAAATAATGCAATTAACTTCTCGATATCGTCCATATCTGCCATTGTTTTGGAAATTTTCCATCGCTATTACTGTTGTTGTTATTATTTTTGGCTCGATCAATTATTCTTTGATAAGAACTAATTTGACCAACACGATGCGAAATGAATTGAATCGTAGGTTGGTTTTTGTTTCCAAAACTGTTTCCGAGCATATTGTGAATTGTCTTTTAAATAATAATTACGAGTCTATACAACGGATAATTAACACAGCAAAAGCAAACGATTCCACAATAAAATTTATCTTATTAATCGATAAGGATGAGCAAATTATCTCACATTCTTTTCAATCTGAAGTCCCCAGTGCAATCATCAACAATTACAAATGCAAAGATAGCTGTCGTTACGAGGTGGATTATCCAATGATCTGTTTTAATCCCACTTTGAATGTGTTTCAGATTAGTAAGCCTATAATGAATGGCGATTTGGGTTATTTATACATCGGGTTCGATATTGCTGATTTTTCCGCAAATTTGGATAGCAGTATGCATATTTTTCTCGTGATGATTGTTACTTTTTTCATAATTGGAATTGCAGGTGCATTCGTTTTTTCATATTTAATAACAAAGCCAATACAATCCTTGGAGTTACTATCGAGTCGAATGAATTTGGAGAAACTTACCGAAAAAAATCAAGAGATTATCGAAAATATAGCAAATACAAATATCTTGCTTCAACGAGTTCTATTCCGAGACGAAATTGACCGATTGATTGACACTTACAAAGAAATGCTTATAAGATTATCCCGCACACACAAAGAACTTCAAAAACTACAAACGGAGTTAATTCATAGCGAAAAAATGTCTACCATCGGAGTGTTGGCTGCTGGTTTAGCCCACGATATCAATAACCCAATTACTGGAGTTCTCAATTCAATTAATCGAATAAGAAAGAACTTACAAAATACCGAACAAACAATTAAATATTTGGATTTGATGGAGGAATCGGCTCAAAAGATATATGTTGTTATCAAAAATTTAATGAATTATGCCCGAAAGGACGAAATCGAGTTTGCCCCCGTAGAACTGCGAGAAGTTATCGACAAATCGCTTTTGTTGGTTTCGCATCGGTTGAACGAGGGTAATATCAATGTTGTTCGCAAATATGAGAATAAAGATTATTTAATATCGGCAAGCCGCCACCACCTCGAGCAAGTATTCATAAATTTACTAATCAACAGTATAGATGCAATCGAGACAAAATCCAATAAATTTCGAAATTTCGACGATAAATTCATAGAAATAAAAATAGATAAAAATGATTCAGTTGATGTTACCATTACAGACAACGGCATAGGTATTGAAGAAGATAAAATTAACATTGTAACCCAAACATTCTATACAACAAAGAAAAGCGAAGGAACGGGATTGGGTTTGTCGATTGTGCAGAATATTCTAAATTTGCATAATGCAAAAATCGAAATTCAATCCCAGTATGAAAAATGGACAATAATTACAATTAAATTTCAACAATATGAAAAATGATGAACACATTTAAGATATGTTTGGTCGAGGACGAGGAAATTATCCGCATAACAACTGCTGATGAATTATCCGACGAAGGTTACGAAGTTGTTTCGTTTCCGAATGGGATGGATTGTATTACTTATCTAAATAAAAACACTGCCGATATTATAATAACCGATCTACGGTTGCCCGACCTTCACGGATTAGAATTATTAAAACAGGTTAAAGAAAAGCATCCAAACATTGGAATTTTGGTTATGACCGCCTATGGTTCAGTCGATACCGCAATTGATGCAATGAAAATAGGTGCTTTTAATTATCTTATGAAACCATTTCCCACCGAAGAATTAAAGATAAATGTACAAAAACTGATAGAGTTCAAAAATTTATCCATTCGTTGCGATATTATTAATCAAGCAAATCAGGCAAAATATGGTTACGATGCTTATATTGGGCAATCCAAATTTGTTCAAGACCTCCAAAAAATATTGCCATATGCTGCCAACAGCGATTCATCCGTTTTGATAACGGGCGAAACGGGTACAGGAAAAGAATTAATCGCAAATATAATACACTACAATAGCCCTCGTCACGAAAAACCTTTTGTGAAAGTTAGTTGTGCAATCTTGCCTCGAGAAATGTTCGAAAGCGAATTATTTGGTCACATTAAAGGCGCTTTTACTGGTGCAATCAAAGATAGAGTGGGCAAATTGGAAGAAGCAAACAACGGCACTTTATTTCTCGATGATGTGGACGATATACCCTTGGAATTGCAGGTTAAGTTGCTGCGTTTTTTGCAAGAAGGCGAAATCCAGCGCATTGGGAGCAACAAAACCATAAAGTTAAATGTAAAAATTATTGCGGCAACCAAGAAAGATTTAGGGCAACTTGCCGAGCAAGGACTTTTTCGTGAAGACTTATATTATCGGTTAAATGTTTTGCCAATAAAACTTTATGCAATACGGGAGAGAATCGAAGATGTAGCCATACTTTTTGAATATTTTGTTAATCATTTTGCTAAAAAGCCCATACAAATATTACCCGAAGTTTATGAAATATTGAAACAATATTCGTGGAAGGGTAATATCCGCGAAATCAAAAATATTGCCGAACGAACGGTTATATTGATGTCCAACAATAAAATTACCCCAGTTGATTTGCCGTTGGAAATTAAAGAAAATCAAACAATCCAAAAGTCTTATGAAATTACTAAACCGCTTAACGAACAACTTGCAGAAATCGAAATTAACTTGATAATCGATGCATTGAGTAAATCGAACAATAATAAAACAAAAGCTGCAGAGTTATTGCAAATTCCACTCAACACTCTCCGCAGTAAAATGGAAAAATATGGGCTTTCCATTTAACTACGAAAAATCGTTCACGACTTTACGATAATTCGTATGTTTCCACAAAACAATCCGACTAACATTATTTTTAGGTGCAACTTATCTATTGACAATTATTTAACTTATTGAAAATAGTAATTGTTGGCACTATTATTGAATAAAATGTTGTAAATAAAAAGTAAAACACAAAGCGGAGTTTAAATGAAAATACAACGACGAGACTTTTTGAAAACTATCGGAGTAGCAGGTATCGGAACAATGATTTTAATGAATCCCGTGGTTCAAGTGTTTGCTCAAAACAAGAGTAAAGATTTGATTTTGCAGGATGCAGGCAAATGGATACCTTCTACTTGTCAAGGATGCACCACATGGTGCCCAATCGAGGTATATGTTATTAATGGGCGTGCTGTTAAAGTTCGTGGTAATCAAAAATCCAATGTCAATCCGGGATATGTTTGTCTAAGAGGTCATTTTATCCCACGTCAAAACTATGATCCCGATAGACTAAAAGTGCCAATGAAACGCACTAATCCCGAAAAAGGACGTGGAGTTGACCCCAAGTTTGTTCCAATCACTTGGGACGAAGCATTGAATACGATTGCCGACAAAATCTTGGAATTGCGTGCAGCAAACGAAAGCCACAAAATTATGTTTCTACGCGGACGCTATACACCATACAACAACAACATACCTTATAGCTCAATGCCAAAAATCATTGGAACACCTAACTCATTTTCGCATAGTTCCATTTGTGCAGAGGCAGAGAAGTCTGGTTCGTACTTTACCGAGGGATATTGGGGCTATCGTGATTACGACGTTTTGAATACTAAATATTTAGTTCTTTGGGGTGTCGATCCTGTTCGTTCCAATCGTATCGTCCCGGGAATGATTAACAAATGGGGTGAAGTATTGGATAACGCCAAAATGGTTACAATCGACCCCGTTTTAACTACTGCCGCATCCAAAGGTCACGAATGGTTGCCAATTGTTGCTGGTCAAGATGGTGCGTTGGCTGTTGCCTTTGCCCACATTATTTTGACCGAGGGATTGTGGAACAAAGAATTTGTTGGCGACTTTAAAGATGGTGTTAATAAGTTTAAACCAAACCAAATTGTTGCCGAAGAAGATTTCGAAGAAAAGCACACTTACGGATTGATAAAATGGTGGAACATAGAATTGAAGGACAAAACACCCGATTGGGCAGAACCATTAACGGGCATTAAAAAAGAAAAAATAATCCAAATTGCTCGCGAAATGGGGAAGGCTGCTCCAAAAGTCATCCATTGGTTAGGGCCGGGAGTTGCTATGTCGCCAAGAGGAAGTTACTCAGCAATGGCGATTCACGCATTGAATGGATTGCTTGGTTCGGCTGACAACGAAGGTGGAACACTAAGGGGACCATCAGTAAAAGCAGGCTCCACTCCTGCAGTTGATAATTATTTGGATGATACTGCAAAAGCAGGTAATTCACAGAAGAAAATAGACGGTCGCGGTGATGAAAATATGCCATCGATGGCAAGCGGCAAGATTGGCTCCGGCGTTGTAACTGCTAATATTGCCAATAATTTGCTCAAGAATAAGCCCTACGACATAAAATTTGCTATGGGTTATTGGTGCAACTTTAACTTTTCGAGTGCGGGTGCACAGCGCTGGGACGAAGCAATGAAAAAACTACCATTCTTTGTTCATTGCGTAACCAATGCAGCCGAAATGACTATGTTTGCCGATATTGTATTGCCGTCCACTTTCCATGCAACCGAGCAATGGGCTGTGGTTAATAGCAAAGGCAATTTAAATTCAAATTTGTCGATACAACAACCATTGGCAAAAAGATTATTTGACGTAAAAGATTACGAAACCGAAGTTACTTGGCTTTTAGCCGAAAAATTAAAAGAAAAAGGTTTTTCAAAATTATTTGATTATTTACAAAATGAATTTACTAATCCCGAAACAGGTGCTAAACCAACAAATGCGGAAGAATTTGCTATATTTGCTACAATGAAGTATGCCAAACCTGCTTACGACACAATAGGCGGATGGGACAAATTTGTGGAAGATGGCGTTGTGAACTTTGGACCCTACAAATTCCGTGCAAAATGGGATAATTTCGAAACCCCGACAAAGAAATTCGAGTTTTATAGCGAATCTATGAAAAAAGCATGGAACGACCACGCAACAAAATATAGCAAAACAGTCGATGAAGTTGTAGAGATTTGCAATTACACTGCAAAAGGCGAGACTGTGTTTGTGCCACATTACGAACCACCAACACGAAAAGGAGATGAAAAAGAATTTCCATTTTTGTTTATCGATGTAAAATCTCGCTTAAACCGTGAAGGACGAAGCCAAAATGTTCCTTGGTATTATGAATTCAAGATGGTGGATCCAGGCGACGAAAAAATGAAAGATGTAACCAAAATCAATCCCGCTGATGCACAGAAACTTGGATTGAAAGATGGGGACAAGATTCGTTTAACTTCAGTTCAAGGTTCAATCGAAAGCGTTGTTAAATTATGGGAAGGTACACGACCAGGATACATTACCAAGTCTTTCGGACAGGGACATTGGGCATACGGACGAACTGCAAGTGTTGACTACAAAAAAGGCATCGCACGCGGCGGAAACAACAACGAAATAATTACAGACGAATACGATAGAATTTCGGGTTCTACTGCTCGCAATGGTGGTTATGTTGGTATTAAAATCGAAAAAATATAATAAGGAGGAACGAAAATGGCTAGATTAGGAATGGTTATAGATTTGCACAAGTGTACCGGTTGTGGCGCTTGTGGAATTGCTTGTAAAACAGAAAATAATACTCAAGATTATTCAAATGGTAGATACTATAATTGGGCAAATTATTACACCTATACAACGGGAAAATTTCCCGAAACCAAAGTTGTAACAATACCAACATTGTGCAACCACTGCTCGGATGCACCTTGCGTAGCAAATTGTCCAACAAACCCTAAAGCAATGTTCAAATCCGAAGATGGCGTTACCCTCCATAACGATGAGCGTTGCATTGGTTGTAGGTTGTGTGTGATGACTTGTCCGTATAGCGAAGATAAAATCGAAGCTGCTGGAGTTCAATATTCTGTGATTAGTTATAACTCAGATGAGGAATACACCCACTCGTTCTGGCGAAATAAATCAGAATGGTTGTCGGGTTGCACAGCTTCGGGTTTCGAAGTATCCGAAAAAGCGGGTACCTTGCCTCCAAATATGAACGAATACACTCATCCCGATTACGAAAAAGTCCGTCGCAATGGAATTACCGAAAAATGTATTTTGTGTAACCACCGAACAACCAAAGGTGAATTGCCTCATTGCGTAGTTTCGTGTCCATCGCAAGCCCGCACCTATGGCGATTTTGACGATCCAAAATCTGAAGTTTCGAAATTGATTGCTCAATATCCACCTAAACGATTGAAAAACAATAAAGGTGAATTTCTTGCTAATGGAGAAACGGGCACAAAACCAAATGTGTATTACATTCGTGAATATAATGCACCTATTCTTTCGGTTGATGAAGATTTTAACTACAATATTCAAAATAGCAAACAGCATATCAAAATTTATCCAAATCCCGTTGAATATTTCACGAATATTCAATGCTTTATACCAAAAGACGGTAATTACACTTTAATGCTGTTCAATTCTGCTGGTCAGGTTGTCCAAACTTTAATGCAAGATGAATATATCAACAAAGGTTCAATAGATTTTAAACTTTCTGCTGATAGATTGCCTTCGGGTACTTATATTTGTGTTTTGAAAAATGGCGAAATCATAGAATCACAAAATTTAATAGTTAATCATTGAAGAGTGAAGGTATAGTGGATAATTTAATCACGAAAGCAAATATTTTTAACTTCTTGGTGGCACTTTACTGCGAACCCGATGCCGAAGTTCTTTGGAATGAAAATTTTCAGAAGTTATTTTTAGATAACGTATCTGAAATTGATAAAGAAATTTATGGCTATGCATTCAATATAGTGAAATCATTAGAGCAAACTACCCAAATTGAACTACTGCAAGAATATTCGAGAATATTTCTTGGTCCCTTCGAAGTTATAGCCCATCCCTATGCTTCAGTATATTTGGAAGGTTACACTTTGAATGGCGAAATTACTCAGAACATATTGCATTTTTATAACACTTGTGGTTTGCTCTATGATGAAGAAGTTAAGGAGCTGCCCGATAATATCGTGATTATTTTCCAATTTCTCCACTACCTCACTCAATGCGAAATTAATGGTAACGAAGATTTCCCCGATATTGATTGGTCGGCAAAAATGAAGGAATTTTTGGAAAAATATGTTGATACCTGGATTCCCGAATTTACCGAAAATATAATCAATGGAACACAAAACGAATTCTATAGGAATTTGGCGTTACTAACAAGAAAGTTCTTACAAATAGTTTGATTTTTTTCTCCGAGTTTTGGAACCTAAGTTGAATTCAATAAGGTTCCAAAACCGATAGGGTATTGCCGGAAACAGCAATGCCTGCCGTATTTGCAAAGGAGAACAAATGTTTACACGTTCGATTAAAAAAACCGAAACCGTCGTTTGTTCCCAAATGGCGGTTTTTTTAATTATTTATAAAATGTTTAACTAAATAACAAGGGATTAGATATGTTTGAATTACCCGAAAAATTTACAAATTTTAAGCAAGATTTCCCACAAATCTTCGAGGCATACGAAAAATTAGGAGAAGTCCTCCATCAATCAGCAAAATTGGACAACAAAACTCGACTGCTTGCAAAATTAGCTTTAGCGATTGGTGCTGGTTTGGAGGGGGCGGTGCATTCCCACACTCGAAAGGCTTTAGAAAATGGTTGCACCAAAGATGAAATTCGCAGTGTTGTTTTGCTATCACTAACCACATTGGGCTTCCCATCGATGATGAAGGCAATGACATGGGTGGACGATATTTTGAATTCTTTGGATTAGAATGAAATTATTCCAATTCAACAATAACTTGTCTGTTGTGGAACTTTATCGAACTGCAATTATAGCCGCATTGTGGGCATTTATCGAAATTACATTTGGAATGTGGCTGCACGCCGCTCGTATGCCTTTCCGCGGTCTTCTGCTTTCGGTGGTAGCGGCGGGCTTGCTTGTGTTTGCCAAATCGATTTTACCATATCGTGGTTCATTGATTTTATTAGGTTTTATTACGGTATCCATCAAGACAACCCTCACTGGTATTTTTATTCTCAATCCAATAATTGCACTTCTATTCGAAAGTATTTTTGCCGAATTAAGTTTTTCAATATTCAAACCTAATGCTTTTGGTTCAATCTTAGCGGGCGTTTCGGTGCTATTCTATACATTTTTTCACTCTGTATTCGCCCAGTTATTTTTTTTCGGTTTCCAAATTATTGATGTATATGTGGTTATTCTCGGCAAATTCATCAATTTATCAGTCGAAAAAAACACATATGCTTTGCTGCTAATTTTGGCTTATATGTTTGTGCATATATTTATCGGAGCAATTTCGGGATTGCTTGGCTACCGTATTGCTCAAAGAACTCTACTACAATTACAATTACAAAATGAAAGTGTTTAATACCATATTGCCATTAATACTTTTAGTCATAGGGATATTCCTCCCTCTCAATTATTTCTTTATTATTGTTATATCCTATTTGATAGTTTTATTCTTCACTAATCGGCTGGTATTATATCGACTTAAAAGTAAGTATTTCATTAGTTTTCTTGCAATTTTAATGGTGTTCTATCCTATGTTTGGCGAGCAAAACGACCTTACATTGCCGCTAAATATTGGTTATGACTTTAATTATTTAGAACTGTCGGTTCGAATGAGTTTAAGGGCGATTTTGTTATTTGGATTTTCGAACATTTTGATGATTAATTTGCCAACCAGCAAGTTGCTTTCAAAATTTAATATGCAAAATTCAACCGAGGCTATTGATATTGCTATGAATAACTACGACGAAATTGCCCGAAAAACACTCGAAAGATTCAAGTCGTTTAATTACAAAAAATTTAAACTAAGCAAATCGATAGATTACATAGCTATTTTTATGGCCGATTTATTAACTTATCGATTTCAAGACCGAATTTCTTCAACTAAAACAACCGAGGATTTATGAAAAAGTTTTACCTTTTAGCAATTATTTTTGCAATTTCAATTTGCTCATTATATTCAAATGAGCAAATAAAACAATTCCGCACTAACGAAATTATAGTGATTTCCGAAGATAAACAAATCCAAAAAAGCACATCTGCCAATGATTTCGAAATAGATGGCAAACACCGTAACAAATACTTTTCGTTAGATGCTTTATTCAACGAAATCAATGGGATTCGCTCTGCAAGGAATTCCAAAAATGAAGGATATTTTCGGTTGCGCGGTATGGACCAACGACAAATTGGGATATATTTCGATGGAATTCCGATTGTGAACCAATATGATGGGATGGTTGATTTAAGTCAATATTCATTGACGGCAGTTTCCAAGATATCAATAGCAAAAGGATTGAGTTCGGCTCTTTATGGAGCAAACAACTTAGGCGGCTCGATTAATATAATTACCGATAATGTGTTTGCTCGTAATTCGGTTGGAGCATCAATTAACTATGGCGATATTTCGCAAAATATTGGGTTGAAGGCAAAGCATAAGTTTGGGGACTTCTATCTCACTCTTGCGGCTGATTACAATAATTTTGATAACTTTAAATCTTCGTCGCTCTTGAATAGAGACGATAAAACAATCAACAATTCTTATGGAAAATCCTATTCGGGTTTTGTGAAACTTGCAAATCAAATTGGTAATTCTTTTATTCATAGCCTATCGGTTATGTATGGCAATGGGGAAAAAGGTATTCCTATAAATTTGGAAACCACAAAACCACGTTATTGGAAGATGCCCAATTGGAATAATTTAATCGCTAATTATGGCACCAATGCATTGCTAAGCGACATAATTTTGCTCAAAACCAATATATTTGCTACTAAATCGCATAATATAATCGATTCGTACGACGATAGTAGCTATACAACCCAGAAAACTCGTTCTGCTTTTCATTCTACACAGGAATATCTAAAATTTGGTGGTTCAGCTATTTTAGAAATCAATTGGCAAAATTTTGAACAAACAAAATTTGCAATTACCTTCAACCGCGACAAACAAAACCAACAAGCCAATTCGCCCGACCCTTGGAAAGATTTTCGTTCGCAATTGCTTTCCGTTTCGGCAGAACAAAACTTTGGATTTGGCAATTTTGGAGGATTGATAGGATTAAACTATGACTTACTAACACCTATTTATGCTAACGGTTCGAACTTAAGAAATTCGGAGGATTTTTTGAATTATCAACTTGGATTAAATTACTCGACCGTGAGTTTCAATGTTTATGGAAATTATTCCCACAAAAGCCGCTTCCCAACATTAAAAGAATTTTATGCCGAAATAACAGGTGCAAACAAACCTAACCCCAATTTGCAATCCGAGTTTGCCGAAAACTTAGAGCTGGGCGTCAGAACATCTTTGATAGATAATCTAAATATTAGAACATCAATTTATGCAAATTTTGTGAAAAATTTAATAGATATTACTATTTTGGAAGATAAATCCCGACAATTTGTAAATATCGGCAAAGTTTTATTTGCTGGACTGGAGTTGGATGTTAACTACCAAATATATGATGTCGTTTTTAATTTTGGTTTTAACTATCAGAAATCCGAGAACCAAACCGATGGAGCAACGAGTAAAATTATGCCATTGCGACCTGAATTTGTAACGAATTTTAGTATGTCTCACTCATTTGATTTTGGTTTGAGTGCTCTATTGCAATTGAAATCATATTTGAACCACCAAGCATATAATTCCGATAAAAAGACATACTTCGAATTACCTAACTATAATTTATTGAATGCTGTAATTTCGTATGATATTATGAAAAACATATCGTTGAATTCAGCATTAATCAATATTTTAGACGAATTATATTATTCGGACTGGGGTTATCCCCAAGCCGGGTTTAGTTTTAACTTAGGTGTTGGTATTAATCTATAATAAATTATGAAAACTATAGCGATTACGGGCGAGAAACGGACGGGTAAATCAACCTTGATTAGAGCTATCAAAGAAAAATTACAAGAAACATCCAATCAAATAGATGGTTTGCTTTCTTTGCCCGTAATCGAAAATGATGAATTATTAGGATTCGACATACTTCATCTTAGAAGCAACTCGATAGTTCCATTGGCACGAAAAGGCTTGCAAAGTGAAATTTCAACCGCTCGTTTTGGTTTTTATCCTAATTCCTTTTCTATTCAAAATAGAATTATTAATAGCAATAATAATTTTCGTACAATACTTCTATTGGACGAAATCGGTATATTGGAACTCCGAGATTTAGGCTGGCATAATTTGATTTTGGATATAAAATCACAAAATTACAAAGGAGTTGTTTTGGTTATTCGGAAAAGCTCATTTTTCGATATAATTAAAAAATACCACCTAAAATTCGACATAATTGTCGATTTGGATTCCACCGATTTTAGCCTGGATATGTTATTGGCTCGTTTAACTAACTATATGGCTTGAAATGGAAAAAATAGCATTTGCAATATTGGCTGGTGGAAAAAACTCGAGAATTGGTCGGAACAAAGCGTTATTGGAAATCAATGGAAAGACAATAATCGAGCGATTGCTCGATATTGGTCGAAATTTTCCACAAGTTATGATAATTACAAATCATTCAGATGAATTTCTTGGACTTGATGCAGAAATTTACTCAGATATTTATCCGTGTCGAGGTCCCATTGGCGGCATCCATTCTGCATTGCAAAATTCCCGATACGAAGATGTTTTCGTAATTTCTTGCGATATGCCATTTATTAGCCTATCCACAATTCAAAAAATCATTGATACTCATCGAGAAATGATTACTTTGCCCAACTACAAAGAAAGATTGCATTATGTTTGTGGTGTTTATTCACGAAAAATAATGTTCGAGTTGGCAAATCATATTATGAAAATTGAAAATAAAGTTGATGGAAAGAATAAGCACTTTGCTTTGTATAATTTACATAACTTATTTCAAATTAATTCTATATCCTTCGAAAACAACAGCAATTATGACTTGGAATTTACTAATATCAATACATTGGAACAATATAAAAAAGTTCAAGAAATAATTGCAGAGCAGATATAATTTTTTTTACAAACAGCCACACTTCCACAAATACACCAAAGATGCTTGTATATATTGAAAAACATATGCAAAAACTAAATTAATACACCTCGGGCACCCAATTAACCTCGTCTTTTGGTGGTCTTACATAATCAATTTGAATGTTTCGGGGCGGAAACTCGAACGGTGGAGGAATTATATCCTGATAAGGTATCAGCGACAATAAATGGTGCATAACGTTCAATCGTGCTTTCTTTTTGTCGTCGGAATTAACATCGTACCAAGGGCACTGCTTGGTGTCGGTATATTTCATCATCATATCTTTTGCTTTGGAATATTCAACCCATTTGTCCCAAGACTTTAAATCCATTGGCGACAATTTCCATCTTTTCATAGGGTCGGCAGCACGCTCCCTAAGGCGGGCTTCTTGCTCTTCGTCGTTCACGCTAATCCAGTATTTAATAAGGTAGATACCCGAGCGAACTAACATTCTTTCGAATTCGGGACAGGAACGAAGGAATTCCTCGTATTCATTATCGGAACAAAATCCCATAACTCGTTCCACTCCCGCACGGTTATACCAACTTCTGTCGAAGATAACTATTTCGCCCGCCGAGGGGAGATGAGCAACATAACGCTGGAAATACCATTGAGTGAGCTCACGGTCGCTTGGCTTTTCCAAAGCGACTACTCTCAATCCACGAGGATTTAATGGTTCGGTGATTCTTTTGATAATCCCACCTTTGCCAGCGGCATCGCGCCCTTCGAAAATTATAACCACTCTCAATCCTTGATGCTTTATCCAATATTGCCAAACAACGAGTTGATGTTGCAATTTTTGTAATTCTTGTAAATAGAAATTGCTGCTAATTTTGCCTTTGGAGTTCAATTTTGAAACAGATTCCATCGACGAGATGTTTTCGGATTCGGCGGCAACAGAATCCATAATCTGCTCCTTATTCTTTTTTTTGTCTTTTTTGTTTCCCATAGCCTTACCCATTTAATTTGTTATAAATTAACAATTTTAATACCAAATTGTTTAAAAATCAAAAAAAAAGTATAAATAACTTGATAATTTTGCTTAATGGTGATTTTTAGTTAATTTTATTATTTTGTTTTAATCAAGTAATCAAATGAATTTTAAGTATATATATTTCATTTTACTTTTTACTTTTGCAATTTTGCAATGGGGCTGTGGTAGTGTTCCCCCAAGTAATGCAAGTCGCGAAGAAACCTTTTTGGATTTCACAAAATCTAAGGTCGAAAAATTGTGGGACTATGATAAAGAGCATAAACAAGAAATTGCTAAGGATCTCTATATTCGTGGTTTAACCGATTATTACGACGAAAAGTATGTGTCCGCCATTCTTTATTTCGAAACAGCTTTGAAATACGAAGAAAATACCACCTTGCATCTAATGTTGGCAGAATGTTATATGCAAATTCGAGATGTGGATAATTCACTTTATCATTCAATGCAAGTTTTTCTGCGAGATACAAATAACACGCGTTCGCTTCAGCTAATGTTTTCGGGATTTATCCTAAAAAACGATATCACCTCAGCCGAAAGAACAATTAATTACATACAATCCAAAGACCAGAGCATAGAGAACACTGCAATGTTAGCGGAATTTTACTCATACACCAATCCTGCCAAGGCAATCGAAATATACGATAATTTATTATTTCGAACTGGCGACAAAGAATATGGTTTAAAATCGCTTGATTTATACGCTAAAACAGGAAACTTTCGCGAAGCAATCAAAAAAAGTTACAATTATTTGAAAGATAATTATGATCCTGATTATTTTAGAATTTTATTTTACACATCAATAGATAACAAATATTACGATTATATAATTAGATACTATTCAGAGATTTATCCCAAAACAAGCGAAGATATAAAAATCGAAACTGGCTTAAGTTTTTTGGATCTTTTTTATTTTACAAATAGAGAGATTGCAGATTCGGATTTTAAGTTGTTTATCGAAAAAAATATAAAAAGTATTTTAAAAGAATATTACGAATTGGATGGTGGAACCAAAACCAATTCGAACGAGCAAATCGGTTTTATTGCATTTGATAGTGGCGATACCACTTTAGCAGTAGCTTTTTGGTTGAAGAAATTAGAAAATTGCGATAGTTGTCGGGCATTATCCAAATTTGTTCCCTATTATTGCTTGCAAATTGGTAAGCCAGAAATAGGATTAAAAATTCTAAGAGAATTCCACGATAGATATCCCGAAGATAGCACCTATTTGCTCAATCTGGGATTTTATTTTATCAGTCAAAATAATTACAAAACAGCCCTAAACTATTTTAGAGATTATTTAACAAAAGATTTCAACAATTTAATTGCCATAACATCACTTGCGGATTGCTATTCAAATTTGAAAAATTTTACGGATGCAGAGAAATATTACTTAAAAGCATTAAAATTAGAACCCGATGACCCCACTGTGAATAATAACTATGCTTATTTATTAACTAATAAAAAAGATAGATTGGCAGATGCCTTGAAATTCGCAGAAATTGCATTGAAATTAGAACCCGACAATGGTGCTTATTTGGATACTTATGCTTGGGTGCATTTTAAAATGGGTAATTACGAAATTGCCAAAGAATACTTGGAAAAGGCATTATCCATAGGATTCGAAAATGCTGAATTATACGAACATCTCTACGAAGTTAATTTTAAAATGGGTTTCTACAACGAAGCATCAAAATATTTACAAAAAGCACTAACAATAGAACCCGATAATGCCGATTATAAAAAGAAACTAAAAGAAATAGAAAAAAAACAAAAAAATCGATAATAAAAACAAGGTATAATATGTTTGTAATAGTAGGTATAGTTCTCGTATTTGGAGCCTTGCTTGGTGGGTTTATTATGGCAGGCGGCAATCCTCTTACTTTGATAGTGATACCTGAATATGTTATCATTATAGGAGCCGCAGTTGGTTCTCTATTGATAGCAAATCCGTTACCTATACTCATCAAAATCATTAACGGTGTTTTGGGAACATTAAAGGGACCAAAAGTAAACAAGCAAGCTTACTTGGATTTGATGAAAATGATGTATGAAATATTCCAATTTGCAAAACGCGAAGGATTAATTGCGTTAGAGCAACATATCGAAAATCCATCCCAAAGTTCCATTATTTCCAAATATCCATCTTTTCTATCGAACCACCACGCTGTTGATTTTTTCTGCGACACACTTAAAGTTGTGCTTAGTGGTGGCGTTCCAGCCCACGATTTGGAAGATTTAATGGATATGGACATCGAAGCATTGGAACACGACGAAGAAATCCCACCAGCATCCTTACAAGTTATGGCAGATGCATTTCCTGGTCTTGGTATTGTTGCTGCGGTATTGGGTATTATCATCACTATGGGTTCGATTAACGAAGGCGCCGAAGCAGTTGGTCACCACGTAGCATCCGCTCTTGTGGGAACATTTTTGGGCGTGCTTTTGTCCTATGGGTTATTCGGACCACTTGCTTCACAAATGTCTAAAATAGTGGCAAAGGAAGGGAAGTACCTAATAGCAATAAAAGCAGGATTACTTTCTTTTGCCAAGGGTGCTCCAGCAATGGTTGCAATCGAATATTCACGCCGATCGATAGATCCCGAGAACAGACCATCGTTCAAAGAAACAGAAGAAGCAGTTAAAAAAGGCTAAAATTAATTAGGGGAAAAGAAAATGTCGGATCAGCAAGACCAACACGGTAAAGAGCAACCTATAATAATAAAAAAGGTAAAAAAAGGTGGTCACGGAGGTCATCACGGAGGTGCCTGGAAAGTTGCTTATGCCGACTTTGTTACAGCTATGATGGCTTTTTTTATTGTGATGTGGATTTTGGCATCTTCCGAAGAAGTTAAAAAAGCTGTTGAAGCATACTTCGACGATCCCGGCGCTTTCAGTTTTGTTACTGGCAAACGCACTATACCAGTGGATTTAGATTTAAAACCTGAACCCGGTAAAGGTAAGAAGGACGGCAGTGGTAAAGGTGAGTTTACTATTTCGTTTAATAAGGAAATGCGGGACTCTTTGGTTAATAAGCTTATGGAAAAAGCACAAGAAGACAGTGTTATGGCAGCCAAAAGAGTAGAAAGTGTAGGAAATGAATTAAATAAATTGTTCAACGAATTGGTGATGCAAAAGCCCGATTTGCAAAAAATTTTGGAGAACATTAAAATCGAAATAACTAAGGATGGACTTAGAATAGAATTGATGGAAACATCCGAAAATGTTTTCTTCAAAGTAGGAAGTGCCCAACTTACGCCTCAAGCAATCGAAATTATGAAAATATTAGGAAACGAAATAGGAAAATTGCCGAATAATGTCCAGATAGAAGGTCATACCGATAGCAGAAAATATTCGGCGGGATCGAGCTATACCAATTGGGAACTCTCGTCCGACCGTGCCAATGCAGCACGCCGAGCTTTACTGCAATCGGGATTGTGGGATGGTCAAATCATTGCCGTTGCAGGATACGCAGATAAAAAATTACGAAACCCCGAGAATCCGTTCGATATGTCGAACAGAAGAGTAAGTATTCTAATCAAACAAATATCTGCCAATCAATTTTTGCCCGAAACATCGGCTGCAGATATCGAAACAAAAAAAGAGGAGTAAATATGGATAGATCCTATAAGTTTTTGATAATCGATGATGAGCCTGCAGTTGTTCTTACAATTGAAAGGTTAATCAAAAATATGTTCGACAAATGCGAAGTGTTTTATTCTCATTCAGGCGATAGTGGAATCAAAATGGCTATCGAAAAGAAACCCGAAATCATTATCTGCGATATAAGAATGCCCGGAATGACTGGATTGCAAGTTTTGCACGAATTGAGGGGAAGAAAAGAATTCGAAGATACCTATATCGTACTTATGAGTGCAGATACCGACCGACAAACTTTGCTCGAGGCAATGGATAAGGGCTCGGACGATTTTTTGTATAAACCCGTGCATTCCGATATACTCACAGGAAAAATGAAAAGTGCCAAACGATTTGTTGACCTTCAGAATAAAAGAAGAGAGGAATATAACCTTTTATTACAATTGGCAGATGAAATCGAAAAATATGCGCACGATTTAGTAAAACTATCTGTAAAGTTTATGGAAGCACGAATACCGGCTTCCTATAAAACGCTACAAGTGATTGCTGATGCTTCGTTATGGATTGCAAAATATTTTGATGAATTAGATGGCGACCGATTGAAGGATCTCGAGGTAGCAGCATATTTATCGTTCTCGGGGCGCCTTTCGCTTCCCGATCATTTAATTCATCAACCTGTAATTATTGATGGGAAGGCATCAGATAATTTAATGTATCAAGTGCCCGTAGCTGCCAAAAATATTGTTTCGGAGGTCCCTCGTTTTAAGCGTGTTGGCGAAATACTTTACCACGTCTACGAAAA
Source organism: Candidatus Kapaibacterium sp. (assembly GCA_937995785.1). Lineage (GTDB taxonomy): Bacteria > Bacteroidota > Ignavibacteria > Kapaibacteriales > UBA2268 > GWF2-33-9. Next base: position 25,005 of record CALKJQ010000076.1, read on the forward strand.
TTTGGACGGAAGTGGTTTTCCCGAAAGACTTCAATCTTGGCAAATTCCATTGGAAAGCCGTATAATACGACCAATATTAGATTTCGACGATATGATTAGGTTCCATAAATTGCGTCCATACCAAGTGCTCGAAAAAATTCGCGCAGAGGTAAATAGGCTTTATGACCACCGAATTGTTACGCTAATGGAACAATATATTTTATCTGTATTAAAATTGGAGGGACCAACAAACGAAAAGCCTGTATTATTGAGCGAAATGGTCGAAGGAATGGTGCTTTCCAGAGATATTTATACTTTAAAAGGTCTCAAAATCCTTACGTCGGGTTCTAAACTTACCGATAATATTATTCAAAGAATAATACAAATTAATACCTCCGACCCAATACTCGGCAACATTTATGTAAAGGTGTAATATTTTGCAAAAAATAAAACAAAGTTTATTCCGATACAATAGATTTTATAGTTTTTTTCAGGTATTATGAATATTTGTTAATAAAACATTAAATTTTTTATTATTTATATAAAAAAAAATTTGCATTATTCTTATGAATTTGCTAAATTGCTATTTAACAAACTACTTACATTGAAAATGTCGATATACAAATAATTTTAAACTATATTTTATATAATTAACCCTTTTATTCACCATTAAGGAGGTAATATGCCTTTAAACAAAACAGATTTAATCGATGCAGTTGCTAAATCAACTGAATTCAAGAAAACCCAAGTTGAAAAAGCAATTAACGCTACTTTCGACGCAATCAAAAAAGAACTTGGCCAACACGGCAAAGTTACTTTAGTTGGTTTTGGTACTTTCGCAGTTTCGCATCGCGCTGAAAGAAAAGGACGCAGTCCTAAATCTGGTGCAGAAATCACAATCCCTGCCAAAATTGTTCCAAAATTCCGCCCTGGAAAAGAGCTTAAGAACATTGTTGATGCTCCTAAACCAGAAAAGAAAAAAGGAAAGAAAAAGTAACAAATTCATACCAATTTAAAAAAAGGCTACATCAACATTGGTGTAGTCTTTTTTTTGAAACTAAAATGTAATTAAATCGTTTTATTAGAAAAATAAAAAATAATATAAATATGAAAAAATTACAAACATTATATTTCACATTAATATTAATTATAATTGGTATAATAATTAATAGCTGCGACAATACAACATCAACAGGAGATTCTAATATTGTTTTTCCTTCCGAAAAAATAGATTATATCCAGCACGTGCAACCCTTTTTGAAGTATAATTGTGGTTATTCGGGCTGCCATAGTTCATTTACCAAAGCTGCCGGGCTATCGGTGGATGATTACTTTAGCGTGATGAGCTATATGGGACTTGTGATACCTCTGCAGCCCGATGCAAGCACATTAGTCCAAATTCTGGAAAATAAGTTGCCCCATTCTGTTTTCTTCTACCGTGGAAATATTTCGCAAAACCAAATTCAAGGTATAAGAAAATGGATTGAAGAAGGAGCTTTGCTTAATCCCAAAAAGTAAGAAAATTAACATTACATTTCAAATATTTTCTTAATTTTGTTTTAGTCTTGATGATTAAATTATTAATATAAGGAGTAGAAATGAAAAAACTATTCGCATTTATAACAATTGGATTTTCGATAATTTTATTTGCAACAAGCTGCAGCAAAGGTCCGAGCGCCCCAGCAATCGAAGGTTACAAAACCTACACAAACAAAGCAACGGGTTTGAGCTTGGAACACCCCGCAAATTGGAAAGTAACAGAAAATCAATTGCGTTTTGTTGCTTTTAACGATAACTCTGGTAAAAGTAGATTTGCAAGATACGACACGGAAGGGTTTCCTGCAGCCAAAATCGATATTAACCTATCACAATTGGACTCATTGAGAACAATCGATTCGGTAATGCAAAAAACTATGAAGTTCACTCCCGATTCCTACGAAATCACAGATGTGTCTGTTAATGGGCTTAAAGCTAAGAAAATGGTTTATACATTTGAACTTACTACAGGTGTTTTTTATGGCGAGACTTATGTTGTCCAAGTTGATGATAAGAATGCAAACGTAATTCAATTCGAATCTTTCGATGGAACCTACGATAAATACAAAGAAGCCTACGAAAAGGTTCTTAAATCTTATAAGCCAGGTAGAATCCCAACCAAATCAGTCGATACAGTTGATCAATTAGAAGAGCAACCACTTCCATCCAAAACATTAATCGAAAAGAATGGTATGGGTTATTCAATTCGTATTCCCGACAACTTTGCTGCCGAACGTGGTCCATCCAAGGGAGTATTGGAATCCAAAAACTATATAGGAACTCGCCGTGCAGATTGTAACATCATAGTTGACGTAATTGATGCCTCGAAAAATAAAAAATTGGATAAAATTGTGGAAGACAATCGTGCTTCTTACAAAAATGCTTCGCCTTCCAAAACATCAATCGGTGGAAAAGATGCATATTCAATGAATTATTCGTTCGGCAGGGACGTGCTCTCGCGTGTATATTTTGTTATTAATGGCGACAAACTATATAGAATAACCGTGAATTGGTTCAAAGGTGAGGAAAAGGATTATTTGCCAATTTTCGAAGAAAGCATAAAATCATTTAAATTTAATTAAAAATCAAATAGGCAAATAATTAATTTCAGAATTTAATAAATCTTTCCGCAACTTAAATGGTTCCGGAAGGATTTTTTTTATTATCAATTAAAAAAAACATTAAATTCTAGAAAAAATCTACGAGTGAGTAACAAATCTTTAAACAATCAAATAATTGTAATTTCAGATTTGCCTTGCGTGGATTCGATAACATCCTTCTTTAGAATTTCAACTTTTGACTTTAAGATTTTGGAGGTAAATGTAACATTTTCGAGGTATTCCTCCTTTGTTTGGACGGAGACAGGTTCGAGTAATCTTTTAACAACTGTAACAAATGTGTAGTCCACCACTATTTTAATTTTTACGGTGATGTATTCGGTTTTCTTTTCGGCGGCAGTCAAACATTCGAGAGATGCGTCGTAGTATGCACGAGCAAGGGGTCCCATCCCCAATTTTGTTCCACCAAAGTAGCGAGTTACAATCACTAAGACGTTTTTGAAATCGAAATGCTTTATTGCTTGGTAAATTGGTTTGCCCGCCGTGCCACTTGGTTCGCCGTCGTCTGAGTAACGAAATAATTCGTTTTCTGTTCCAATGGAATAAGCAAAGCAATTGTGGGTTGCATCATAGAACTTTTTGCGGTGTTTTTCCAAAATCTCTTCGGCTTGTTGCTTATCGATGATTGGAAAAGCGAACCCGATAAATTTGGAACCTTTCACTTTGGTTTCAAAAGATACTTCATTAGCTATTGTGATAAAGAAATCAGAGGTTTCCAGATGCTCAAACATTTGATTTATCTAAAAATATTTTACGCAATTTCTTTAACTGATTTCTTAATTTAAATGAAAAACGAAGTTTCCACACCATCCACATTGCTTCGAAAATAATCTTTTTATTCATCTTAGATATACCGCTACGACGGTCGATAAAGATAATGGACATTTCCTTGATGCGTGCTCCCATACGCCACAGACGGTAATTCATTTCGATTTGGAAACTATATCCATTCGATACAATTTCTTTTAAATTAATGAGTTTTAAAGCATCGGCACGAAAGCATTTAAATCCACCAGTACCATCCATTAGCGGCAATCCTGTTACGATACGTGAATATATATTTGCCCCGTAGCTAAGGAGCAATCTTGTTAATGGCCAGTTTACGACATTAACACCCGAAATATAACGCGAACCAATCACTAAATCGTAATCACTAATTAATTCTAAAAATTTCTTTAAGTCTTGTGGGTCGTGCGAAAAATCGGCATCCATTTGCATAATAATATCGAAACCATTATCCAAACAATATTGGAAGCCTGCACAATAGGCAGTGCCAAGTCCCATCTTTTTTTCGCGCCAAAGCAAATGAAGTTGCGAATCGTGTGCCATAAGTTCTTGCACACGGCGAGCAGTGCCGTCGGGCGAATTGTCGTCGACAACCAAAATGTGGGTATCTGGCACGGACTTATGGATTGCGTCAATCAAATTTTCGATATTATCTATTTCATTATATGTTGGAATAACAACTATGGATTTCATCTTTATCTCCTATGTTTGTCCGTGACCTTTTACCATCAACCAAATTGTTCGAAGTATGATTTCCAAATCCAATTTAATTGAGTAATTTTCGATATAGTAAAAATCGTCTTTCAAGCGGTTTTTAATTTCTTCGATGGAGAGTTCGTACGAGGTGTATTTTACTTGCCACCAACCGGTGATTCCAGGACGAACTTTGTGGCGACGATTGTATTGAGGAATTGCTTTGGAGAATTGTTCAACGAAATGTGGTTGCTCTGGTCGAGGTCCCACGACGCTCATATCGCCAATTAGAGTATTCCAAAATTGAGGTATCTCGTCTAAGTGTGTTTTCCGTATAAAGCGTCCAAACGGGGTTACTCGGGGGTCGTTGCTCGAGGTCCAATTTGGTTTTGACATTTGTTGCTCAGTATACATCGAACGGAATTTATAAATTTTGAATACTTTTCCGTCGCGTCCAATTCTATCCTGAACATAAAAAATCGGTCCTTTGGATGTTAATTTCACAATCAATCCAACGGTAAACCAGATAGGAAAGCCAATTAATAGAACTAATGCACTAAAAACGATATCGAATAATCGTTTGAAAAATGCTTGATAAGGCTTTAAAATTTTGGTATTGATTTCGATTAAGGGTATGCCCCACAAATTACGCGTTTTTGCTTGTCCCGTGAATGCATCATATAAATCGGGTTCAATTTTCACTCTTATATTATTCTCGGATGCAGTGTAAGCCAGTTCCATCAATTCTTCGTAATTTTTGTGTAATGAACCAAGCAAAACTACTATTTCGGGTTTGTATTGCTTGGCAATACTATCAAATTGTGAAATATCATCATATGTGGGTATTTCTAAATCATTATTAATTTCATTGTTTTTTTCTGTGATTATCAATGCAACGGGATGATAGCCCCATCCCTTGGATTTTATTGCTCTGCGAGCGAATCCTATGCAACTTTGCAAATCGCCAATTATCAAAATTGGTATTTTAA
>CALKJQ010000077.1 GCA_937995785.1 Candidatus Kapaibacterium sp.
TTGAGTAATAACTTGTGTAAACATCTTTGAAAGTTTTCCAATTATCTTCAGTTTTAATAATTCTATAAAGATTTTTATTTATATCAGTATATAAAAACAAACACTCATTTTTATTAAGCCACAAAGCTTCTAATGGTAAAATATCTTTGTTATTGAATCTAATAAATTCAAGGACATCCCAAGAAGAATCTATGTTCTTTAGATACAATAAAAATGCAGTTGTGTCTTTGCCGAATATAAGTAAATTATTTTGGTCATAAATTTCAAGACCAAAATTCTTATGTTCCGGACTTAAATCTCCTTGATAATGATACACTTCGTTATTTGAGGGCATTATAAGTATGGATCTCCAACTATTTGCAGAATCAACTGAGGTCTCGACATTTAATTGGTTTACGAAAAATGTATCTCTAACAAGATGTCTTTTAATATTTATTTTAAAAATGACCAAGCCATTATCAGTATTTACTAAGTCTATAAATTTTCTATTCCCATTATTGGGATATATGAAATCATAAGGGTATCTTGTTGCATAGAAGTCCTCTTCACCAAAATATTGAATTTTTTGAGAGGAAGCATTATAATAAGTCATAATTAGAATTATGAAAGTAAAAAAAGCATGTTTCATAAAAACTCCATAAAAGAGAGGGTATCTAATTTTTCAGATACCCTCATTTTTTTAATATTTGTAACTTAAAATTTTAATAACATCAATTGTATTACCATCTAAATCTATACTAATGAACGAGATACCTTGTAAGTGTTTTGGTAATTTCAGTGTAATCTTATTTTCACCTGTTCGAACATTACCATTCCAAAGTTCAAAAGATTGTGAGAAATTGGAATATGATCTTATAACTATCTTTCGATTGAGATTAGAAAACAACTTTACTGATATTAAGTTATTATCTTCTGAAATTATATCCCTTGTTATGAAGTAAACGTCTTTTGAATGGTTTTTGGGGACCCTTACTTGAATATTATGGATTGTGTATCTACCAGGTGAAATTTCAATAGGTAGTCTTATCGTTTTTATTTCAGTGTTTTCTAAAACAATTTTTTGAATAGCATTCATATTTACAGACATTAAGATTGATATGATTGAAAATAAAACTAACTTTATCACAGCATCCTCCTACTCACAGGTAGTTATACAACCCGGATCATTTTCTGTACATAATCCTGTTATTTGCTGAAATACTCGAGTTACGTTCCATTTATTACCTTGTCTTGTTGCAATATACCTTGAAACACAGCATCCTTCATGGGTACAAGGTACAAGTGATGCATCAATTCCATTTGTGCCGAGTATTCCGACCCACTTCATACATGGTGCCATATAAATATCCATTAGTTTTACTGGTTCTTCTTGGTCGCTACATGAAGTTTTAATTTGCCACTGCTCTATTAATTTAATTGCTGATAGATTAATTAATTCATTAATAGTAAATTGCGTGCAATTACCTTGGAAATGGATACTTGTAATACGAATTCTACATTTACCATCTAAACAATCTCCACTCACATAATTTATTATTGCTGTGCATCCTGGAAATATTTCTGTTTCAAACGGAGGATTTGGTACTTCCTGACAATTTTCTCCACAATTATACGGCTGTGCCATTACATAGTGAGATAAAATTAAAATTGAGATTGTTATTTTTATAATAAACTTGTTCATTGTGGTTCCTTACATTGTTTTTTAGTTAAATAATTCTTTTTCCTCCCACTCTTTTATGCAAAGTGAAAGATATCTACTTGTGGTAACAAAGCAAAAGTGTGAAAAAGCTACAAAGCAGTGCCTATTACCACCTTCGGCAATCGCTTTGTAGCCATTCCACAATAAACTTCCACTCGCATTTTCGTAAATAGAGCTTCGCTTGGCAAAGTTTTTCATTGCAAAATATTTCTTTGTAAGGGGATTTTTCATCGACGGGAAAAGTTGCATTAATCGATGTTTCGATACAATAAAAATAAATTTTAGGCGTCCTTGTAAAGCCATAAAGCCATAAAGCCATAAAGCCATAAAGCCATAAAGCCATAAAGCCATAAAGCCCATTCTATGCCCTTTTCTGCACTTCGCTTTGCTCTATTTCTCTCGCCAAGTAACATTTCTAATAAAAGTTACATCCTCTTTTGCAAATATACATAATTCTATTATACTATAACAATAAAAATTGAAAAAAATTACAAACTGAAGTAAAATTTTTTTAGAAAATTATTTTAGAACACGGGAATAACATCTATGACCATATTCCGAAAATGCTTCGAAATATCCTGTAAACCACTGATTGAGATGAACTCCTATTGAATTAGATTCAAAAATATCTTTGCTATTCTCTATTCCACCGGTTCTAATTACTAAAAAATCTGTTTCTTTTCTGAGCTCTTGAACACAATTTTTTGCATCTCTGCACAGCAAAAGTGATTGCTCACGAAGTACAGAGCCACTAACTCCCCCGCCAAAATTTTGTGTAAAATTCTCAAAATTGCGAATATCGTTTCTACTTAATTTGTTATAAATTTCTGAATATTTTGTGGATGTATTACCAAAATTAATACCATCAAATTTTAAGTTAATCAATAATTCAACCAATTGATTGACTTGTGCTACTTCGGTATCGTTCGAAAACTTTACTATTACGGGCAAGGTTCTATGTCTTTTTTTTAGAAATTTATTAGATATTAATTCTAATCTTTGGACTAAACCTTTATCTAAATTCTCAATTTGCTCATTTGAATGCGAATGTTCAACATTGGGACAGCTTTCGTTTAATTCAATAAAATCCACTTGGGACTGCTCGATTAACTTAAATACTTCAATCAATTCAATTATTGCTTTATCTGCGGGCATATCGGGTTGCAGAGAGATGCTAATACCAATAGGGCAACCTGATTTCTTTTCAATTCTACTTATTCGGGACAATGCTTCGTGTATTCCGACATTGGGTAATCCCATCCAATTTATTGCAGAGTGGCTTTGTTGAAGTGGAACGAAGGGATGCTTTATGCCTTTTTTAAAATTTCCTTGGCGTGCACGAGGAGTAATTGTGCCAACTAAGAATGCACCGGCTCCTTGTCGGTAACACAATTCATAACCATATACTTCTTTAAAAATGCCAGCAGCATTAAACAAGTTTGATTGAAATTTAATCCCAAGGTATTCTCGTTGGCATTCTATAGGTATTTCGATTTTTTTCTTTGGAATTGATTTAAATAGTTGACTTAAATATAACTTACGACCATAGGAATAAATAAAAACAGGAATTAAACCGGGCATTTTTAGGAACGTTGGTCGAGTTATTTTGTCCAAATTGGTGAGGAAATGCAACATATGTTTTTTTTAAAATATAAAAATAACAAAAAACATAAAAAAAACCATCCCAGTAGGGATGGCTCTGTATTCTATAAAATTATAATTATTTAGAATGATGATTATCAAAATGTTTAGTTTTCCATTTTGTTAGTTGTCTAATCATTTTGTCGGACGCATCGTGCAAAGATTTGTGAAAGTCGTCGGTTTGAGCACTTGATTTAAGAACATCTCGAGTTACATTCACTTTGAATTCAACTATTTTTGCTTCGTCGTTAATGAATTCAACATCAACGCTGTTGATAACATCAAGGTATTTTGTGAAACCATTTGCAATTTCCACAGCTTCGGTCTGGAGCTTTGGATGGCTTGCATTAAAATGTCGGAATGTTACGTTTGTTTTCATTGTAACCTCTAAATTGTTAAACATTTAAATATTTGAACCGAAAACTCGGTTGATTTTAGTATTGTCTAAGTTAAATATTATTCCAATATCAATTCCAAACATAAATGGAATAATACCGTGTTTATCGTTGAATGCAGGATAATTGTTGTAGTGCTGTTTAATTTGTCTTTCGAAAATCGTATCGTATCTTGCCACATAAACGATTTCGGTTGATAAATTGATACCGCTTATCATTTTTGGTACGGAGCCTTTATCGAATAACAATTCAACTCCCATTTGGGATGATATTGTTGGATAAAAACCTTTTTTATCGTAAATTGTTCCACCTACTCTTATATCATTAGGTATTGGCGTATTTACACTTTCCTTCCACTCAACTTTTGAATATGCAATTCCAGCACCAATCCCAAAAAAACTTCTGTATTTGGAATTAAAGTCGCTAAATTTGACCCTAAAGTTGATTGGAAAAGTGGTTATATTGAAATCTTCGAGAAGCAGGCGAAATTGGTTGCTTCCGGCAAAGGTTTCTTTGCTAAAATTTTCTTGTAATTTGAAATGAATCAAAGAAGTATTCAAGCAAACAGAGTAGTATTGATTCCAATTAACAATTAGTGAGATATTGGGAGCAAATTGATGCATAAAGTCTTGTTTGATACCTCCAATAACTGAGTTATAATCATTCAAAAAACCTTTGCTGATAACAGAAAAATACGTACCTGCACCAACGGATAAATTTAATTTTATATTTGATTGACAAAGAACTTTTCCAAAAGGTAATATACAAAATAAAATTGTAAAAAGCAAGACTTTTTGTAAATTATTTTTATTTTTATGAAATTCGTTTAATTTATGAACCATTTCAAAAAAATCGTAAGCATTGATTTAAGTTCATTACGGTTAACTATGGCATCGATGAACCCAGTTTCGATAACTGTTTCGGAGCGTTGGAAACCAGGCGGGAGCTTTTTTCTGATAGTTTGTTCGATAACTCTTGGACCGGCAAATCCAATTAGTGCACCCGGTTCGGCAATATTCAAGTCACCTAGCATTGCATAGGAGGCGGTTACTCCACCCGTTGTTGGATCGGTTAATAAAGATATGTAAGGTATTCCATTGTTTTTTAATTCAGCCAATATTGCCGCACATTTCGGCATTTGCATAAGCGACAAAGCGGCTTCTTGCATTCTTGCCCCCCCCGATGCAGAGATAATCAACAAAGGTATTTTTTTTTCTAACGAGTCCTTTGCAGCACGATATATTTTCTCTCCAACCACACTACCCATACTTCCACCGATAAAATTAAAATTCATAACTGCGAGTGAAATATTATATCCATTGATTTTTGCAAGCCCTGTAGTGATAGCATCGTTAAGCCCCGTTTTGTTGTAGGCTTCTGTCAATCTTGATGGATAATCCTTGGTATCTGAAAAAATTAGTGGATCGGATGATTTTATATTTGTATATGTTTCGGTGAATGAACCTTCGTCGGTAAGTAAGTTAATATAATCTGCTCCACTAATGCGAAAATGATGACCGCACTTAACACAAACATAATTGTTGTCTTCCATCTGTTTTTTGTAGAGAACTTCACCACATGAGGGACACTTTGTCCATAAACCATCGGGCATATAAGCGGGCTGTGTATCTTCGATATTCTGTTTGTTTCTAATAAACCATGCCATAATAATTTTTCAGTTTTATTTAAAAATTTATAACGAAATTAACAATTAATTTAGTTTAAATTTATTAAAAATACATATTACTTAAAAGCAATGTATATTTTTTTCGTTCTTAAATTTACAAAAAAGTAGTAATTTGCAATTTCTATTAATGGTTTTAGAAAAATGATTTGGAAATTCCCAAGGGAAAACATATTAAGCAAAACAATGGTGTATGTTCAAGCATTGGTTGAAGAACAATCTATGCCGATAAAATTTAACTTACTAACCGATCAAAAAAGTTTAAAACAAGAAATTAGAAGCAAAATTCCCTACCGTCCTCAATTTTTGCTTACAGGGTTCGATGATTTTTCACCTTCGGGTCAATTATTTTTGATTGGCGATGAGGAAATAAAATATTTAAATACACTCGATAGTGATTCACAAGATAAAGCTATTAATAATTTGATTTCCAAAAATCCTCCATGTATAATTTTAACTAATAACATCTTCCTACCCAATAATATCCTAAATATGTTCGAAAAAAGTAACACTGCAGTATTATCAACTGATAGAGATTTAGTTACCACCTATAATGTTGTCTCTTCCTTTCTCAACGATCAGTTTTCTCCACAAATGGTCGTCCATGGAACCTTGGTCGATGTGTATGGAGTTGGAATACTATTTTACGGAAAGAGTGCAATAGGAAAAAGTGAACTGGCATTGGATTTGGTAGAAAGAGGGCATCGATTAGTTGCTGACGACACCGTGATGCTAACAAACAATGCAGAATCAACAATTATGGGAACAAGCACTCGTATGGCAAAGCATTTTATGGAAATACGAGGTTTGGGAATAATCGATGTGCGTGCTATGTTTGGTATCAAAGCTGTTAGGTTCCAGAAAAGGTTAGAAATAATCGTGGAACTCGTTGAATATAATCCGCAGGAAGAATACACCCGAACGGGCTTAGAACCTTCTTTTGCAGAGGTAATGGGCGTAGAGTTAGATTACGTAAAACTTCCAATTTACCAAGGTAAGAATATTACTGTAATTTCCGAAGCTATTGCCCTCAATTATTTACTAAGAACCTATGGTTATAACCCCGCTAAAATTATGTCTGATTATTTAAACTCTATGCTTCTGAACGAACCTGTTCATGAAGATAAATTTGCTTCGCAAAGATTGATAAACTATTTTCAAGGAGATAAAGAATGAAAAAACTAAAAGGCTTTATATTGCCAATAAAATTACTATTTTTTGTAACGATGCTTTTTTTGCCTACAAAAGTATCTTATGCCTCAAATATTGTTGATTTTAAGACCAGTGTTTCGAAAATCATTGTTAAAGCCAACGAATTATTTGCGGTTAAAATTGATATTTCTATAGATAACAGGTATTATACATATTCTTTTTCCGAACAAGTTGGTCCAGATGGAATTGGTCCTACAACATCAGAATTAGTTAATAAATCAAAAGAATTAGTCAATATCAAAGGAAAGATTCAATTCCCAAAACCCAAAAGAAAATTTGATGATGGATTCCAAATGCAGTTGGATTATTATAAAGGTAATTTTTCCATAGAAATTCCACTTATTGCCAAAAAAGATTTGGATTTTTCTAAAGATAAACTGAATTTTGAATTCGTTTTTCAATTTTGTGATTCTGTTAGTTGCCTGCCGCCAGATTACTACAAAGTAAATTGGACAACAAATAGCTATGAAAGCAATTTTTCTAATTCATTAAACAAAAATACAGATTCCAACGTTGCGACATTAAAAGAAAATAATACAAATTCGAAGCAAATTGAAGAAAAGCAATCTACAGTAACAACGAATAATGATGAGGAGGTTAAATCTAAATCGCAAACAGAAATTGAATCCAAAAAGGAAGAAGGAGTTTGGTCTTTTATCTGGTTTGCAATGTCTGCCGGTGCATTGGCATTACTCACTCCCTGTGTATTTCCTATGGTTCCAATAACTGTTTCGTTTTTTACTAAACGAGCCGAGAAGCAAGGCGGAAATGCACTCCGGGACTCAGTCGTTTATGCTGGTGGCATTATTTTTACATTTACTGCATTGGGATTTTTGCTTGCTTTGATATTTGGAGCAACTGGGATAAGGGATTTTGCCGCAAATGGTTGGGTAAACCTTTTTATCGCAGCTATATTCATCGTTTTTGCATTTAACTTATTTGGCGCTTTCGAAATTCAATTACCCACTGGCTTACTCAATTTATTGAACACAAAAAGCAACGAATCGAGTGGAATTGTTAGTTTACTTTTAATGTCTCTTACGTTTTCTTTAACTTCGTTCACTTGTACGGTTCCATTCGTTGGTTCTGCATTGATTTCGGCAAGTGGTGGCGAATGGTTCTACCCCATTATAGGAATGTTGGCATTTTCGGGAGTTTTTGCAATTCCTTTTGTACTATTAGCCATATTCCCTTCATACCTAAAGAAGATGCCAAAAGCAGGCGGTTGGATGAATAACGTAAAGGTTGCTATGGGATTTTTGGAAATTGCGGCAGCATTAAAGTTTATTAGTAATGCCGATTTGGTTTGGGCTTGGGGCGTTTTGCCAAAGGAATTGTTTCTTGCAATTTGGATAGCTATAGCATTTTTAATTGGTTTCTATCTTATGGGAGTATTTAGATTTCCACACGACTCACAAATCGAAAGTGTAGGTTCTATGAGAGCCTTATTTGTTACTTTTTTCTTTTCGATAGCCTTTTATTTAATGATTGGTTTATGGGATAAACCTTTAGGAGAGTTAGATGCATTTTTACCACCTTCGGAATATCGTGAAATTATGTCGTCGTCTTTAGCTAATAATGCATCAATATTATCAACAAATCAATCATCTTCCAAAAAAGAAAATATAAATTGGTTAACAAACCTTGACGAAGCAAAAAAAATATCAAAAGAACAAAATAAACCAATTTTCATCGATTTTACTGGCTTTACCTGCACTAACTGTCGATGGATGGAGCAAAATTACTTTAAAAAAGACGAAACAATCGAATTGTTTTCCAACTATGTTTTAGTCAAACTTTATACAGATAGATTGGAAGAACCATATATTTCGAACAAGAAATTACAGGAAGAAAAGTTTGGTTCTATAGAATTGCCGATGTATGCTATAATTTCAACCAATGGTAATGTGATTGGTACAGAGACGTTTACTCGAGATTACAACCAGTTTTTGAATTTTCTGAAACTTGGTATTAGCAAATAACAATTTCTAAAATTGTTAATTTATTGTTATTTTTTAGTTAATTTTGTATATGTATGTTCTAATGATTATGAGAAAAACTAAAAAGTATTGTTTTCGTCTTATTATAAAGAAATAAAGTGATATGAACCCTGTAGTATTAATTATAATTATCTTAGTCGCCAGTTATCTTATTGGCTCAATTCCTTGGGGAATTATTATCAGTAAAAGATTCTTTGGCTTCGATATAAGAACCAAAGGTAGTGGTAATATGGGAAGTACGAATGTTTTCAGAACTCTTGGCACAAAATGGGGAATAATCGTACAAGTATTAGATATTCTAAAGGGCGTTGTTCCCGTATTATTAGCAAGCTGGTTAGGACAGGGTATTAGTTTTCCAAATGCTACGGGGTTCCAAGATATCACAATTATCAAATTTGCTGCTGGTGTATTTGCAATTCTTGGTCATATCTTTACAATTTTTGGCGGTTTGAAAGGTGGTAAAGGCATTAATACTGCTTTGGGAGTATTCATTGCTATATCACCAATTGATTTGGGTATAGCTGTGGGCGTATTTCTTATTTCATTGATTATGTCGGGCTATGTCTCATTAGGCTCAATAATGGCGGGTTTAACCGTTCCTCTTTCTCTATTTCTTCGTTACAATTTGTTCAATGTAGATATTCCTGGATATCACTTTTTGATTTATGCAACTTTATGCGTTTCTGTATTAGTGATTTACACCCATAGATCCAACATCAAACGATTAATTAAGAGGCAAGAAAATCATTTTGCCAAATTACAATTAATCAAAATTAAGTTTTTAATGCCCAAAAATAAAGTATAATTCCACTTGCTTGAGTTTACTTTCAATAGAATCTCTGTTGTAGGTGCAGGAGGCTGGGGATCAGCTTTAGCTAATCTATTAGCTAATAAAGGGATAGATATTTTAATTTGGGCATATGAGAAAGAAGTGGTCGATGAGATTAATACAAACCACACAAATTCTACTTTTATCAAAGGAATTGATTTAAATCATAATGTAAGAGCTACAAGCAATCTAAGCGAACTTTTTAAGTTTTCAGAGATAATTCTATCCAGTGTGCCAACTCAATATATTCGAAGTGTATTTTCCTCAATTAATTTATCGAATAAAGATTTACACATTATTAATGTTGCCAAAGGAATTGAGCAAAACACATATCATCGATGTTCCGAAATATTTGGTGATTTAGGAATAACTATGGATAGGTATTCAATTCTTACAGGACCAAGCCACGCCGAAGAAGTTGCTCGTCAAATCCCTACTACAGTCGTAGTTTCATCCGAAAATTTAGAATTTGCAATATTAGTTCAAAAAATTTTCACAACCGAAACTTTCCGAGTTTACACATCCACAGATACTATTGGTTGCGAATTTGGTGGTTCTCTCAAAAATATAATTGCAATAGCATCGGGTATTATTGATGGACTTCAGTTTGGAGATAACACAAAGGCGGCACTCATCACTCGTGGATTAGCCGAAATTAATAGGTTAGCGGTTGCATTTGGAGCCAATCCTCAAACTATGTCGGGACTTGCGGGCTTAGGTGATTTATTTGTAACCTGTAATAGTTTTCATAGTCGTAATCGTCGAGTTGGCGAACTTATTGGTCAGGGAAAAAAATTAAGTGAAATTATCAATTCAATGAAAATGATTGCCGAAGGTATTGCTTCAACTAAATCTGTTTATGAACTTTCGAAAAAGATTAACATAGAAATTCCGATTATCGAAAAAGTTTACGAAATTCTCTATGAAGATTTAGACCCACTTTTGGCTATAAAACAGCTTATGAGCCGCAGTTCAAAAAACGAATGGTGGTAATTCAACAATTTATTATCTTAACTATTACGCTTCTTTCCCTTGGTCCATCATATTCTGCGAAAAAAACACCTTGCCATCTACCGAGCATTAATTTATTGTTCTCTATTATTACTTGAATACTCGAACCAGTAATTATGGACTTGATATGTGCAGCGGAATTTCCTTCGGAATGACGATAATCAGATTTCCAAGGTATTATCTTATCAAGCATATTGCTTATATCCAAAGGCACAGTTGGGTCGGCATTTTCGTTTATAAATATACCAGCTGTAGTGTGTGGTACATAAACAACGCAAAAACCTGATTGAATATTTAATTTTGAAACTATTTGTTGCAAATCGTTTGTAATATCAATCAAGTCATTCCGCGTTTTTGTCTTGATTTTGAAACTATCCAGCATTAAATAATTTCCCCCATTAAAATTGGCTGTTCTTCTTTAAGTATGTCTAATGTCTTTTCGATATTTGCTCTATTAATAATCAAAATCATTCCGATACCTAAATTAAAAACATTTCTCATCTCTTCATCTTCGATTTTGCCTAACTCTTGAATTAATTTGAAAATTGGTGGTCTTTCCCAACTTTGCCAATCTATTTTCATTTGCAAATCGCCCCGAAGTATTCTTTTGGTATTACCCACTATGCCGCCTCCGGTTATATGCGAAATACCCGATATTAAATTCAAATCGAGCAATGGCTCAATAGTTTTAAGGTAAGAACGGTGTATTTTTAGTAATTCTTCTCCAATTGTATTTTGCAATTCTTCAACATAAGAATCATAAGAAAACTTAGAAGTTAATACATTTCTTGCTAATGAATAACCATTTGTATGCAATCCATTGGATTTAAGCCCAATCATAATATCACCCGTTTGAATCCTGCTGCCATCAATGATTTTATCTTTTTCGACAACACCAACAATTGTACCTGATACGTCATATTCTCCTTCTGCATAAATCGAGGGCATTTCGGCGGTCTCGCCGCCAATAAGTGAACATCCATTTTCGATGCAACCATTCACGAAACCTTCGATAACAGAGGCAGCAATATTAGGCTCTAATTTTCCCGTTGCAAAATAATCCAAAAAAAATAATGGACGGGCTCCCGATGTTAAAATATCATCCACACAATGATTAACTAAACAATTTCCTATGGTATTATGTTTATTGAGTGCAAAAGCAACTTTTAACTTTGTGCCAACCCCATCGGTACTAGCAACTAATATTGGATGCTTGTAGTTTGGGAACTTTGCATCAAAAAAGCCACCAAAAAGCCCAATATCTGATAATACTTCTTTGCGAAGGGTTCTTTTTATCATAGGTTTAATTAAATCTACGGTTTTTTCGCCTGCATTGATGTCGACTCCCGATGTTTTATAATCCATTTTTCTCTCTTATTAATATTACAAAATTAAGGAAATAATAATTTTTCTGACTAATTTTCAAAAATTCCTAACAATGTAACAGAATTTTTATTAATTTATATGAAAAATAGGTATAAAAATGAAAATTTACTACTTTTTCGTGTTATTCTTTATCTCATTATTTTTGGTAATCTCGTGCGAAACTACACTTGGACCAAATGATTTAGGTGGAAATACCGATTT
>CALKJQ010000078.1 GCA_937995785.1 Candidatus Kapaibacterium sp.
ATGATTACTGGTGCTGCACAAATGGATGGTGCAATATTGGTTGTAGCCGCAACAGATGGACCTATGCCACAAACTCGCGAACACATTTTGTTAGCTCGCCAAGTAGGTGTGCCTCGTATCATTGTGTTTATGAACAAAGTGGATGCAGCAGATCCAGAATTGTTGGACTTGGTTGAAATGGAAATACGTGAATTGTTGTCATCCTATCAATTCCCAGGCGACGAAATTCCAATCGTTCGTGGTTCGGCTTTGCACGCATTGGATGCAGGTTCGGCAAGCGACACAACAGCAGATGATCCAAGATTGCAATGTATCTACGAATTGATGGATGCAGTAGATAGCTATATTCCTACTCCCGAACGCGATATCGACAAACCATTCTTGATGCCCGTCGAAGACGTATTCTCAATTACAGGTCGTGGAACAGTTGGAACTGGTAGAATCGAACGCGGTAAAGTAAAAGTGAATGAAGAAGTAGAAATCGTTGGATTTGGTTTGCACAAGAAAACAACTTGTACAGGCGTAGAAATGTTCCGCAAATTATTGGATGAAGGTTTTGCTGGCGATAACGTAGGATTGTTGCTACGCGGTGTTGATAAGAAAGAATTAGAAAGAGGAATGGTTATCGCCAAACCAGGTTCGATAACACCACACCACCACTTTACAGCACAGATTTACGTTTTGAAAAAGGAAGAAGGCGGTCGCCACACTCCATTCTTTAGTGGTTATCGTCCACAATTTTATTTCAGAACAACAGACGTAACTGGATCGCTCAAATTACCGGGAAATATCGAAATGGTTATGCCTGGCGATAACTTAGATGCTATCGAAATAGAATTGATAACACCCGTAGCTATGGAAGAAGGATTGCGATTCGCAGTACGAGAAGGTGGAAGAACAGTAGGTGCAGGCGTTGTAACAAAGATTATTGAATAAAATTCGAAAAGCTAAAAAATGCAAAAAATCAGAATTAAATTAAAGTCTTATGACCATAATCTAATCGACAAAAGTAGCGAGAAGATTGTGAAAACATTGAAGCAAACAGGAGCACTGGTCGTCGGACCAGTGCCACTGCCAACAAGAAGACAAATTTACACAGTAAATCGCTCTCCACACGTCGACAAAAAATCAAGAGAGCAATTTGAATTATTAACTCATAAAAGATTAATTGACATATTCAATTCATCACAGAAAACAGTAGATGCACTGATGAGGCTAGAATTGCCGGCAGGTGTAGATGTAGAAGTCAAAGTATAAGGGAAAAAATGAAAGCAGCAATACTTGGCAGAAAAATAGGAATGACAACGCTTTATACCGAAGAAGGTAAACAAATACCTGTAACATTGGTACAAGCTGGTCCGTGCCCGGTAGTAAAATTGCGAACAATCGAAAACGATGGCTATAATTCTGTAGTAGTTGGATTCGAAGAAGTTCAAGACAAGAAATTAACAAAACCAATTTTAGGTCAGTTTAAGAAAAACGGCTTAAAACCACATAGGTTAATTAAAGAATTTAGAGATTTGGAAGGGAATTACGCAACAGGCGATGTGCTAACTGTCGAAAAGTTTCAAATTGGTGATAAAGTGAAAATAGTTGGAACTTCCAAAGGACATGGGTTCCAAGGTGTGGTTAAACGCCACCACTTTGGAGGTATCGGAATGATTACTCACGGACAATCAGACAGAGTGCGTCACCCGGGTTCGATTGGCTCATCTTCGTACCCCTCTAAGGTGCTTAAAGGTTTAAGAATGGCAGGTCAAATGGGTAGCAAACGCATTAGTGCACGCAATTTAGAAATCGTAGAAATATTTCCAGAACAGAATTTAATATTGATAAAAGGTAGTGTGCCTGGTGCAAAGAATGGTCTATTAGAAATATTAAAGGGGTAATAGAGATGCAATTAGATATATATAACAAGCAAGGCGAAATAATAGGCAAAGTAGATGTTGATGATGCAGTTTTTGCTATTGAGCCAAATGAGTATGCAATCCATCAGAATGTGGTTGCTTATTTGGCACACCAAAGACAAGGTACTCATAAATCCAAAGATAGATCCGAAGTGTCGGGTGGCGGCAAAAAACCATGGCGTCAGAAGGGCCGCGGAACAGCAAGAGCTGGTTCGACTCGCTCACCTCTATGGGTAGGCGGCGGTGCAGTCCACGGACCTAAACCACATCAATATAATTTAAAAGTGCCTGTGAAGGTTAAACGATTAGCCAAAAAATCAGCTTTATCAATCAGAGCAAGTGAAAACAATGTTAAAGTTCTTAACGAATTTAACTTGGACAACTTCAAAACAAAAGAAGTAATGCAATTGCTCAAAAATTTAAAGTTGGATGGTCAATCAACATTAATTTTAACCGAAGATGTAGATAAATTTTTCTATGTATCAACACGAAACATACCGAAGGTGGATGTTCATCCAGCAGACAAGATATCAGTATATGATATAATGACACACAAAAATGTAGTTATATTGCAGAATGCAATTAACAAAATCGAAGAAATTTTAAAGTAAAGGGGTAAGCAATGTTCGATATAATCAGAAGACCGATAATCTCGGAAAAAGCAATGGGTATGGGACATAATAGGCAGTATGTATTCGAAGTAGCCCCAAACTCTAATAAAATTGATATAAAAAAAGCAGTAGAAGAACTTTACGAAGTAGAAGTCCAAAGCGTTCGCACATTAAATATGAAAGGGAAAAATAAATCCAGATTTACAAAAAAGGGATTAATGAAAGGGCATACAGCATTAAGAAAGAAGGCTTATGTTACTTTGAAAGAAGGCTTCGTTATTGAAATAGTATCAGGTGCACAAGAAGAATAATTGAGAGAAGAAAAAAATGGGAATTAGAACATTAAAACCAATTACACCAGGAACAAGGTTCTACTCAGTAGATGATTTTTCGGACATTACAACCGATAAACCATATAAAAAGTTAACAGTTCCAATCAAAAATACTGGTGGAAGAAACAATACAGGACGCATTACATCTCGTCACCGAGGAGGTCGTCATAAAAGGTTATATCGAATAATAGATTTTAAAAGAAACAAATTCGATATTCCAGCAACAGTCGAATCAATTGAATACGATCCAAACCGCACGGCAAGAATAGCATTGGTTAAGTATCAAGATGGTGAGATGAGATATATCTTAGCACCCGATAAATTAAAAGTCGGCGACGTTATTTTAACATCTCCAAGTGCAGAATACAAAGATGGAAATGCATTACCATTAAAAAACATTCCAGTAGGTTTGTTCATACATAATATCGAAATGAAGCCCGGGAAGGGTGGTCAGTTAGCACGTAGCGCGGGTGTTTCGTGCCAGTTGTTAGCAGTAGAAGGAAAACACGCACACATCAAATTGCCTTCGGGCGAAATACGCATGGTGAATAGTGAATGCTATGCAACAATTGGTAAAGTAAGCAATCCCGACCATTTCAATATATTATGGGGCAAAGCTGGTAGATTGCGATGGAAAGGTGTTCGTCCACAATCACGCGGTATGGCAATGAACCCTGTCGATCACCCAATGGGTGGAGGCGAAGGTGCTTCGAAATCTGGTGGAGGCCGCCAGCATCCAGAATCGCCTTGGGGTAAATACGCAAAAGGTTTGAAAACAAGAAAACCAAAGAATCAATCTAATAAATATATTGTTAGAAGAAGAAAAAATTAGGAAAGAATAATGTCGAGATCTTTAAAAAAAGGTGTATTTGTCCACTTCAAGTTGCTTAAAAAAATCGAGGACTTGAACACTTCGAAAAAGAAGCAAGTAATCAAAACATGGTCGAGAGCATCCACAATTATGCCCGACTTTGTAGGACATACAATCGCAGTGCATAATGGTAAAAACTTTGTGCCGGTATATATTACTGAAAACTTAGTGGGACATAAATTAGGTGAATTCGCACCAACACGAGTATACCGCGGTCATGCCGGTAACCGCAAAGATGGTAAGAAATAAGGAGTAAATAATGATGGAAGCAAGAGCAATAAAAAAACATATTAGGTCCTCACCCGTAAAGATGAGATTAGTTATCGATATGATTAGAGGTAAAAAAGCATCAGAAGCCATAGGAATTCTTCATTTTCATCCTAAGAAAGCAGCAAGAGTTGCCGAACAAACATTAAAATCAGCAATTTCCAACCTAAGCAACAAGAAGAGAGATCTCGGAATGGCAGTAAAGGAAGAGGAATTTGTGGTTTCGATAGCAAAAGTGGATGTAGGTCCGACAATGAAAAGAATACAGCCTGCACCGATGGGACGAGCATATAGAGTGAAGAAAAGAAGTAATCACCTAACAATAATAGTGTCCGATGGACAAATTGAAGAAAATAAAGTAAAAAATGAGGAGTAAGTCTTGGGACAGAAAACTAATCCAGTAGGTTTAAGGTTAGGCATCACAAGAGGTTGGGATGCAAATTGGTATGATGATTTGAATTATGCAGATAAGTTAACCGAGGATTTGAAGGTAAGGAATTATATCCGTAATCGTAAAAAGAATGCCGGTATTTCGAGAATAATAATCGACAGAACCGCAAAGCAATTAAGAATTACAATCCATACTTCACGTCCTGGAGTGATTATCGGTAAATCAGGTAAAGATATTACTCAATTAGAATACGAAATCAAAAAAGTAACAGGCAAAGAAGTGAAGATAATGATCCACGAAATTAAGCGTCCCGAATTAGATGCTTATTTGGTGGGAGAAAATATCGCACAACAATTAGAAAAAAGAGTATCATTCCGTCGCGCAATGAAACAAGCAGTTTCGGCAGCAATGAGAATGGGAGCCATCGGAATCAAAGTTATGTGTAGTGGTCGATTGGGCGGAGCCGAAATGGCACGCACAGAACAATACAAAGAAGGCAGAACTCCTTTGCACACACTCAGAGCAGATATTGATTACGCAATCCAACGAGGCGAAACAATTTATGGCTCGATTGGTATCAAAGTGTGGATTTTCAAAGGCGAAATTTATTAAGAAACGAGGTAAAAAATGTTAGCACCAAAAAGAGTAAAATTCCGTAAACCGCAACGAGGCAAAAGAAGAGGCAAAGCATGGCGAGGTAGCCAAGTTGCATTTGGTTCCTTTGCATTGAAAGCAATGGAGGCAGCATGGATAACAAATCGTCAAATAGAATCTGCCCGTATCGCTATTAATAGATATTTAAAGCGTGACGGTAAAATATGGATTAGAATATTTCCCGACAAAGCATATACCAAAAAGCCATTGGAAACTCGTCAAGGTAGCGGTAAGGGAAGTCCCGAAGGCTGGGTGGCAGTTGTTCGTCCAGGTAGAATAATGTTCGAAGTTGACGGAGTTGCTCGCGACGCAGCTATGGAAGCCCTGCGTTTGGCATCGCACAAACTTCCTATTAAAACAAAATTTGTTGAACGAATAGATTTGGTATAGAAATGAAAGCGAGAAAAGCAAAAGATTTAAGAGAATTAAGCGATATGGAATTAATGAATTTGTTAGATGAATCCAAAGAAACTTTGGCTCGCCAAAGAATCCAACATTCATTAAAACAACTAACAGATACGGCTGGCTTGACTACTTTGAGAAAGGATATTGCAAGGATTGAAACTTTAATTAAAGAAAGAAAACAAACGAACTAAAATGAACGATAAAACTCAAATGGAAACAATGGATGTCGTGGTCAAAAAACCACATAAAAGAATACTTCAAGGTATAGTTACCTCAGATAAAGCTGATAAAACTATATCTGTGAAAGTAGAAAGGCAAGTAGCCCATCCAATCTACAAAAAATACTATAAACAAAGTAAAAAGTTTATGGCTCACGACGAAAATAACGATGCACATATCGGTGATATAGTCAAAATTCGTGAAAATCGTCCTCTAAGTGCCCGTAAAAGATGGGTTTTAATTGAAATTGTTGAACGAGCTAAATAGTGGGTGAATGATGATACAGGAAGAAACCAATTTAACCGTTGCCGATAACTCTGGTGCAAAAAAAATTCGCTGCATAAGAGTTCTCGGAGGACATGGTAAAAGATATGCAAGCTTAGGTGATTTGATTGTGATTACAGTTAAATCCGCTATACCAAATGCCCCCGTTAAAAAGGGTAAAGTATATAAAGCAGTTGTCGTTCGAACCAAAAAAGAAGTGCGCCGTCGTGATGGCTCCTATATTAGGTTCGACGATAATGCCGCTGTAATTTTGAACGAAAAAGGCGAACCACGCGGTACCCGTATCTTCGGACCCGTTGCTCGAGAGTTGAGAGAAAAGAACTATATGAGAATTGTTTCCCTTGCACCAGAAGTGTTATAATTCGGAGAAAAGTGAAAAATGAAACTGAAAATTAAGAAAAACGACACAGTGATTGTAATCACTGGCAACGATAAAGGGAAAATTGGAAGAGTGTTGGAAGTTATTCCCGATAAGATGAGAATCTTGGTCGAAGGAGTAAACATAAGAACGAGAGCTACTCGTCCAAATCAACAAAATCCCAAAGGTGGGTTGATTCATAAAGAATTACCCATTCATTATTCTAACGTTCAATTAATCGATTCCGAAAAAAAACCAACAAGGGTCGGGATAAGATTAACTGATAAAACAGATACGAAGGGTAAAGTGGTTAAACAACGATATGCCAAAACTAATGGTAAAGTAATATAATAGAGGGGAAGATTTAAAAATGGCTAAAACAGTAAAACCAGCAGGTAAACCAGGGTCGAAAAAAACCGACTTTGTGATGGAAGGCAAGAGGTTGGACGAGCTTAAGGATAAAGAAATTCCAAAACCAAGGCTGCAAGACTTTTATATAAATAATGTTGTGCCAAACTTGATGAAGAAATTTAATTATTCCAATCCTATGCAAGTGCCAAAATTAGAAAAAATTACCTTAAATATGGGTATTGGCGATGCAGTTGGCGACCCAAAATTACTACAGAATGCTATTAATGAATTAGAATTGATTTCGGGTCAACGCCCGTCAGTTCGTAAAGCAAAAAGATCAATTTCGAACTTCAAGTTAAGGCAAGGTATGCCAGTAGGTGCGATGGTTACATTGCGACGAGCCCGTATGTTGGAGTTTTTGGATAGATTTATAAACATAGCCTCGCCACGTATACGCGACTTTAGAGGATTTCCGGATAAAGGGTTCGACGGAAGAGGAAACTTCTCGTTGGGAATTAAAGAGCAAATTATTTTTCCAGAAATCGATGTGGATAAAGTTGGACGTATCAGCGGTTTAGATATAACATTTGTAACAAGTGCAAAAACCGACGAAGAAGCATATGCACTACTACAAGAATTTGGTTTTCCATTCAGAAAGAAAGAATAGGTGTAGATAAATGGCAAAATTAAGTGTCATACAAAGAAATCTCAAACGAATTCGAATGGTTGAAAAATATCAAGCGAAGAGAGAAGAGTTAAAAGCAAAAGGCGATTGGGAAGGACTACAAAAGTTACCAAGAAATAGTTCCCCAACACGTGTCAGATTACGATGCTCGGTAACCGGTCGAGGACGCGGTGTGTATAGAAAATTTGGATTGTGCAGAAATCAACTCAGGCAATTGGCATTGGACGGCAAATTGCCCGGCGTTCATAAAGCAAGTTGGTAATTAAGGGAGAGGAACAAAATGCCAGTAACAGATCAAGTAGGTGATTTTTTAACCAGAATTCGAAATGCAGGTGCGGCGGGGCACAGTCATACCCAAGCACCATTAAGCAAAGTGAAAGAAAGGATTGCAGCGATTCTGAAAGATCAAGGTTTTATTGATAACTACGAAGTTATCCACGATGGAGTGCAAGGAGTTATTAAAATAAAACTGAGATACCACAATAAAAAACATGTGATTAGAGAAATAAAAAGAGTATCGAAACCAGGAAGAAGA
This sequence comes from Candidatus Kapaibacterium sp., assembly GCA_937995785.1. Lineage (GTDB taxonomy): Bacteria > Bacteroidota > Ignavibacteria > Kapaibacteriales > UBA2268 > GWF2-33-9. Next base: position 7,872 of record CALKJQ010000078.1, read on the forward strand.
ATTTATTCACCAGTTGAACAATTGCCAAAAGTTTATAATAGCTTGGGAATTGCAATTGTATCGACATCCAAAGGAATAATGACCGACAAACAAGCACGTCATTATAATGTTGGCGGTGAAGTAATTTGCACTATTTGGTAGAAATAAGGAGAAATTAAAGTGTCGAGAGTAGGAAAAAAACCGATAACCATTCCAGATAAAGTTCAAGTATCGATCGATGGTCGTACTTTAAAAGCAAAGGGACCTTTGGGCGAACTGACACTCAGTATCCCCGAGCCTATCGATTTTAATATCGAAAACAATGTGTTAACATTTAGCCGACCGAATGACGATAAAAAAGTGAGAGCTCTCCACGGATTGTCGCGAGCATTGAGCTACAATACAATTTATGGAGTAAAGGATGGATTTTCTAAAACATTGAAAATCGAAGGAATTGGTTATAAAGTTGAATTGAAGGGAAAAGGATTATTGTTTTCTCTTGGATATTCACACCCAATATACTTTTTACCGCCAGATGGAATTATTTTTGAAGCTCCAAATCCCAATACAGTAGTAGTGAAAGGAGCAAACAAAGAGGTGGTTGGTTTGGTTGCAGCCAAAATTAAGAAGCTAAGACCACCCGAGCCATACAAGGGAAAAGGTGTACGATACGAAGGTGAATATATTCGCCGAAAAGAAGGCAAAAAAGCATCTAAATAATTAAGAAATAAACACAGTAAAAACGATGAATAGATTTGAACTAAAAAAAATAAGACGTGCCCGACGCAAGATGTCGATTCGCAAAGATATATATGGCACAACGGAGAAACCAAGATTGAGCATTTTTCGCAGTTTGAACAATATCTTTGTCCAATTGGTTGATGATACAAACGGAAACGTATTGATTTCTGCATCAACAATCGATAAAGAAATAAAATCAAAAATTACAGAAAAAATGACCAAAATTGATCAATCCAAATTAATTGGTAAAGTTATAGCCGAACGAGCAATTGCAAAGAACATCAAAGAAGCAATTTTCGATAGAAACGGATATATTTATCATGGTAGAGTTAAAGCTCTTGCAGACGCTGCCAGAGAAAGTGGACTAAAGTTATAATTAGAGGAGTAAAAGGTGGCATTAGTAAAATCATCAGAAGTAGAATTATTCAACAAGTTGGTGTATGTTGGACGTACAGCAAAAGTAGTGAAAGGTGGTCGTCGGTTTAGCTTCTCTGCATTGGTAGTGGTTGGCGACAAGCAAGGACACGTCGGTTATGGATTGGGTAAAGCGGGCGAAGTAGTTGATGCCGTAACCAAGGCAACCGAAGCAGCTAAAAAAGGTATTGTTGCTGTAACTATCCAAAACGGAACAATTCCGCATGCCATATTAGCTAAATACGGAGCAGCTAAAGTGTTGTTGAAGCCAGCTAGTCCAGGAACAGGTGTTATAGCATCGGGTGCAATTCGTGCGGTGTTGGAAATGGCTGGGGTTGAAAACGTTTTGACCAAAAGTCTTGGTTCGACTAACCCCCATAATGCATTGAAAGCTACCGTGAGAGCACTTCAAACAATCGAAGATGCTTCATCGGTTGCAGCAAGAAGAAAAATTCCTCTTGAAAAAGTAATTAAGGGTTAAGAAATGGGAAATTTAAAAGTTACACAAATACGAAGCATAATTAAAACATTGGAAGTTCAGAAAAGAACAATTGCCGCAATGGGATTGGGACGACCAAACTATCATACAATTCTACCCGATAACGATCAAACTTGGGGTATGATTGAAAAAGTAAAACATTTAGTAAAAGTAGAAAAATTACCTGAATAAGAGAGTAGATAAGATGAAACATATTGGTAATCTAAATATTCCTAAGGGAGCAGTTAAATCCAAAAAAAGAATTGGTCGCGGACAAGGTTCGGGCAAAGGCGGCACATCCACTCGTGGACATAAAGGACAAATGTCCCGCCGTGGCGCAAGCATTCCTGCATTCTTCGAAGGCGGTCAGATGCCACTCTCGCGTAGAGTGCCCAAATTTGGATTTACTAACAACTTCCGAATTGAATATCAAGAAGTTAATGTTAGCAGATTGCAAGAACTTGCAGAAAAAAATGCTTTCGAAAATAATGTTGTAAATAAAGATGTATTGTATAATTTAAGAGTAATCCGAAAGAAAAAATTGCCCGTCAAAATATTAGGAGTTGGCGAATTAACAGTAGCATTGCAAGTAACTGCTGATGCTTTCACTCAAACTGCTAAAAATAAAATAGAATCAAACGGAGGCTCGGCAATCGTAAATGGCTAATTTTACTCAAACTATACAAAATATGTTCAAGATAGAGGATTTGAGATATAAGATCCTCTATACTCTTGGTATATTGATTATCATCAGAATTGGTGCCCACATTACCTTACCTGGTATTGATGTAGCAGCTCTAAAAATAGCAGCAGCTTCCGACCAAAACACATTATTTGGTTTATTTGATATGTTTGTGGGTGGTGCGTTCTCCAATGCAGCAATTTTTGCCTTAGGTATTATGCCCTACATCACAACATCAATTATTTTGCAAATGGCGGGTATAGTTATCCCCGAACTACAAAAGATGCAAAAGGAAGGCGAAGAAGGCAGAAGGAAAATAAATCAGTGGACTAGAGTTGGAACAGTGCTGATTGCGGCAATGAATGCCTGGGGTTTTGCAATTAAATTAGCATCCCAAACCACTCCCGGCGGAGCGCCTGTTGTGCCCGATGCTGGATTTTTGTTTTATCTAACCACTACATTTATGCTCACAGCTGGCGTAATATTTATGATGTGGCTGGGCGAACAAATAACTGAACGTGGAATTGGTAATGGTATTTCGCTCATTATCTTTGTTGGTATTATAGCAAGATTGCCGGATTCATTGTGGCAAGAATGGAATTTGATAGCTTCGGGATCGCGTCACTGGATTATCGAAATTATCGTTTTGGCATTGTTGGTTGCAGTTATCGCGGCAGTGATATTAGTTACTCAAGGCTCGAGAAGAATTCCCGTGCAATATGCTCGTCGACAAGTAGGAAAAAAAGTATATGGCGGCACAACGCAATATATTCCTTTGCGAGTGAATACTGCGGGTGTGATGCCTATAATTTTTGCTCAATCGTTGATATTTATACCAAATACTGTACTTGGATTTTTCCCCGAAAACCAAACGTTGCAATACATCGCCCACTTATTTAGCGATAGGTCGTTTGTTTATGCAGCCATATATGGCTTAATGATTATATTTTTTACATATTTCTATACTGCGATTGTATTCAATCCACAAGAAATATCGGATAATATGAAAAAACAAGGTGGTTTTGTTCCAGGTATACGTCCCGGCAAACCCACAGCTGACTATATCGAGAGAATTCTAACTTTAATTACATTGCCTGGTTCAATTTTCCTTGCAATTGTTGCAATATTGCCAACTTTTATAATGAACGTGTTTAGTGTAACATCAACCTTTGCTCAGTTCTTTGGAGGAACAAGCTTGCTTATTATTGTCGGTGTTATGTTGGATACATTGCAACAAGTGGAATCGCATTTGTTGATGCGCCACTATGATGGTTTTATGAAAACTGGTAAAATTAAAGGTAGAACTGGTGCTGGTGGATTTTAGTTAATTCACCAACATTTTTATTATTGAATACTTAGAGATTACGAAGTGGTTTTTACTAGTTATATTTCAGATGAATTTAAGTTCTTTGAAAAAGCAAACAGAATAGTTGCCGAAACATTAGCCAAATTGCAGAGCTTGGTTAAACCAGGAATAACAACCTTGGAATTGGACAAAATTGCCGAAGATTATATCCTAAGTCAAAATGCAAAACCCGCATTCAAAGGCTATGGAGCAGGAAAGCACAAGTTTCCCGCAACAATTTGCGCCTCGATAGATGATGTTGTTGTCCATGGTATACCAAATAACAAACCATTGCAAGACGGGCAAATTGTATCAATTGATGTAGGTGCCGAATACAATGGATTCTTTGGCGATAGTGCAATAACTTGCATTGTTGGCGCAACAACATTGGACATACAGAATCTTGTGGTAAGAACCGAAGAGGCACTATTCAAAGGATTGGAACAAGCAATATCCGGCAATAAAATATACGACATTGCCCGTGCAATACAGCAATATGTTGAAGGATATGGTTACAATGTAACAAGAGAACTTGTGGGACATGGCATTGGTAATAAGTTGCACGACGATCCACCTGTTCCAAATTTTGTACCCTTGCTTTTGCATAGAAACCAATTTCCTAACGTAAAACTACAGAAAGGAATGGCATTAGCAATCGAACCAATGGTTCATTTGGGAGGTAAAGAAACGATTCAGGCAAGCGATGGATGGTCGATTTGTACAAAAGATGGCAAAGCCGCTGCACATTGGGAGCATACAATAGTAATAGATAACGGTAAACCACTAATAATGACATTAAGATAAAAAATAAAATATGGCAAGAGAAGATTTAATAAAAGTAGATGGAATAATTGACGAAGTGTTGCCAAACACTCAATTCCGTGTAACACTCGAAGGTGGACACAAGGTGTTGGCACACATATCAGGCAAAATGAGGATGAATTTTATAAAAATATTACAAGGCGACAAAGTAACAGTAGAAATTTCCCCTTATGATTTAACAAAGGGTAGAATTATTTATCGATACAAATAATAGGTGAAATAAATGAAAGTGAGAGCATCAGTAAAAAAACGATCAGCCGAAGATAAGATAGTCCGACGCAAAGGTAGAGTATATATAATCAACAAAAAGAATCCAAGATTAAAGCAAAGACAAGGTTAAAAGGAGGATTAGGTGGCAAGAATAGCAGGTATAGACTTACCAAAAAACAAGAGAGGCTTTGTTGGATTGACTTATATCTTTGGTATTGGTCCTACAACAGCAAGAGAAATTTTGCAAAAAGCAAACGTATTGGAAACCAAGAAAGTAAGCGAATGGACAGACGAGGAAGTAGCTCGCATTCGTTTAGTGATCGACGAATATAAGGTCGAAGGTCAACTGAGAAGCGAAATTCAAATGAACATCAAACGATTGATGGACATTGTTTGCTATCGAGGTTTACGTCATCGCCGAGGATTGCCAGTCCGTGGTCAACGAACACGAACTAATTCTCGCACACGCAAAGGTAGAAGAAAGACAGTTGCCGGAAAGAAAAAAGCAACAGCTAAGAAATAGTATTATTATTTTAAAATGGGTTAAAGAGTGGCAAAGAAAAAAATTAAGAAAAAGACCGTATCTGATATACACGGCAAAGCATTCATCAAAGCAACTTTTAACAATATTTTGGTTACTATTACCGATTTATATGGTAATGCACTTTGCTGGTCGTCGGCTGGCAAAAACGGCTTTAAAGGTTCAAAGAAAAACACTCCCTATGCATCGCAAGTGAGTGCCGAAAAAGCTGCAAAAGATGCTTTCGATATGGGATTACGAAAAGTTGACGTGTTTATCAAAGGTCCGGGTGCAGGACGTGAAGCTGCTATTAGAGCATTAACTCAGGCAGGTTTAGAAGTACATTCTATTATCGATAGAACACCTATACCTCACAACGGATGCCGTCCTCCGAAGAGACGGAGAGTATAAAATTAGAGGTGTTTGAATATGAATTATCAAATGCAAATGCCCGATAGGGTTATTGTAGAAAAAACTTCTTCCGATAATCACGGAAGATACATACTTCAGCCTTTAGAACAAGGTTATGGAGCGACTATTGGCAATGCTATCCGCCGTGTTTTGCTCTCGTCTATCGTTGGCTCAGCTATCGTTGGTGTTAAATTCTCCAACGTTCTCCACGAATTCGAAACAATTAAGGGAGTTACTGAAGATGTTGCCGAAATTATTTTAAATCTTAAAGAAGTGAGATTTAAATTAATCGACAAAAAAATTCAGCGTATCGCTTTTAGGTTAAAAGGACCTGGAACTTGGACTGCAAAGGATATCCAAGAAGCAAGCTCTTTGATAGAAGTGATGAATCCCGACCACCATATTGCTACATTGGAGGATGATTCCGATTTCGATGTGGAATTAAGAATTGGACGTGGCAAAGGATATGTTCCTTCGGAAGAACAACAAGTCTTCGATTTTCCTGTGGGTATGTTGCCAATCGACTCGATTTTCACTCCAATCAAAAATGTTATTTATAACGTCGAACCTTTCCGCGTTGGCCAGAAAACCGACTACGAAAGATTGGTTCTGGATATCCGTACAGATGGCACAATTTCTCCCGAGGATGCACTCCATCAAGCTGCTTCGATAATTCGCGAACATATTAGATTATTCATCGATTTTGATTTGCACGTACAAGTTGAAGTAGAAGAAACCAAAAAAATCGAAGAGACCGCAGCACAATCCGAGCAAAAGAAAATAAAAAACATTTTGCAAACTCCGGTGGAGGATTTGGAATTATCCGTCCGTGCCCACAACTGCTTGAAAAGTGCAAACATTAAATATGTCTATGAATTAGTTCGTTTGGATCAAAATGATTTGCTCAAATTCCGAAATTTTGGACGAAAATCGTTAACAGAGCTTGGAGAAGTGATGCAAACTCTTGGATTGGAGTTTGGAATGGATGTTGAGAAATATCTTAAAGAAAATCCAAAACCACAATTTTAATTTTGTTTATAATAATCTTGGAAAATAGAAATGCGACATTTAAAAAAAGGAAGAAAGCTTAATAGAACAAGTAGCCATAAAAAAGCACTAATGAGAAATTTGGCAACTGCTTTAGTTACTCATAAGAAAATACATACAACTTTAGCAAAAGCTAAGGAATTGAGACCATATATCGAAAAGTTAATTACGAGAGCCAAAAAATCTTATATCAAAGAACAAAATAACCTATTGCCCGAAGGCGTTAAATTAGATGTTCACTCTCGTCGGGTAGCCTCTACTTACGTGTTTGGCAAAGCAGCCGTCCAAGCTCTGTTCGACGAAATAGCCCCCAAAGTTATCGACCGAGCTGGCGGATATACACGCATCATCAAAACTGGTATTCGTCAAGGCGATTCCGCCTCTACTGCTGTTATTCAATTAGTTGATTGGTACGACATCCAAGATGGTGCAGTATCCAAAAAACGCCGCAAAAAGACATCTGCCAAACCAAAAATTGCTAAATCGGATGTAGCTCCCGTTATCCAATCAGAAGTAAAACCTGAGGAGACACCAGCCGATACTGCCCAACTTAGTGAAGATAATGCTGAAATCATAGCTAACGATAGTGCAGTCGAAGCTGCAACCACAGATGAAGTTCCAATCGAGCAGGCAAACGAAGAAACCGCAAATCAAGAAATTGCCACAGAATCCACAGAATCTGCTGCAGAACTTGCAGACTTACCACCATCAAACGAAGTGCAACCTTCCGATGAAGTTGAAGAAGTGAAAATAAAGAAATCTGAAGAATAGTAATAATAAGAATTTAAAATTAAAGGGCTGTAGCCAAAAAGGATACAGCCCTTTTTAAATTGTAATGCTATTTAAGAATGATAAATTTCCAATTTTTCTAACACATCGATGAGATCTTCCTTTCTAAAAGGTTTTGTTATATAGCCATTGAATCCAGCAGATTGTATTTTAACTTTTTCTTCTATAAGGGCAAATGCAGTGAGTGCAATAACGGGCATTTTAAGTCCTTTTTCTCTTATTTCGTGCAAAGCTTGAATACCACTCTTGATTGGCATCCTGATGTCCATAAGTATCAAATCAATGTCTTTGTTTATTTCCACTAAATCGATTGCTTCTTGTCCGTTTTTAGCATAAATAATATCTACATCGTAATATTTCTCGAGTAATCGGCGAATTAATTGGTAGTTGGAATATTCATCCTCGGCAATAAGAACCTTGATAAATTTTCCTTTTCGAGGTTTGGGTAATATAACTTTTTGAACTAATTGATCCTCGTCGATATTTACGGGGACATATTTGATTGTAAAGAAAAAGGTTGTTCCCATTCCAAACTCGGATTCAACCCAAATATTACCTTCTAAAACTTCAACAAGACCTTGGCAAATAGAAAGACCTAATCCGGTGCCTCCATATTTTCGAGTTTGATAATATTCGTCGCCTTGGCGAAAGCGTTGGAATATTTTGGTAATACTCTCGGGATGGATGCCAATTCCTGTATCTTTAACATAGAATTGTATTTCATCTTCTATTAGTTCGTATCCGACTTCGACGTAACCTTCTTCGGTGAATTTCATCGCATTGCTAACAAGATTGTTCAAAATTTGCTTTAAGCGATAAAAATCAGTCTTGCATTCAATTGTTGGAGGATATGTTTTGCCAATTCGTATCTCGACATTTTTATCGAAATGGTATTCATCCAATCTCTTTTGGGTTTTAAATGTTTGAACTACCTCATAAACAACCGAAGCAACATCGCCTACGGAAAGGAATATTGTGAGTTGTCCCGCCTCTATTTTGGATAAATCCAATATGTCATCGATTAATTGAAGTAAATCTTTACCCTTTTGATTTATGATAGCTAAGTATTCTGATTTTTCGTCTGATGTAAGTTCATCATCTTCGAGAAATTGCGAAAATCCAATGATAGCATTCATTGGGGTTCGAATCTCGTGGCTCATATTTGCAAGAAATGCAGATTTTAGCAAGTCGCTTTCGACTGCGGCATCCTTTGCTCTGGTTAATTCTTCGATTAACTCTTTTTGTTTGGTGATATCACGAGCAGTTGCAATAATTACATCCTGACCAAAGTATTTACCCTTACTCAAAATAACTTCTTTGGGGAATATTTCACCATTTGCTTTTTTGCCCCAATACTCTAATTGCGCCGTGCCTCCATACTTGAAAATAATATCAAACGTTTTGAATACACTGGGTATATCATTTTTGTCGGGGACACCTAAAAATACTGGAGTTTGACCAATAATTTCGGATTTTGTATATCCATACATTATTTCGACACTTCGATTGACATCGATAAATTCTCCATTTTTGTTGAGAATGTATATCGCCTCTTTAACGGAGTTAAAAATATTTAAATAAGTTTCTTTAGTTCTCGAAATTTCTTCTTCGTAAATCTTTCGAGTGGTAATATCGGTATGAGTCCCAATCAATCTTTTAGGTTTGTTATTTTCGTCCCATTCCACAACTTTTCCACGAGCTAATACCCAAATAAAGTCGTTCGATTTGGTTTTCATTCTGAATTCAATAGAAAATGCATTTGTTCCAGTTCTCACAATCTCATTTATTCGAGTGATTGTAGCTTCCTTATCCTCTGGATAAAGTAGCGATGCCCATGTATCATAATGATTTTTAAACTCATCGGGTTCGAATCCAAGCATTTTAAAATAATTAGGACTATAATAGACTTCGTTTGTTGCCAAATTCCAATCCCATAATCCATCCGAAGTTGCATCCATAGCTAATCGAAAACGTTCCTCGTTATCTTTTAATTTTTCATATAATTCCTCGAGCTGCTTGCGGGACTTCACTTTTTCGGTAACATTAGATACTAAAACTGCAAACTGATCGGGCATATTTCGATAAACTGTTACCTCGAAATATTTGTCCAATTCCGAAACATAATTCTCGTAAGACAATGGTATGCCTGTTTTAACCACTTTTTCGAATGTTTCTATCCAATATTCCTCGACGTTTGGCAAAACTTCACGAACACGCTTACCTATAATGTCTCTCGTAAGTCCCACATTCCGTATATAACTATCATTGATGTCTATAAATATGTAATCAATCATTTTGCCCGTATCGTCGTAAATAGCTTTATGGACAGCCAAACCTTGCGCCATTTGAGTAATGAGAGAGCGGTATTTATTTTCATTTTCTTCGAGTTGCTTATGAGTTAAATATGAATCTGTAATATCTTCGAATGTTACCAAAACTTCAATAACTTGGTTAGTAAATTTGTTCTTATTAGGTATTGCATTAACATTAATCCAATGGTATTGGTTATCGATTGGATTAAATACGCCCATTATAGCGTTGTTCACTTCTTCGCCTGTATGCAAAGCAATCATACTTGGGTGAGTAGGTGCAGGGTAATCGCTGCCATCTTCGTGGATTGCTCTCCACCTTGGGTCGGCTACTTCGCGTCCTCTCATTTGCTCGATAGTAAGTCCCAAAATTCTCTCGGCTGCAGGATTGGCAAACGTAATTTCTTCATTTTGATCTATAAATACAACACCTTGAACCATATTATCGTAAAGAAGCCTTAGTCGTTTTTGGAGCGATTTCAATTCTTTTTCACTTGCTTTCCGGTCGGTTATATCGGCAATAAACCCTTCGAGACAAACTAAATTGCCTTCGGTATCGAACACTCCTTGACCACGTTCCCATACTATTCTTTCATTGCCATCCTTAGTAATAATAATATATTCTTCTTCAAATATTTCGTCTTTGCTTAATGCCGTTTGCCATTTATTCCACAAGAAATCCTGGTAATCGGGATGGATTAAATCATTGAAGGAAATAATATTATTATTTATAACTTCATTAGTTTTATAACCAGTTACTGTTTCGAATTGGGAACTCAAGAATTCCATTGTCCATTCTCGTTCATTTTTGCAACGATAAACAAAACCAGGCAAATTATCGACCAATGCTTTATAAAGTAGTGCTTGTTCTTCTAAGGATTTTTCATAATAAACTCTTTCGATTTCGGCAGTGCAGCGAGATGAACTCAACTTGAGGATACTTTTGAGTATATCTAAATTATCCAGTTTTTTACGGTTGAGTAACAAAATTACTCCAATTGGTTTGCCATCGGAGCTGTACAAAGTTGTTCCATTGTAAGTTGTGATATTCTGCTCGGCAAAAATTGGCTCGGACATCAATTGTTTGCAGCAATTGGCATCGTCGAAACAAGCGGCTTCGTCAAAAATATTTTCACAATGGTTTTCATTCAATTGAATAGTGAAGTTATCTATAATTTTATTGTTTTGGATTACTTTAATAGTATTTATTGTGCGATTAGAACCAATCCTACCAACGAGTAGCATATCGGATGGAAAATAATTATTAAGGAAATGTAGGTATTCTTCGAAAAAAACTTCATATCTTAAATTCCAACTCCGGTTGCCCAAAAAATCGAGTGTTTCATTAAGTATCTTCTTTTCGGTAATATCTTGCCCAATACCTATTATGGATGCAACATTTCCGTCAGAATCAAGAACGGAAGAAACATTCCATTCCAGCCATCGCCAGCCATATTTAGTTAATGCTCTTTGTTGGGTGCAGCATTTATATGGAGGTCCAAATAAATCTTGCATAGCATCCATTGTTTTCGGTAAATCTTCAGGATGTACTAAATGCGTAAAAGTATGACCAATTAATTCCGATTGAGTCATTCCGAACAAATCGCAATATGCTTTATTAACAAATTCGAATTGATTTTCTAAATTTACTTTTACCACTAAGTCGTTTTGGTTTTCGACAATTAATCTAAACTTTTCTTCATTTTCTTTTATTTTTTCTTCGGCAAGTTTCTTTTCAGTTATGTCCAAATGTTGACCGTACATCCATAATGGCTTCCCGTCCTCAGTTCGGACAATG
>CALKJQ010000079.1 GCA_937995785.1 Candidatus Kapaibacterium sp.
AAATATTTCGATAGCATCGACTGGATTTTCTGCAAAATATAATTTTATGTTAGTTTCGCTCAATAAATCTCTAATTAATTCAAAAGTTTCGGAATTAGTATCGACCAATAGGAAATAGTTTAAATTTTTATTTTGGGGTTCGAATTCAATTCTTTCAATCACCTTTTCTTCTTTAGGCTTTGGCTCTGTAACTTCGATTTTCAATGTGAAAAAGAAAGTTGTTCCTTTACCCAATTTGCTTTCGAAATATATATTGCCATTCATTAGATCAATAATTTCCTTCGAAATTGATAATCCCAATCCAGTTCCACCATAATTTCGGGTCATCAATGGCTCCAACTGCATAAAACTATCAAATATCATATCCTTCTTATTGTCGGGTATGCCCACACCCGTATCTTGAACAATAAATTCAATCTCTGCAATGTTATTTTCTAAGGAATTCAATTTAATTGTAAGGTTGATAAAACCTTCTTTTGTAAACTTTATTGCATTGCTTAAAATATTCCACAACACTTGCTTAATTCTGTCCAAATCGCCATAAAGAGTAGAGGGTATGTTTTCATCGATTTTATAGATTAATTCCAACGACTTATTTTCGGCACTGGGCTTTAACAATTCGATTGTTTGAGTTATTTCCTCAGTAAAGTTAAATGTTGATTTCGCTAAATTGAATTTACCTGATTTTATTTTCGAAAAATCTAACAAATCATTAATAATGGAGAGTAGATTTTCGGCTGATGTATTGATAATTTCGACAAACTTCGAGGCTTTGGGATCAAGTTTCATATCTTTCATTATGCTAGATATTCCCAAAATTCCATTCATAGGTGTACGAAGTTCGTGGCTTACTTTTGCAAGAAAAATGCTTTTGGCTTCGTTTGCTTTTTCGGCATATTCTTTGGCTTCCGATAGTTCTAATTCATACTTTTTACGTCTATTTATCTCTTCTCGAAGTTGATTATTGACAATTATTAATTCTTGTGTCCTTGATTGAACAATTAATTCTAAAGTTTCTTTGGATTTTCGGAGTTGTTCTTGTGTTAATTTTTTTGCAGTTATATCTTCGACAATATCAACAGCATATAAGTATTGACCATTATCATCAAAAAATGGAGTATGAGTAATCGAGCTCCAGAAAGGTTCGCCAAGGGATGTAATAAATAGTATTTCACCTGAATAACTTTGATGATTCTCTATTGAATCGATAAAATGTTGGAATTCTTCGGGATTTTTAGCATCAAAAGCAAAATCGGTGATTTTTTTGCCAATGAATTTATCGGGTGCTGCTTTCAAAAACTCACGGAAGCTTTTGTTTATGAATTGAATTACGTTTTGATTGTCCAAAATCATTATCATTGAGATGCTTTCTTCCAAGGCTCGAGATAATATTTTGTTGTATTCATATTGCTGCTTGAACTCAATTTCTTTAATTTTCCTGTCGTATAAGTCCAATAAAACTTGCTCGATATTATTGCTTTTGACAGGTTTAATTATGTATTGATAAACACCCAATTCAATGGCAGTTCTAAGAAATGAAGTGTTGTCTAACGCAGTTGTGAATACAATAGGGATGTTGCTATCAGTCTTTCTAATAAGTTGAGACAATTCAATTCCATCCATATTAGGCATATTAATGTCGGTAATAACCACGTCATATTTACTGGGATTGTTTTGGAAATATTCCCAAGCAATTATTCCATCCTTTGCCATAGTAACATCACCCGAAACATACTTTCTGAGTATGGTTTTGAGATACAAACTCGAAGCTGCTTCGTCCTCGGCAACCAATAAATTCAAATTTAGGGGAAAAGTGTATCTTTCCATCACTGCCTTCCTTCAAATGCTTTTTTATCGTTTTCTATCTGTGATATCAAACGTTTTGGAATTTCGTCTAAAGGTAATTGAATATCAACTGCGCCAATATCATAGGCAACTTTTGGCATTCCATAAACAACCGAAGTTGATTGGTTCTGACCAAATGTTTTTGCTCCACTTTGCTTCATTGCTTTCAAACCTTGGGCTCCATCGTTACCCATACCGGTTAAAATCACTCCGTAAGCATTTGCTCCCACTTGTTGTGCTACAGAATGGAATAGAACATCAACACTTGGGCGATGACCATTTACCTTGTCCGTTTGAGTGAGCCGAACTTCGTAGCGTCCACCAGAACGCTCTACTTTCATATGGTAATCCCCCGGAGCAATCAATATTCTACCATTGATAATTCTGTCTCCATCTTCGGCTTCTTTGGCATTCATCATTGCAACTTGGTTTATTCTATCTGCGAAAGTTTTGGTAAATCCCGCGGGCATATGTTGCACGATAACTATTCCTGGTGTGTTTGGCGGCAAATAACTCACAACCTTTCGTATTGCTTCGGTTCCTCCAGTAGAAGCACCTATTGCAATTATTTTATCTGTCGATTCTGCTAATGCACGAGAACCTGTTAGGTTTGGTTTAGCTTCATCTTGATTTTCAAACTTTTTGTTTTTCCAATGCGATACATTTGCGGTCGAAGCAATTTTTACTTTTGTTCGCAACTCATTCATCATACCTTGCAAACCCTCGGCAAGATTAGCCATAGGTTTTGATACATAATCAACTGCTCCAGCTTCTAATGCTTGGAGTGTGATGTCCTTACCTTTCTGTGTTAATGAACTCACGACCACAACGGGGATTGGATATTGGGGCATTAATTTACGTAAAAACTCAATTCCATCCATTCGAGGCATTTCGACATCCAAAGTGAGCACATCGGGTTTAAGTCGAACTATTAAATCGCGTGCAACAAAAACATCTGGAGCAGTCCCTACCACTTCTATCCCTGGATCTGCACCTAAACCTTTAGATAGTATATCCCTAACAAGTGCTGAATCGTCGACAATAAGCACTTTAATAATTTTGGTAATTGTTGTTTTATTCATTGTTCTTATTCTTTCTTATATGCAGCGGGCATTATATATTTGAATTTGGTATATCTTCGGTCGATAGTTTCGCTATGTCCAATGAAGAAATACCCGCCATTATCTAATATACTATAAAATTTGTTTACTAATTGAATTCTTGTTTCTGTATCGAAATATATCATCACATTTCTACAAAAAATCACATCAAAAGGTTTCTTAAAAGGGAAAAAGTCATTCATCAGATTAAAACGCTTGTAGGTTACTTCCCTTTTTATTTCGTCTTTTATTGCGTAAGTATCATTATTTTTGATGAAATACTTGTCTCTAAGTTTTGTATCAAAGTTATGCAACCTGTTCTGGTCGTAAACTCCCGCAATTGCCTTAGATAAAGCAATAGTTGAAATATCAGTTGCCAAAACGCCAGCATCCCATTTATTATAATCATTTCCAAGAAATTCTTTCATAAGTATTACCAATGTGTATGGCTCCTCGCCAGTACTACATCCGGCACTCCATACCCTGATATCTCTTTCATTTTTTTTGATTTTCTTTTCAATTAATTGAGGTAGAACTATCTTTTGAAAATAGTCAAAGTGTTCGTACTCTCGTCCAAAAAATGTGTGGTTAGTCGAAATTTTATCCACTAATTCGCTTAGTGATTCGCCGGTTTTATCGTTAATTATGTGTTTATAGTAATCAGCAAATGTTTTAAAATTTTTATCGCGTAATACTTTTTGCAATCTGCCGGTAACGAGTGCTTTTTTTTGGTCGGTAAGATTGATACCAACTTTTTCATAAATTAAATCTCGGATTAGTTTGAACTCATTATCGTCAATGAGTTTCATAGTTTCTGGTACTATTTCCTTATAGTTTATTTCCATATTTTAAATTGGATTTTTAATTATTTTCGGGTAAATTAGACGAATCTTCAAAAAGTAATTTTTCTAAATCTAATAGAATTTTTACTTCGTTATCCAATTTTGCAATTGAGCTGATATACTTGCTTTTAGATCCTTTATAGGTCTGCGGAGGTGGAAAAATATTGATAGGTTCTATCCTCATCACCTCGGCAACATTATCCACGACTAATCCCACGCCCATATTTCTAACACGCACAAGTATAATACATGTTTTTTCGGTATAAGGTATTTCTTCGATGCCAAAACGTTTCCTAATTGCAACAACGGGATAAATTATTCCACGCAGATTGATGATACCTTTAATATATTCGGCAATATTTGGCACTTTCGTGATTTTCTGCATTCCAATTATTTCGGTTACATACATTATCTCGAATCCATATACTTCATCACCAATATTAAATGTTAGATACCGATTTAATAATGTTTCATCGTCTTCTTGAGTGAAATCAGCAACATCCAGATTATCTAAATATTTATCTTCCATATAGATTCTCCTTAAACATATACTAAGTTTGAATTATTAAATTGTGATGGATTCTCGGCTAATAAAAGAGTTCCTTCAATATCTAATATCAATCCAATACCACCATCTCCAAGAATCATACATCCGGTGATGCCAGGAACTTTGCCAATATAATCAGATAAACCCTTTATCACTGCTTGTTGTTGCCCAATTAACTCATCAGCAAATAAACAGAACTTTTTATTTCGGGATTCAGTAATTAAAATAATTCCCTTCTCAAGGTCATTGAATTTTGGTTTAATTCCAAATAATTCGTGTATTCGGAATGATGGCAGTATCTCATCACGCACTTTAATCATTTCGAGTCCATCCATTGTTTTGCTAATATCTTGGGTAGCCACTCTAAATGTCTCGGAAACATTCATTAAAGGTATAGCAAAAGTTTCTTCACCAACCTTAACGAGTAATGCCTCCATAATTGCCAATGTTAAAGGAATCCTAAGTGTAACGGTAGTCCCTTTGCCCAATTCGCTCTCGATATCTATTGCTCCTCGCAATTTTTCAATGTTTTTGCGAACAACATCCATTCCTACGCCACGACCTGATATGTCTGTTACTTGTTTTGCAGTAGAAAATCCGGGCTCAAATATAAGTGCGAATATTTCTTTGTCGGTCATTTTCTCGGCAGGAACTTGCAATATGCCTTTTTCTTCTGCTTTGCGTAGAACTCTTTCTTTGTCGATACCAGCACCATCATCCTTAACGGATATCAAAATCTCATTTCCTTCGTAACGGGCAGAAAGGTGAACTTTACCTGTATCACTTTTACCATTTGCCAATCTTTCGTCGGGATTTTCCACTCCATGATCCATCGAATTTCTAAGAATATGAACAAGAGGATCTGAAATTTCATCAATCACATTTTTATCCATCTCGGTTTCTTGTCCCGAAATCGTAAAATCTACCTTTTTGCCTAACTTTATCGAAACATCTCTTATTAATCTTTTCATTTTGTTGAATAATCCCTCCAATGGCATCATTCTTACGCTCATTGTTACTTCTTGCAGCTCTCGAGTAATTTTGTTTAGCTGGTTTGCCGCTTTTGCAAAGTTAGGTAATTGCAATCCAACCAAATCGGGATTATTTGTTACCATTGTTTCGATTGTTATCAATTCTCCAACTAAATCAAATAATTTATCGATTTTTACGGTTTCTACTCTTATATCTTGCTTTTGCGTCTGTATATTTTTCGAAACATTTTGTTCAACTTTTGCGATTTCTTTTTTAGGTTCTGGCTGAGATGTTTTTTTGACAATTTTCGGTTCTTCTGGTATAATTACGGGTTTCAATGCTTCGGTTGATGTTTGTGAAATCTTTTCTGGTTCTGGTGCAATATCCGATATTTCCTCGTTCATAATTGGTGTGGGTGCAGTAACATTAGAATTAAAAGGAAGGGATTCAACTCTTTTGCGCATAGTCTCTACATTACTTAATAAAATAGATACTACTGTTGGATCGGCATCTAATTCTTTTTTGCGGACACAATCCAAAATAGTTTCTGTTTCCATTGCAATTTCTTCGATTTCCGAAAATCCCATAAAACCAGAATTTCCTTTGATACTATGAATAGCTCCAAATATAACACCTATAAGTTGTGCATTTTCGGGCTCATTTTCTAATTGTATTAAGTTGTTTTCTGTTGCTTCCAACAAATCTGTAGAGTCCGAAATATATTGGGTTATCATTTCTTCGGAAATCAAACTACTTAGATCAAAACCAGCGCTGGATTGTGCAATCGGTGTAGTTTCCGGAACATCCTGTTGCTGTTCTGGCGGCGGAACTACAAATTCTTCGAACGACTCTTCAGTTGCCTGTTCAACCTCTGCGAACTGCTGTTCTTCTGTTGATTTTGGGCTGGGTGTTACAAATTCCTCGAAATCTTTTTGTTGCTGAGGCATTTCAAATTGCCCGGTTCTAATTTTCTCTATTGCGTCTTTGATAATAATTTTCATATTCTCTGCATCATCCGAACCAGCAATGTCCGAATATTCATTCGATACTAAATGAAGCAAATCCCTTAGAAGATCGAATGTGGAATATATCAACGTCACCAAATCTTCGGTAACTTTGATTCTTTCTTTACGTAGAATATCCAGAAGAGTTTCGGCTTCGTGGGTTAAAGCATTTATTATTTTCATTCCAAAAAAGCCAGATAAGCCTTTCAAAGTATGGAAAACGCGAAAAATGGTATTTATTATTTCGGGATCCTCTGTAGTTTTCAATTCTTCAACCAATGGTTCAGCTGTATCAAGCGAATCCACCGCTTCGGATACAAACGATGTGAGCATTTCCATTGTTTCATTGTCAATATGATTGTCACTCATATATATCTATTAATTTTTTATTTCAAATTTTGAATTATGTTAAATTAACAAAAAAAAGTGAAATTTGGATATTCATTTATGGATTTTTCCATTTTTTGGTAATTTTGTATTCCATTAATAACATAAATTAAAAGGAATAAAATGGCAAAATATCAAATTGCTTGGTTGCCTGGTGATGGAGTTGGTGTTGATGTTTGCGAAGCTACACGCATAGTTTTGGATAAACTCGAACTCGATGCTAATTATATTCATGGCGACATCGGTTGGGAATTTTGGTGCAAAGAAGGCGACGCCCTCCCAAAAAGAACAATCGATTTACTTAATAATGTTGATGCCGCACTTTTTGGTGCAATTACCTCAAAACCTATCAAAGATGCCGAAAATGAATTAATCCCACAATTAAAAGGTACTGGTTTAATTTATCGCTCACCTATCGTTAGAATGAGGCAAATGTTCGACCTATATACCTGCCTCCGACCATGCAAAGCTTACGAAGGCAATCCATTGAATTACAAGGAAAACATCGACTTGGTTATTTTCCGCGAAAATACCGAAGATTTGTATTCTGGTGTAGAATTTACTCCCGTTCCCGATGAATTGAAAGAAACATTAAAGAATTTGAGCAAAAATTTTTCACACTTTGCAAATCTTTCGGGAAATGAATTCGCCATTTCTTGCAAAATTAATACTATCAAAGGTTCAGAAAAAATTATTCGTGCTGGATTCGAATATGCCCGCAAAAACAATAGAAAAAAAGTTACTATTGTTCATAAAGCAAATGTCGTTCGTGCTACCGATGGGCTTTTCTTAGACAAAGCAAAAGAAATTGCAATGGAATACCCCGAAATTCAATTTGACGAAGCTAATATCGATGCTATGACGATGTGGTTACTTAAAAATCCTTATAGTTACGACGTGCTGATTGCACCTAACTTATATGGCGATGTTATTAGCGATTTAGCCGCTCAATTGGTTGGTGGATTAGGGTTTGCATGTAGCGGTAATATTGGCTCGAAGCTTGCCGTTTTCGAACCATCTCACGGCTCTGCTCCTAAATATGCTGGTCAATATAAAGTTAATCCAATTGCCACATTTTTAAGTGCAAAAATGATGCTCGATTGGCTGGGCGAAACCGAAATGGCAAAAAAATTAGAAAATGCAATAGCCCAAGTTATCAAAGAAGGAAAAGTTCGCACCTACGACATGGGTGGAAACGCATCCACCATCGAGATGGCAAATGCCGTAGCAGATTATCTATAAAAAAACACATCTCCAATTTTTAAAATTAAGAATATTAGCAATCCTATTTATGGATTGCTTTTTTTCTTTCAATCAACTTTCCATATGATAGTTGATAAATAATTATTTATCGAATGATAATTGTTTTTTATCAATTTTCAATTTGAATTTTCGTTTTTGCTAAATAATTGCTAAATAATTAATTAGTCTTTTATACTTCATTGTTTGTTGTATATAAATTTTATAATTTTGTATTTTTAGGAGTTTTTATGCTAAAGAAAATACTTTTTTTGATTTTATCAACCCCTTTTTTTACGTTTCTTACACTACATTCTCAATCTCCATACGGTAAAGTATTGGTATTGGACCAAAATGGTACCCAAAATTGGATTGATATTGGCACAATGCTTGCCAACTATATTACATATCATCCTGGTACAACCTCCCCTACTTGGCTAACAAATGGAAACAATACAACAAGTTCGGCGTTTCTTGGAACGACCAATAATCAACCATTAATTTTTAAAACTAATAACACCGAAAGAATCAGAATTACTGAAAATGGCGATTTAAACATTAATGGTTCATTGATGCCCAATGGCAACGCTGGAACCAGCGGGCAAGTGTTGACATCCCAAGGTAGCGGAACTTTCCCAATTTGGACTACTTTACCCACTTTGACGGAATCCGACCCAATTTACAAAGGTGAAATTGATGTGTCGGGCTCGTCCAATAATTATCTTCTAAGGCACAATGGAACGAAATATTTACCGACACCAACAGGTAATTTGACCTCTTCGACCTCGGGGGTAACCATCACAGGCGGTTCTAATGCTGTTATTGGTTCGGGTACTACTATTGATATTGCAACTGCAAGCGGCTCTTCTACCGGTTTGTTAAGCTCGACTGATTGGACAAATTTTAATAACAAAGAAAATGCTTTAACAAAAGGTAATTTGACATCTTCGACCTCGGGGGTAACCATCACAGGCGGCTCTAATGCTGTTATTGGTTCGGGTACTACTATTGATATTGCAACTGCAAGCGGCTCTTCTACCGGTTTGTTAAGCTCGACTGATTGGAACACATTCAATAATAGATGGTCTTTAACAGGAAACTCCGGAACAATTGACGGAACAAATTATATTGGAACTACCGATGGCGCTCCTTTAAATTTTCGTGTCAATAATCAGAAAGCTGGTAGAATCGAAATGAACGGTAATACATTTTTGGGTTATCAATCCGGGAATTCAAATACCTCACATTATAATTCTGGTTTTGGTTTTCAATCACTTTATACAAATAATACTGGTTATAGAAACACCGCAAATGGATATCAAACCCTTTTTTCAAATACAGGAGGTTTTGACAATACAGCAAGTGGATACGCGACTCTTTATTACAACACGACTGGCTATCATAACAACGCTAT
>CALKJQ010000080.1 GCA_937995785.1 Candidatus Kapaibacterium sp.
TATTATAGAAATTTCGGGTGATGTAGGTATTATAAAGTCCAACAACAAGAAATTAGATAAAATTATCATTAGAAGACGGAATTTTAATACTGCATTGGATGGCGACGAAGTAATCGTTAAATTACTTGCTCAACAAAAAAACAAAAAACCACGGGCTGAAGTTATTAAAATTGTTAAACGGGCAGCAACGCAAATTTTCGGAACTGTTGAATTCGACGGCGATTTCTACTTTTTAGTACCCGACGACCCAAAATATTACGTAGATTTTTTAATTCCTAAAAAGTATTTAAATGATGCAAAAAGTGGCGATAAGGTTGCCGCTCAATTTTTAAATTGGGATAATCCCCATAAAAGTCCAATTGCCAAGGTTGAAGAGATTTTGGGCAAAACGGGCAACCCCGAAGCAGAATTTAATTCTGTCCTAAAAGAATTTGATTTAAGTTTAACTTTCAACGATGATGTAAATCAAGAAATTATAAAAATCCGTCCTCCTCAGAACCGTAAATATGCTAAAAGATTAGACCTACGCAATGAAATGGTGATAACAATCGACCCCGAGGATGCACGCGATTTTGATGATGCATTATCATTAAAAAAATTTGATAATGGTAATTATCAATTAGGCGTCCATATCGCCGATGTGTCAAATTACGTAAAGGAAGATACTGCAACCGACATCGAAGCACGCATTCGTGGAACCAGTGTTTATTTGGTGGATAGGGTCGTTCCTATGTTACCCGAAAAACTATCTAACGAAATTTGTTCATTGCAAGAGGGTAAACCGCGATATACTTTTAGCGTTATTGCCGAAATCACCCCAACGGGGGGTTTGGTCGATTATAAAATATGTGAAACAATAATAATCAACAAACGCAGATATAACTATGCCGAAATTCAGCAAATTATTGAAACACAGCAAGGTGATAATGCCGATTTAATTTTGGAATTAAATAAATTGGCTAAATTATTTCGAAAAAAACGATTTCAAAAAGGCGGAATAAATTTCAATACAACAGAATATAAATTCCAATTAGACAAAGATAAATTTCCAATCAATGTTTACGAAAAGAAAGCAACACAAGCTACTCAATTAGTTGAAGAATTTATGCTTTTTGCTAATAAAGTGGTTGCCCAACACATCAAAGTCCTAACTAAAAAATACGGGTTAAGGCAATTGTTACCATTTTTGTATCGAGTTCACGACGAACCCGACGGAACAAAAATTAAAGATGTTCTTGGAATGATTAAAGCAATTATTAAAAAGGATATTAACTTTAGTAACATTGATGCCCGTCAACTGAATAAATATTTAAACGAATTAGAAGGCAAACCCGAAGAGACAACAATCAATCAATTGTTAATCCGTTCGATGGCAAAAGCAGAATATTCTCACCAAAATATTGGTCATTTTGGTTTAGGATTTGTGGACTACACCCATTTCACTTCTCCAATACGTCGTTATCCCGATTTGGTTGTTCATAGATTGCTCAAGGAGTTTGCCGATAATAAACCTACAGAAGAAAGATTAAAATATCTAAACTTGTTTGTTCGTGAAGTTAGCAAAAACTCGACACAGAGAGAAATATTAGCCCAAGAAGCCGAAAGAACCTCCAATAAAATTGCCTTTCTTTTCCTTTCGATGGACAAAATGGGCGAGATATTCCAAGGAACAGTTACTGGCGTAACTACCTGGGGGTTATACGTCAAATTAGATGAGATTTACTGCGAAGGGCTATTAAGAATTCGTGATTTAGTGGATGATTACTACATTTTCGACGAAAAGAACTACAGATTGATTGGTAAAAGAAGGAAAAAATCTTATGGATTTGGTTCAAGAATCAAAGTGAGAATAGCTAAAGTTGATTTCGAAAAGCGACAAATCGACTTAGTTTACGAGGAATGATATGTTTACGGGATTAATCGAAGAAATTGGTAAAATCGACAAAATCCAACAAATTGGAAATGGAATCGAATTCACTATTAGTTGCAAAAAAATATTAAATAAAATAAATATCGACGATTCCATTTCTGTGAATGGCGTGTGCCTTACTGCTACAAAGATTAATTCTGATAGTTTCGTGGCACAAGCAGTGGACGAAACTATCCGAAAAACAACATTAAAGAACTTTATTTTGCATCAAGAAGTAAATTTGGAAACTGCCTTAACATTACAAAAAATGTTAGGAGGACACCTCGTTCTCGGACATATTGATTCGATAGGCACACTAAAAAATATAAAAAAAGAAGATTTAGGAATTCTATTTCAGTTTCATTTCGATAGTAAATATTCAAAGTATTTAGTTGAAGTTGGCTCTGTTGCTATTGATGGAGTGAGTCTTACATTGGCAAAACTTAATGATAGTGATTTTACCGTTTCAATCATACCGCATTCATTACAGAACACAATTTTTCGTAATTACAAAATTGGCGAAAAAGTGAATTTAGAATTCGATATAATTGGAAAATATGTTGAACGTATGTTAGATAAGTCAAAGGAAAACACAAATAATTTACAAGAAATTATCGAAAAGTTTTGGTAATTAATCAAAAAGTGTTAATTTTGTAATCCTAATTAAATGTTCTTTGCTCGGATGGCGGAATTGGTAGACGCACAGGACTTAAAATCCTGTGAGGGGTGACCCTCGTGCGAGTTCGAGTCTCGCTCCGAGCACTTTTTCTATTTATGTATGTTTAATTACATCAATCCAACCAACAACAACTAAAAACAACCCCTTTAAAAACCAACAACTTACAAACAATTTGAAAAAAACACCATTGTTGAAAAATTTATTTAAATTTATATCGTTTTATACCAAAGTGTATGTATTTTTGTATATAAAAGTGTCGTAAAATTCATAGGAGTTTGAAAAGTGAACCTTAATTTACATCTTTATAGTAAAGACCCGAACCAAAAACAACCAATTTACTTGGGAGTAAGAGGATTACGGGCAGGAAAGAGAATTAGAATTCACACGGGCTTACATATAAGTTTAAAGTATTGGGATAAAGTAAAACAAAGGGCAAAAGGCTTTGACGGGGCTCACGAATTCAATCAACAATTGTCTTTAATCCTTACACTTGCTGAAAAAACTTTGTTGGAGGAAAAAAATAGGGCTTTGGAAACAAATACTTACTTTGACCCACTAACAGCAATTGAGTTTGTTAAAACCCGCCTGCACTCTATTAATTTTGATTTTTTTGAAACTTTCAATAAGTTTATGAAAGAACAAACGAACATCGTTGCAAAAGAAACACAAAAGAAGTATATTACACTATTAAACCACTTAAAAGCCTTCAAACCCAAAC
>CALKJQ010000081.1 GCA_937995785.1 Candidatus Kapaibacterium sp.
GCGTCGAAAATAATATCGTAGGTCTGGTCAGTTTTGGTTAAATCCTCATTGGTACGATATATTTTAATATTTCTTTCAAGTAATTCATTAAGCAAAGAATCATCGAACGCATAATAGGGAGCTTTGTTGGTGGTTAATACAATTGGATTCCATCCAAATTCCGGTAAATACTTAACAAATTTACTAATTCTTTGCACCCCACTTAAGCCCATAGGGGGAAAGTAGTATGCTATAGTTAAAACATTCAAAATTTAATACTTGTTTTATTTTTATAATTCAAAATTACATAAATTTCCTAACATTATGGCAGTTGCTTACTTTTAAACTTGATATTAAATTTGATTAATTATTTAGCCAAATATAAATTGAAGAGGAATAATTTCTATATTAATTTTTATTCATAAATATGCAAAATATTTTTTTTTTTAGTAATTTTAATTTATTCAATTTTATTGATTTACAAAAAAGTAAAATGAAAAAATTAGATATTCAAGAAGTAGTTACAAATTATTTTGATTTTCTCCCTTTTAAAGTTGCAATAATGGACAACCAACAAAACATTGTTGCAGTTAATAAAAGATTTGAACAAATATATGGAAATAATTGGAAACATTCAAAATGTTACGAATTTTGTAAAAATTCCAAAGTTCCTTGTCTTCGTTGTCAGATTCAAAAAGTTGTGCAAAGTGGCTCAATAGAAATTGTTCAGGATTCGAGCGTAGATGTTACGGGTAAAATGATTTTTGATGTTGTAATATTTTCTCCAATTTACAATGGCAATGGCGAAGTTGCATACGTTCAGGAAATTTCAATTCCTCAAAAAGATGTTCACCATTGGGAAAATGATTTTAATGTTCTGTTCGAAAATTCTCCGAATTTTATATCTATTGTCGATCGAGATTTTAATATTCTTCGTGCTAACCGTAGAATGGTTAATACTTTTGGTAATTTACGTGGAAAGAAATGTTTCGAAGTTTTTAAGAAAAAGAAGCAAGTATGCAATAATTGCCCCACTATGGATGTTTTTAACGATGGTATAGTCCATTCGTCCTCGCAAGTTGGATTTACTGCTACGGGCGAAAAAACTCATTTCATTATGACCTCTGCCCCACTCACATTTGATGATAATGGCAAACCAACAAAAGTAATGGAAATTGGTATCGACATTACCGAAATAAATAAATTACAGGAGCAACTAAATTTTATCCACGATTTTTATGGTAACTTAATCGAAAAATCCTCCGAAGGTATCGTTGCTATCGACAAAAAAGGAAAATTGCAAATATTCAATTCCACTGCCGAGAAATTGCTTGGATGGCAATCTCGTAGAAAGCCAGGTATTGCTCAAGCTCGAAAATTTCTTCCCGATAAATTTTTTGAGGAATTATCCGGTGGTGAAACTTCTATAGAATATGTTCAGACAAATATCAAAAATCTTAATGAAGAGATTATCCCAGTTCATTTAAAGATTTTCGATATAAAAGATAAAAATGATGTTATGGGTCGCGTTGCTATAATGAACGACCTTCGACCAATTCTCGAGGTTGAGGAAAACAAACAAAGAGCAAAAGAAATTGCCTTTCGCGAGAAGTTTTCTGCTTTGGGCAAAGATACTGTTGGCATTCTAAAAGAACTTAAACAGTATTTAGGAGAGATTTCTGATGTTGTCGCCCATCACACAGATTACGAATTTCAAAGGAAATGGAATAATTTCTATGATAGGTCTAACGAACATCTGCAATTAATGACAATTTTCGTTAAATATGCCCAAGGTTACTTTGCAAAACCGCAACTAATAGAACTTAATGAATTCATTGAGAATGAATTTTTGAAATATAGAAATCTTTTTGGTAATAAAGACCTTAAATTAGAACTTAACCTAACAAAAGAAAACCCCGTAATCAGTTGTGATATCGACTCATTGAAGGAAGCGATTTTTGTTACAATAATCCACTATATAACTTACATTCAGATGCATTGTGCCAAAATTACCTTTCGTTCATTCTTCAACAATACCGACATACATTTTGAATTGGAAGTAAAGTGCAATCAATCAGACATTCCCGACTTTGCAGATGGATTGAGCCTAAGTATCATCAAAATGATTAGTGATGCTAATAATATCGAGATTAAAACATTGAAATTGAAGGAAGAAAACCAACTAAAAATATCATTTATTTTCAAATAAAAAAATCAAGTAACAATCATTTGAACTTCGAAGTATTGGATTCTTCGGAGTTTTTTTAAATTTTTTTTAATTAAATATTAAAAAAACTCCACCTGTTTGGTGGAGTTCTGTAATAAAAAACAATCTAAGACTTCTATTCGGTGATTCTCTTTGGTCCGGCTTCGACTACTTCTCTTGGAATACCTTCGGTGAACATTTTGAAGTTTTCAATATAACGAGCCGCAAGCGAGTCGTAGCGTTCCCAGTACTCTTTTTTATTACCCCAAGCATTTGATGGCTCAAGAACATCTTCGGGAACATCGGGACAAGTTAATGGCACTTCGAAACCAAATATTTTATCTCGGCGATATTGAACATTATCCAACTTTCCTTCTAATGCGGCATTAAGTAAGTTGCGGGTGTGACGAATACTAATACGCTTGCCCACACCAAACTTGCCGCCAACCCAACCGGTATTAACTAACCAAACTCTTACGTTGTTGCGTTTAATTTTCTCTTTAAGCAAAT
The DNA here is from genome assembly GCA_937995785.1 of Candidatus Kapaibacterium sp. Lineage (GTDB taxonomy): Bacteria > Bacteroidota > Ignavibacteria > Kapaibacteriales > UBA2268 > GWF2-33-9. The sequence goes on from CALKJQ010000081.1 coordinate 2,696, forward strand.
TGGCGTATAGAAAAGGATGATGAACCATAAATGGAGCTCCAAAACACGCAGAGAAAGTAATTTCGGGTTCGATTCCAAGTCCTATTTCGGTTCCTGCAATTTTTGCAGTATAACCCGAAATAAAATGATACATAGCCTGATTTAAATCCAATCGGGCAATTGGAGGCATAACGCCAGTTGCATCGCAAGTAAGGAAAATGATATTCTCGGGTTGACCTTTCACCATTTTTTCGGGAACTGCATTATCGATAAAATCAAGTGGATAGGATGCACGAGTGTTTTCAGTGATTATTTCATCATCTAAATCTAATTTTCGTGAGGGTTTATCATAAACAACATTTTCGAGAATTGCACCAAAACGGTGAATTGCACTATAAATCTGTGGCTCATGTTCGGCTGATAAACGAATCACTTTGGCATAACAACCATTTTCGTAATTAAACACCGCATCGTCGCTCCAACCGTGTTCGTCGTCGCCAATCAATTTGCGTTTAGGGTCTGCCGAAAGAGTAGTTTTGCCGGTACCGCTTAAACCGAAGAACAAAGCAACATCGTTTTTGTCGCCAACATTTGCACTGCAATGCATCGACATTACGCCTTCCAATGGCATAAGGTAATTCATCAATGTAAATATTGTTTTCTTTATTTCGCCTGCATACGACGAACCCGCAACTATGGCAAGTTTCTGTGCAAAATTTATTACAATTGCTGTGTCGGTCAATGTTCCGTCGATTCTTGGGTCGACATTGAAAGATGGAACTGCAATAAGAGTAAACTCGGGTATAAAGTATTTATATTCTTCTCGTGATTTTGGCGAAATGAACATATTGCGTGCAAAATAAGACTGCCAAGCACTTTCGGTGATTACTCTAATTGGTAAACGATAATTTGGGTCAGCACCAGCATAACAATCTTGCACGAATAATTCTTCTCCTTGTAGATAAGAAAGCAGCCGTGTTACAATACCGTCGAATTTATCGGGTGCCATCGGACGATTGTAAACACCCCACCAAATATGGTCTTGTGTTGTTGGTTCTTTTACTACATATTTATCATTAGCGGCTCGTGCAGTCCATTTGCCTGTAAAGACGTGCAAAGCACCTTTATCCACAATATGGGCTTCCCCACGAAAAACTGCCTCTTCGTACAAAGCTTCGGTAGGTAAATTCCAAAAGACTGTATCCAATTTTCGAAAGCCATGATTTGCCAATCCATAATCACTTTTGAATTCGGCAGCGTGTTTTTTAGCTGGTGTATCAAATTCTAAATATTTCATAGCCAATCCCTAACTAATTTACGTAAACCAATATATAATTCATTTGGTGAATCGGGATCGAGAGCCCATTTAATTCGTTCAATTCCTTCGGTAATGTCTTTGACAGCTCCGCAAGTAGAAATTCGAAGATATCCTTCCATACCAAAATCAACTCCGGGCACTGTTGCTACTCTAACTTTATCCAGTAAAAAATTGGCTAACTTGCGGGAATCCTTTTCGTAATAACTAAAATCGACAAATGCATAGAAAGCACCATCGGGTTTTGCTGCGCGTACGCCATTGAAAGCTGCCAATCGTTCCATCAAAATATTTCTATTGTTTTGTAATGTTACTCTTAATGAATCAATTTGGGATTGAGGTCCATTAAGTGCACCAACGGCTGCTTTCTGCATTACTACCGATGGACCAGAGGTTTGGTGACCTTGCAGAATTCGCATTACTTCTATCAATTTACGATTTGCTACAGCCCAGCCTATTCTAAAACCCGTCATAGCATACGCTTTGGAAACGCCATTAATGACAATGATTTTAGTGTTTTCTGTTAGCTCTTGTGCATAGTCGAAAACGTTGACCCATTCTTTGCCATCAAAAACTAAACGATGGTATATATCATCCATAATAAGATATATGCCACGTTTTTGGGTTAGTTCCACGATATCTCGGATAAATTCGCGTGAATATACAGCACCAGTTGGATTATTGGGACTATTGATTATTATTGCTCGTGTATACGATGTTATGTATCGTTCTATATCTTCTATACGAGGATAAAACGAGCCATCTTCGGCAGCAACGGGCACGGGTATTCCGCCCAACATTTTTGTCATTTCGGTGTAGCTAACCCAATATGGGGCGGGGAATATTACCTCCTCTTGAGGATTTAATATTGCCATTAATGCTACCATTAATGCTTGCTTGGCGCCACTGGAGGCTATCACATTTTCGGGAGCAACTTTGATTTTATAAAAATCCTCGGTATAACGAATTATGGCTTGCTTCAACTCGGGAATTCCATCAGCAGGTGTATATCTCACTTCACCAGAATTAACCACTGCGTTGGCGGCAAGAATTGCACTTATTGGTGCTTTGCTTTTGGGTTCTCCACCCCCGAGATGAATGACTGGTTCGCCTTTTGCTCTTAAAATTGCTGCTTTCTCGTTTATTAATAGAGTAGCAGATTCCTTAATTTCTCTTGCAATTAAACTTATACTCATTGTTAAACTTCTGTTAATTTTAAATAACAAAATTGCAAAAAAAATATGTAATATCAATGTTTTTATGTTGAATTTGGTTTATTAAAATTAATAATATTTAATTGTTTTGTATGATGAATTATATTTGTAGATATATTAGTAGGTAATTGAAATTGAGATTGTTAAAATATTTCGTCAAATTTTTATTGGCTTTTGACTGATAAATTATTGCGTTATTATTAATATTTAGAGTATTTAAGAAACTTTTAATTTTCTCACTATCATATAATTCAAAAGAAGGAGAAGACTCGACAATAATTTTGCCATTCTTATATTTTGCCTCTTGTTTAAGGAATTTTAATGATTTTTCTAATTCCTCATCTTTGACTTGTTTTGGCAACGGAATGACAATCAATCTATATCTTATGTTATCTATTTCGAAAACCTCGACTGATTCTTTATGTGATTTGTAAATTTCTACTTTATTTATTTCTGCCTCTTCCCAATCAAAAATTTTGAAAATTGAATTAATTTCAATGTAATCGGGAATATTGTTATCTTCAATTATTTTTTGAATAGGTAATAAGAACGAAGTATCTTTTTGATTGATTTTCTGTGAAATTAATTGCTGTTTATTCGCCTTTATCGTTAGTTGATAAAATTGATTATCATTTAAATTATCTACTTGGCAGTTGATTTGCAAATGTGATGGATTCGATATAATTGAATCAACATAAAGATAATAGTAATTATTGTCCTGAGTCATTCTTGTTTTTATTGGAAGTTCGCCAATTTGGTTATTATTGAGTAATTGGATATATGATGAATGCTGTATAATCCTCAATGTTGTTGAGTTTAAGGATGTTCTAAAAATAGGTTCTTTGTCTGGGGTGTCATCAGTATTTCGGAAATATGCCCAAATATCCAATCCGCCTTTGCCTCCGGGTCGATTGGAAACAAATAGAAATAAATCACTATTAATTTTTGCAAAATCGCTTTCGTCATATTCTGTATTGACATCCTGCATTGGTATTGGTTTCTGCCAGTTTCCATTTTCGAAGATTGAATAATAAATATCGTATCCTCCCCGTCCATCCAATCCATTTGATGCAAAATAAAGCGTGTCGTCGCTAGCAAAAAAAGGTGTTATTTCTGAAAAATTAGAATTAAGGTTATTAAGCGGCACGGAAGTAGACCAATTGTTTTTTTCATCACGATATGCAATCATCAAATCAGAGTCTTCGGGATTGGAAAGACTTGCCGAACAATAAACTAACACATTGCCACTGGGAGATATTGTTGGATGAAAAGTAAAATGATTAGTCCCAAACTCATCTAATAATCGAGTTATTTGCCAATTATTTTTTTCATAATTTGATTTGTAAACACTCAGAATACTTCCTTTTTTGGTTTTCGATTTTCCCGTAAAATATGCTTCTTTGTCCCAAAAGCAGATATATACTGGATTGATGTCGAACTTTGTGATATTATCATCTACGCCGATTGGTTTGTCAAAAAAAATATCATTTATATTGTTGAAAGTAATTTTATCGTTGATATCAATTTTCCGTTTAAGCAATTGTGATTTATTTTCATTGCTCCAGTTGTAATATAATGTCTTTTCGGGAGAATGGTATGCTGGTGCAAAATCGTCGTTGATGGTATTTAATTTTTCAACATTAACGATTTGATAATCCGATAAAAGGGGATTATCAAAAATTACCAAACAAGATAAAAAAACTAATATTTTTAACAAACAATTATACATTGATTAAAGTTTATTGAATTTCTGAAAATCTTCTTCCGTTCCGAATAAAACTAATATATCATTTTCTTGAAAGATATAGGTTGGCATAGGCACTCCTATACTTTCGGCTTCGGATAACTCTTCAATTGTATTTCTATCGATTATCTTCGGTTTTTTGATTGTAACAACGTTCAAGTTGTAGTCAGCACGAATTTTGGAGTCTATAACAGATATTCCAACAAAACGCTTCGGAATTTTTACGATAAAAATTGAATGCTTTTTGCTCAATGGGAAAGTGTCGATTAATCCAGGTGTGATTAGTTGCCTTGCTAAATGGTCTGCGGCTTCTGCTTCGGGGAGCAATATGTTTTTGATACCCATTAATGATAAAAGTCTGTGGTGTAGAGGTGAAATAATTCGATTATAGATATTCTTTACTCCAATTTCTTGTAATATTGCAGTGGTTGTAATCGAACTTTCGAAACCTTCTCCAATTGCAACTATAACTGCATCGAAATCCTTTAAGCCTTGTGCCATAAGTGCATTTTTATCGGTTGCATCAAGTTGGATTGCCACTGTTACTCGGTCTGCGATTTCTTGAACTTTTTCCATATTAATGTCTATTGCAATTGTTTCTGCTCCCATCTCAGTAAGTTTAATTGCCAAATTCGAACCAAAATAACCCAAACCGATTACACAAAACTTTTTTGTTGTCATTATAGATTTCCATTTTTTTTCAAAATTATCAAAAAACTACTTCAGATAAGTTTCAAATATAGATTATTATTAATGTATTGGACGATATCAAATTTTCGTTGTGCACCATTAAGATTCATATAACGGATTTTACCAAAAACAGGTCTATCAGCCCAAGGTCGGTCGTGCACTCCGCCAATAGACCATGCAATGCCAGTATAGCCGTTGGGGTCGCGTCCATCTATTGAATATTTATCGTTTAGGTAAATTGCCATTTTTTGTGCTTCTTCGGGATTAGGCGTCCATTCCAATATTTTTTTTGCCCAATACATTCTCATATATCCGTGCATTTTACCTTTTTGAACCATTTCCATCTGTGCAGCATTCCATAGGTCTTCGTGGGTTTGTGCTTTTTCGAATTGCTCTAATGTATAGGTAAATTCACGCTCGTCCTTGCTGTGTTCTTGCAATGATTTTATCGCCCATTCGTGAAATCCTAAGTTGTTATCGTAGTTAGGACAATAATAGCAGAAATTATCCGATAGTTCTCGCCTAACAATTAATTCTTCCAAAAAAGATTCGGTATTTGCGTCCTCAGAGTTTAGTTTTTTGATTTCTAATGCTATTCTTTGTGAAGAAATTTGTCCAAAGTGAAGATATGGCGATAAATTGGATTGGTAATTATAATTTGGATTATTCCTAAGTTCGTTATACTTATTTAACTTATGACTTATAAAATAGTCCAATTCCAATTGTGCATTAGTGGCACCTGGTTTAATATCCTTTACTTCTCTTACAGTTGTATCGACTTTAATTTGGGATAGCAACTCGTCGGGGTTAATTTCTTCGAAATCCCAATACTTTTTCTGATTGTCGATTATGGGGAATTCCTCTAAGAAATAAGGTAACAACTTTTTGATTTTAGGTCGATAAGTATATGCAGCAAATTCCATTTTATCCGAAGCATAAAATGTTGGAACAATGTTATGTGCGTCAACTTCATAGAAGGGTATATCTATCGCTTGCGAAATTTTGTTTTTCCAATATCGTTTGATTTTTAATGGGTCAAAATCAGTTATCAATACCCCCGCCTTAATTTTCCTTAAAAATTCGGGAATATTTTCAATAGGATTGCCTAATAACAGTTTGAATGGAATATTGTATTCGTGGGACTTTAATTGAGTTTCTTTCAATCCCATTAACATAAAATGGAAATGTCGGTAAGTTGCATCCAAAAATGATTTGACCAAGTTAAATACGATAACAAAAGGTTGATTTTTCTCTTTCGCCAACTCTAATCCGAAAATAACCGCCCAATTGTCTTCTATTCTTTGGTCTCTACTCATCCAATAAACAATAGGTCCGTCCCTGTGGTTTATTTTTTTTAATATATTAATTCTATTTTTATTCATTTTATTAATTTAATTTTTTTATCGAACGAAATTTATGAAATTATTTGAAAAAACTCGTTATATAGTAGTTTTACTTTTTCTTATATCGTTTGTTTTGTATGCAATGACGATTAATCAATTTGTTACATTTACTGATAACGGGGAATTGGCGGCTTCGTCCATTTTGCTTGGCATTGCCCATCCAACGGGTTATCCTCTATTCACTATCTTGGGTTACATTTGGTCGTTAATTCCTTTGCCAATATCTAAAATTCTTCAAATGAATTTATTGTCTGCTTTATATATATCTGGGTCGAGTATCGTGTTATTCTTTATAATTCAACTATTTCTTAGTAAATTTTGGTACACAAAAATTCAGCAGGGTAATACGAAAGCAAAAGGCAAAAAAGAAAAATTTGTATCAGAAATAAAATATTTAAACTTAGAAAAATCTCATATTAACATTCTTTCGTTCATTTCCTCGCTTACTTATCTTGGCGCCCAAACAATTTGGCAACAAGCGAATTCTTACGAGGTATATTCATTGCAGCTCTTGCTTTTTAATCTCTTTTTATATTTTGCTTTGAAAATTTATTTCAATTTGCACTCCGAAACAACAAAATTATGGTATGTTTTAGCTTTTCTCTGGGGACTAATGCTCGCAAATCATCTAATTGCAGTTTGGCTTGCCCCAGCTCTATTCTGGCTATATTTTACCGATAAAGACTACAAATTTTCAATTAATAAACATAAATTAATGCAATTATCGGTTTTAGCATTATTTGTGGTAATACCTCTTTCGTTATATATGTATCTTCCCATTCGTTCTGCAATGCTACCCGAAATAAACTGGGGCTGGGTCCATCGTGGTTTTGATAAATTTTTATATCATCTTTCGGGTAAGCAATATCAAGTGTGGATGTTTTCGGACAACAGCGTTGCCAGCAAGAATTTAGCAAATTTCTTTTCTCTTCTCCCCTATCAACTTGGATTTATTGGCATAGTATTTTTATTAATTGGTTTGTGGAAATCATTCAAAAATCGATTAATTGCAATATTTCTATCATTGATTGTTTTGTTCACTGTTCTTTACTCGATGAATTATTCAATTTTTGACATCGAGAATTACTTTGTAACCCCATTTGCTGTTTTCTTTATCTTTTTATCCTTGGGAATGGCAATATTTACTATGAAATATTCTAAATTCACTCTTTTTTTAATTTTAATTCCGATTTTCAATTTTGGATTTAATTTTTCGGAAAATAATCGTTCGGTTGATGTTTCAGTAAACGAATATTGCGATAATCTACTTAATAATATAGAAAAAGATGCGATATTAATATCTGCCCAATGGGATTATTTCGTAGGTCCTTTTATTTATCTTCAGAAGGTCGAACATAAAAGAACCGATATTATTGTTTTCGAGAAAGAATTATTACGCCGAACGTGGTATCCTAAGCAATTTCAGTTAGAGCATCCCAACTTATATTCAAAAAGTAAATCTGCGTTCCAACAGTATGAACCTATTTTGGAATTATTCGAATCCGAACAACCATACAATCCAAACGACATTCAAATGAAATATTTAAATTTACACAAATCGATTATCGAAAATAATTGGAACGAAAGACCTATATATGTAACTTTAGATGCCTATTTATCCGATGTTGAGTTTTATAACCAATACGACGTAGTGCCTTTAGGTTTTGCAATGAAAGTATTACCCAAAAATTCACCAATCCAAGATTTATCGAAAGTTAAATTGGACTTAGGCAAATTGGCAAATATCAGAAATAAATATGATAATGTATTAAATATTGGAATAATCGAAATCACAAAATCGCAAATTCAAAATATGATAATTTACGCCAAAAAAAGCGGTCAGACAGCAATAGCAGGTTTTCTGGAAAACGAACTCAGTAAATTCAATAAATAGAATAGAAGATAAAACGAAATCAAAATGAAGTTGAAAAACCTATCTTATTTTGGATTGGCTATAATTCTATCGCAAAATCTAATTCTCAAAAATAACCAAAATAAAAAAATCATGTTTTAGGAGTGGAGGTGCCGGGAGTTGAACCCGGGTC
>CALKJQ010000082.1 GCA_937995785.1 Candidatus Kapaibacterium sp.
CCAATTGGCGAATTCTTCGTTGAATGTTGTCCAATTCGGCGGGCATCGAATCGATTTCTAACCGCAGCTTGGAGGCGGCTTCGTCGATTAAATCGATTGCTTTATCGGGTAGGAATCTATCGTTGATATATCTATCTGATAGTTCGGCAGCGGCGATTATTGCGGCATCAGTAATTCTAACGCCGTGGTGAATCTCGTATTTTTCTTTCAATCCACGAAGTATCGAAATTGTATCCTCCACTGTTGGTTCGCTTACGAATACTTTTTGGAAACGGCGTTCCAAAGCGGCATCTTTTTCGATATATTTTTGATACTCATCCAGAGTGGTTGCCCCGATTAAGTGTAGTTCGCCGCGTGCAAGTGCTGGTTTCAGGATGTTTGATGCATCCAAACTTCCTTCGGTTGCTCCTGCTCCAACAAGAGTATGAATTTCGTCGATAAATAAAATAACATTGCCTTCGGCTTCCACTACTTCTTTTACTATTGCTTTCAACCTCTCTTCGAACTGACCTCGATAGCTCGTCCCAGCAACCAACGAACCTGTGTCTAATACAACTAATTGTTTGTTCTTTAGTCCCTCGGGGACATCACCATTCACTATTCTTATTGCAATACCTTCTACTATTGCTGTTTTGCCAACTCCGGGCTCGCCTATCAAAACGGGATTATTTTTAGTTCGTCGGGACAGCACCTGCATTACTCTTCTAATTTCTTCTTCGCGACCAATCACTGGATCGAGCTTACCTTTTCGGGCTTCTTCGGTTAGATTTCTTCCGTATCGTTTGAGGGATTGGTATTTTTCTTCGGGATTTTGGTCGGTTACTCTTTGGGTGCCGCGTATGTCTTTTAGTGCATTGAGAATTGTGTCTCGATTAACTTTGATTTCCGCCAGTAAGTCCTTCGCACTCGATGAGATTTCTGCTAATGCAATTAATAAATGCTCGATGCTAACGTACTCGTCCCGCAAATTTGCAGATTCTTTCAATGCTTGGTCAAAAACTTGACCCAATGAGTTAGAAATATAAATATTAGTGCTTGCAACACCGCTCACTTTGGGAAGTTTTTCGATAGCAGAGTTAATCTTTATTTTTAATTTATTTAAATCACCAGAAATTTTACCTATAATCTCGTTGCCAATACCTTCGGAATCTTGAGTAATTGCCGCAAGCAAGTGGATTGGTTCCAATGATTGATTGGAATAGCTCGTTGCAATTTCTTGAGCTGTTCTGATTGATTCCTGCGATTTTAATGTAAATTTCTGAAAGTTCATTGTCTTCTATCGATTTATTTATGATATTTAATATACTATAGTATATTATATAAACAGAAAAATCGAAAAAATATTGTAAGAAAAGTGTTCAATAAATTTATTTATGTTCTATTGCCAAATAAAACATAGATTTATATTAATCAAAACGGGAGTGATTATAGAATTCGGAAATGCTTTGTTAAATCAATGACATTTTCATTTGTCCGGGAAAGTTGTATTCAATTTCTTGTATATCCAACATTTCGCTGTGTGAAATATTTATGATACGTTCCACTTGGGCATTAATAAATGTATTCCATTCCAGATGGTCGATATATTCATATTTTTCCCTAACTCCGTTACTTTTGTATTCCATCATTTTTTTGCGAACATCCAAAGGCATCGCAATTTGTTTTTTCCATATTATGCAAATAGTTTTGCCAGTTGCAATATTTTTGAAAACAAATTTCACATTTTCTTTATCGTCCGCAAGCGATTTATCTAAATACATCTTGGGAGTATAATCGGGGTCGTCCTTGGGGGCTGGGAAAGCATCCAAAACATAAGAAAACACCAAAGCCATATCGTCATACTTGGGAACAGCAACCAAAAAGTTTTCTCTCGAAGGAATTTCGTCTGTCGAAAGGTGCTTTAATGCAGTTTTAACAATAAAATAAGCCGAAGTAACAGCGGGGCAGACGTGTCCGGTTAATTTTCCTAAATCTATCAATGATAAAACGACGACGTTATCTCCGGGGCGAACACCAATTTCTAATGCGTGTGGGTCGAGTATTCTAATATAACCGGCTTTGGAATAAACGGCTTTTAAATCATCTATAAAGTTATTCATTATTTTTCCTTTTTGCTTGTAGGACGAAACAATTTGATAATTAGTATTGACTAAATATCGTTTTTAAATTATCATTTTGTCCTTTAATTCTTTAATTTGCTCATTTGTTAGTCCTATCATTTGCAATATAGAATTAGTATGTTCGCCCAATAAAGGCGGAGGCGATTCCACATATCCGGGAGTCTTCGAAAATTTTGCAGTAAGATTGAACAATGGATATCGACCAACTTCGGGGATATCAACCTGGTTGAATGTATTTCGATGAGCAAGTTGTTCTTGCTCGAGTGCATCTTGCAGCGATAAAATTTCTCCCGATGGTATTCCTTTTTGGTTAAATAAATCCACCCAATATTTAGTGTTATTTTGCATTAATTTTTGTTCGAGAATGGGTGTGAGCTCGAACCGATTTGCTTTACGGGTATCGCGTTCTTTAAATCTTGGGTCTTCTTTTAGCTCGGGACTACCTATTAAATCGCATAAATCTTCCCATTGCTCTTGTTTGTTTGCCGCAATATTCATCACTCCGTCGGCGGTACGAAAAACGCCTGATGGTGCGGCAGTAAAATTATCATTCCCCAGAAGTTGCGGGGGTTGACCTGCAAGCATCCAATTGGACACAACCCACCCCATCAACGGCATTATCGAGTCGAGCATTGCAATATCGATAAATTGCCCTTCGCCTGTTCTCTGGCGATAAAAGAGTGCCGCCATAATTGCAAATGCAGCATTCAATCCGCCAACGGTGTCGCACACGGGGAAACCTGCTCTTAGTGGGTTTAATCTCTTGTCGCCATTTATTGCCATTACTCCGCTTAATCCTTGAATAATCTGGTCGTATGCAGGTTTATCCGCATCGGGTCCGTCCTGACCAAAGCCCGAGATTGCGCAGTAAATAATTTTGGGATTGATATCCTTTAATGTATCGTAGCCCAAACCAAGTCGATCCATTACTTTAGGTCGGAAGTTCTCGACAACAATATCGCTTACTGCAACTAATTTTTTGAATATTTCCTTTGCTTCGGGAAATTTAAGGTTCAAGGTTAGAGATTTCTTGTTTGCATTTTGAGCTAAAAAACTTGTTCCCATCAACTTTTTGTTGAATTCAGATTTGGAACCTAATTTTCTTGCTAAATCTCCATCCTTTGGGTTTTCGATTTTAATTACCTCCGCACCCAAAAGTGATAAATGCAAAGTTGCAAATGGTCCCGATAATACATTTGTAAGATCAATTACTCGAATACCTTCTAATATTTTTTTCATTTTCAATTCTCGTTGTTTATTAATTCCAATTTATTTTACCCGTTTTGTAAACATATCCGGGTAGTTTGTAGCCAAGATATTGCTCTACATCTTTTGCCAAATCTATCATTAAATCTAAATTTATGTTTGTGTCGTAATCCTCACGCCTAAGATAATGAACAAAATCCTCGGTTGCAACATTTCCCGCCGCTACTTTGGTGAACGGACAACCACCTAAACCCGCAAAAGAAGTCTCGACATACTTTACTCCACAATTTATTGCAGATTGTATGTTAATTAATCCCATGCCATAGGTGTTATGGAAATGGCAAGCCAATTCTGAGTTATCGTCCATTTTCTTTAGCTTTGTGAATAATTCCTCCACCCTTTTTGGATTAGCATGACCTGCTGTATCGGCAAGGCTAATGTTTCTAAGTCCGTTATTCAAATACTTTTCGGCAATTTTTAGAACTCGTTCTAATGGAATACGACCCTCGAAACCGCATCCAAAAGCCGATTGTATCGAAACTTGTACTTCCCGACCCGCAGCAACACATTCTTTTGCTATAGTAATTATACGATTTGTGGCTTCGGCAGTTGTCATTTTGGTGTTTTTGTAACTATGGGTTTCGCTTGCGGATACGCCCATAAGAATTTTGCCAACTTTTGCTTGGATTGCTCTCTCCATACCTTTTTCATTTAATATTAACGCAGTTAGCACTAAATCCTTAGGCAAATCTTTCCGTTGATTAATAATACTGAATATCTCGTCGGTATCAGCCATCTGGGGTAATACTTTCGGATTGACGAACGAACCAACCTGGATGACCCGAACCCCCGCAATAATTAGTTGGTCGAGCCACTCAATTTTTTTTGTTGTTTCGATAACTCTGTCGATGGATTGCAGTCCGTCCCGCAATCCCACATCGTGGATAATTAAGTTATTTTGCATTTTTAAGTATCGAAAAAATACAAAATTATGCAGAACTTATGGAATTATATATAAAACATAGTTCAGATTTGTTGGTTGATTTATTTAAGCTTGATTTGAACTAAAAAAAGTAATTTTTTAGAATTCAATCCTAAAACCACCAATCGGAAACACTCCCAATTGATTGACGATTTTTTCCTTTTGGTTTTTCTTGTCCCAAACTCTCATCAAAACGTTTTGCTGATTTAATAAATTCTCGATTGATATGTAGCTTATTATAGCAAATGATTCATAGTTGTCTCGGAAATCAATACGAATGTCCATCCTTTGGTAATTTGGATTGCGAAGCGAAAACGCTTGATTATCCAAGTAATGTGTTTCGCTAAATTTGTTTGACTTTGCCACATCAATTGGCGTATAGGGCGACCCACCCGCAATAGTGTAGCGTCCTGCAAACTCAATGGCAAACCCTTGAGATATCACCCATTCATATCCAGCAAGGAGGTTGAATATGAACTGATTGTCGAATGCACCCCATCGCCAGATATCGTCGGAACCTTTGTATTGCTGACGAACATACGACAAAGTGGAGGTAATATAATAATGGTTCGTGAAATGCTTGATAAAAGTTAATTCTGCACCGTAGGTGCGTCCAATTCCATTGCTAATTAACGAATCGGCAGCAAAGACGCGTCCAAAATTTGCTCCCGAATTGAGCAAAGAATAAGAACTTGCTTTTTTATAATCAATAGGTATTTTAGATAAATCTTTGTAATAAGTCTCGAATTTGAATATCATATCCTCATTTACTAACCAATTATAACCCAAAATATAATGAATTGAACGCATACTTTCCAAATTTTTATTAAATTCGGATTGATAATAAATCGTTAGTGGCAAAGATTGATGATTGATACCAAAACCTAAATTAATTGAATGATTGTCTGTTAAATTATACTTAATTGAGGCACGGGGGTCGAAATAAGTTTTATTAGATACTTGCAAATAGTTCGAGGCTAAACCAAAAGTAGTTGATAAGTCTTGAGTGATACGATAATTCCAATCCACAAACGAGAACACTTGATTTGTATTGTCGTTGGCATTCAAAGCATAATAGTTTCCATCGTCGCTTGCCGTAAATCTTTTTTCGTCGAAATTGAAGAATTTATATCGATATTCTGCTCCAAATTTAAGGAAGTGCGATTTGGATGGGGAATAATTCAATACAGATTTTATTGTATGATAGTTTTCGCTGGATTTTGTTTCGAACCAACGAGTGAGGTCTAATACTTTATTATTTTCATCGGTAGTTATCGAATCGAGGTCGGCACGGAACTGCGAAAGCGACGTCCCCACCATAGTTTTCAAAAACAATTTATCAGAAATTAAATATGTCCAATTAAGGGCAAGTCCAAGAAAATCTGTTCCATTTTTTATGTCTTGGTCTCCAGTGAACACATCCTCGACTTCGGATTGTTTAATATGTATATCGCTCGTACCCCAAATACCCGTTAGTGCAAATTGATGGTTGCCAAAATTGGTTAAATCGGCTTTGAATGCAAAATCCTGATACTTTGGAATACCCGAAAAACCAAACTCCACTCCCATTGCTTCCAACAAGCCTAGAAAAGAATAGCGATAGCTACTAATAAAAGAACCCGACGAAAGCGGCAAAGGTCCTTCGGCACCGAGTTCGAAACCATTGAAACCAAATTGACCGTAATATTCGTAACGTTCTTTGTTGCCCTGACGGAAGCGCAAATCGAATACTCCCGAGTTTTTGTCGTAGTATTCGGCAGGGAATGCTCCCGTAAGGAAATCACTATTGTCCAATAGCATTGTGTTGATTGCACCAACGGGACCTCCGGTTGCACCTTGGGTTGCAAAGTGATTTGGATTGGGAATATCCAACCCATCGATTCTCCAGAGCAATTCGATTGGCGAACCTCCTCGGATTATAATATCGTTGCGTGTGTCGTTGGCGCCAAGCACTCCGGCAAAGTTCTGCGCCATTCGAGCGGGGTCCATTCGGCTACCCGCAAATCGCTGAACATCGTCTATACTAAATTCTGTTGCGCTAACAATAACTGATTCATTAATTGGAAGGAAATTTGCTTTTTTCTCGCTCACCACAATTTCTTGCAATCGTACCACATCTTCGTTGAGTTGTGCATTCAAAACTGTTTCGCGTCCCGAAGTAAGTAATATATTGAATATTCTTGGCTCATAGCCTACCGCAGTAATCTTTACCGAATATCGACCTATTGGCACATTAGGGATTTTGTAATTTCCATCTTTGGTCGTATAGGCACCGTATTTAGTGCCAACTACCGACACACTTGCTCCAACAATTGGCAACATATTTTTGGCGTTTACCACATTGCCTTTAATATTTTGCACATATTGAGTATTATCTTCTGCGAACACTGATATTGAATGAAAACAAACAATAAACAAGATAATAGTAAAAATTATTTTCATAAATTTAGAACTTTTTTTTCACTAATACGAAAATAATCAAGAAAAGTTACAACAATGTGAAAACAGAAACCGAAGTGAGGTTCAAAAAATTATTCCAATCCCAATCTTTTGTAAATATAATCAACTTTTTCAAAAATTTCTTTGTAACTAAAAAGTTCTTCGATTTCTTGTTTTGTGATTTGCTCCATTAATTCAGAGTTTTCCAGCAAAGTTTGCATAAACAGAATTTGTTCGTTCCAACTTCGCATTGCCGATTTTTGCACTAATTCGTATGCTTTCTGTCGGGCAATTCCCTTATTGGTTAAGTAAAGCAGAACTTTTTGCGAAAAAATCAGTCCTCGGGTTAGATTCAAGTTGCGTTCGATATTTTCGGGATAAATTTTTAAATTTTGAACAAGATTGATAGTTCGGTTTAATATATAATCCAACGAAATAGTTGCATCGGGAAAAATCACTCTTTCCACCGAACTGTGGGAAATATCGCGTTCGTGCCAAAGTGCATTGTTTTCGAAAGCCGCCATTGCATAGCCCCGAATTAGTCGTGCCTGACCTGTAATGTTCTCGGCACTAATTGGATTGCGTTTGTGTGGCATAGCCGAGCTGCCTTTCTGCCCTACAGAAAATTGCTCCTCGGCTTCGAGCACTTCGGTTCTTTGCAAGTGTCGGAATTCCACAGCAATTTTTTCCAGAGTAGATGCGATTATTGCTAATGTGGACATAAAATAAGAATAGTGGTCACGCTGAATAACTTGGGTGGATATGCTTTCGGGTTTCAGACCTAATCGGGCACAAACATATTCCTCGACTTTTGGTGAAATATGCTCGAAAGTACCCACGGCACCGCTAATCATCCCTACGGCGCAATCATCGACTGCGGTTGTTAATCTTTGAATGTTTCGCAATGTTTCGGCATACCATAGTGCAAACTTCAAACCAAAAGTAATGGGTTCGGCGTGGATTCCGTGCGAACGTCCAATTGCCGGAAGGTATTTATTTTCGATTGCTTTGGTTTTGAGTGCGGTGGCTAATTTTTCCAATCCCGCAAGTAGCAACCCGCCTGCTTGCTTAATTTGCACCGAAAAAGCGGTATCCAAAACATCGCTCGAAGTCATCCCATAATGAACATAAGCCGAAAGATTGCCAATTGATTCTTCGAGATTTGTGAGGAAGGCTATAACGTCGTGCTTGGTTGTTTCCTCGATTTCTAATATTCTTTGGGTATTGATTTTTGCTTTTTGTCGGATTTCGTGGGCAATAGCTTTATCAAAAATCCCCAATTCGCATTGTGCTTCGGTTGCCAGTAATTCAATTTCCAACCATATATTATATTTATTTTCATCAGACCAAATTCTTTCCATTTCGGGACGAGTGTAGCGTTTTATCATATTGTTTTTTCCAAAAAATAACAAAATTAAGCAATTATAAATTAGTACTGGAAAAGTTGCCCAAATAAAAAAAAGCTACCTTCGAGGTAGCCTATTTGTATTTTTAAAAGGAGGTTAGTATAAAAATCAACTTATATTAATTGATAATTTCCTTTGGATAAACGCTAATTTGTTTATGTTCTTTATCTTTCCATTCGAATTTAACATAACCATCGATTAGGGAGAAAATAGTGTAATCTCTACCTAAACCAACGTTGTTGCCGGGATGGAATTTAGTGCCTAATTGGCGAACGATTATGTTACCTGATTTAACGAATTCGCCGCCAAATCTTTTAACGCCGCGTCGTTGAGAGTTTGAATCTCTTCCGTTTTTGGATGAACCGCCACCTTTCTTATGTGCCATTTTTCCCTCTTAATTTTTTACAATATCAAGAATTTCGATGTATGAGTATCTTTGACGATGCCCATTCAATTTTTGATAACCCTTACGGCGTTTTTTGTGGAACACGAGGACTTTTTTATCGCGTTTTTCGCCAAGAATTTTGGCTGTAACTGTGCCATCAACAAAGGGTTGTCCGATACTTAAGTTTCCGTCTTCGTTAATCATAAAGATGTTTTTGAACTCGAGGACTTCGCCGTCGTTGCCCTTGAGTAACGGAACTGTCAATTTTTTAGATTTCTCAACCTCGAATTGACCACCTGCTATTTCGACTAATGCTAACATTTTTTTCAATATTAATTTTTATAGGAATACAAACTTACGAAAAAATTACTTTTCCACAAAATTAATTTTTAATTTTATTTGTTGATTATTATTTTATTTGTTGATTATTATTTTATTTATTGATTATTATTTTTTCGGTTCGAATAAATTCGCCCGATTGTATATAAACATTATAAAGTCCGCTCGATAGATTTGTTAGTTCTAATTCCTTTGTGTATTTCCCTGCTTTCAAATATCCGTTTACTAACTCAGCAATTTTTTCGCCGACCGAATTAAAAATAGAAAGATTGGTAAAATCTGCAAAACCTATACCAAAATTAATTTCAAGCAGATTAGTTTCACTTGTTTTATTTATTACGGTTAAGTAGTAATCGTTTTCGCCTACAATATATTTCTGTAATTCTCCGCCACAACCTATTATCAAATTGACACTCGATATTTGCTCTTTTAGATCGAAACAGCGGTTATTTTGGGGATTTACATTAATTGTTATGTAACCGATATTCGATTGCTTTTGCGGCAAATAAGTATTAAATCCGAATTCAATAAAATCTCCTGCCTCAATCATTTGGTTGCCATTCAAACTAATTAAATCAAATTCTATCTCGCCAAACTTTCGAGGTATTTTTATGTTCGATACTTTCCATTTACCACTCAGGTTTTTACCTAATTTTATAGAATTTGGGATGAATTGGAGAAATTCCTCAGTAAAATTGATTTTAATATGAAATGCGTTTTCGAGCTGAATAGTTTTGTCTTTAGAGGGCAGAACCGAATACCTTATAGTAATGTCGTTGCCAACAAGAACATTCTGCGAAACAGGAGATATGGTGCTTTCGAGTTCGTAGAAATTGGATTTGCCATTCAATTTTGCAGTGAGCGATGGTATCTGGTCGCCAGCAAGATAACACAGCAATTCACCCGATTGTATTGTTTTGGAAGTTGGTTTGAACCTAATATTTACCGAATATTCTGTGTTAGGTTCAATTTTCACTTTATTTTCGATTGGATTGATAATTTCGAAATAATTGGAATTAGTCAATTCCAATTTCGCAATTTCAACCGCTTGGGTGGAATTATTCTTTATTTTGCAAACCCCTTCGGCAACATTACCTACGCAAGTTTCCAAGTTGAGATTGGTTACCGATAGCACCCTATCCAATCCCAAACCTTTCAATATCAAGTCCGGATCCTCTTCTGCATTGGTTAAAATCAACAATTCGGTTGTGTTCCATTCTATCTGTTTGGCATTGAACAAAAAATCGAGTGTTAGCGATTCGCCTGGTGGTATTGTTATTGGAAATTGGTAAGCTTTTTTGTTAAAATAAAATGGTAAATCTAAAAATTCTTCTTTGGTCCAAGCCAACTTATTGTCGAACGATTTTATTCCATAAATTGTAACCGTATCGGCATACTGCCACTCACTTTCGTTTAGATTAGTGATTTTAAGTGTTCTCAATGATTCGTTCAAAGTGGAGCGAACGAGAGTGGAATCGAATTCCACAACTTTTTTGTCTATTATAACTTTAGGTATTACTACAAAAGCAGAAACTTTGGATTGGGATATTTGTTGCAAATCTGTTAGAAATTCTAACTTAATATTATTGTCGCCCAATTTGATTGGGAAAAAATTGACATCTAAAAATATTTTTTCTTTTGGCTTAAGTGTTCGACCGTTAATAGTGGAAAAATCTATATCGAACATATCGGGATTATTGCTCGATGGATCGACCCTTACTTCCAGAATAGTCAAAGCGATATTGCCTGTATTCTCAATCTTAATTGCATTCTGATATTTTATTGGAATTGGATTTAAATTATTATCTTTTCGAACTTTGTTCAAGTTTAGTGATGTTGTGAGCAGACCGGGTTTGATAGATTTTGCAGTAATGTATGTTATACTATCAATTCCTTTGGCATTGGAATGGAATGTTATAGTCTCATTGTAAAATTTTTCTTTTATTGGAGTTATAAAAACTTGAAATTTATGAGTTTCGTTTGGTTTTAAAGAAAGTGGATTGTCCAAATCAATATATTTACCAAAATCCACAACAACTTCGGATGGGTTGGAAATTGAATAGGATGTAATTTCTAATTCGTTTTCGCCGATATTTGTAATTTGAGCTTCGGCAATTTGCTGGGAATTGATTAGTAAATCACCAAAATTCACATCAGTAGCAATTATTTTTGCATCACCGATGCGTGCTCTTAATTTGGAATAAAAATGAGTGAAACAGCCATTGTTCAAACCGAGTGAATCTTCGTAAATATCCGATTTTTGGGCAACAAATTCAATTATAATATTAATTTGCTTGCCTGGCAACAACGCTATTGGCTGGAAATCTTTCGGCAATCGGAAAAATGGATTCAATTGCTTTAATTCCAATTGCGTAAGCGTTATAATTGTATCGGAAATGTTTTTGATGGATACCTCGCGGGAATGGACACTTCCGGGCATAACATTACCAAAGTCTATTATCGAAGGACTAACTTCTAAGTTATTGGCTTTATAATCGATTGTTATTGTAGTGTCGTTGCCGGCATAATCTCGGAAAGTGATTACTGCAAAAGCATTTTGCGATTTGTTCCTTACTTTTAGTGTCCAAGTCATCGATTTTGTTATACCAGGAATAACTGTGGCAAATGCTTTTTCGAAATTTTTACTTACATTCGAATGAAATATTGGCAAATTTAAATTAGAGCGAATTGCATCGTCTTCGGGGAAATCGGTCGTTAGTCCTATTACTGTGCCGTCACAGTGTTGGCTCCAAACGGGACGAGGTGGCTCGGCATCGCCCGACAACATATTTTTAAAATTAATTCCTCCCGAAAATCCATAGAAAGATTCACCTTCAGTTGTAATAATATAAGCAGCAAAGCTTTCGCCATTTATCTCGAAGTTCGATTTGAAAGTAATAGGAATAGTTAATTGTGCATATCTGTCTTTGAGCAAGTAATTGCATTCTTTTCGGTCGATAATGTTTAATTGAGATACTTTTCGCTTGGTTAATATATTGTTATTCCAATAAGATAGTTCCAGATTATCGGGTATCGACCCGTCGATGTTCACTTTGGTTATCAATACTAAATTGAATTCCGTATTTGGATTAATCATCATATATTTAGGTGCATTCATCATAAGCGAGTTGCTGTATTGCTCCATAGGGACAAGCCCAATTCTATTTGGCAACATAAAGTCGCGGTTCGGAATTTCTTCGGTGTATGTTGTTTGATATATATTAACAGCAATGGGCTTGTCGGCGGTTATTACTTCGATACCATTTACATTGGTCGATGGGATGCGATATTCAACAAAATTACTTGGATTGGTTGGCGAAAGAAGTGTCGTGAAGAATTCACCATTAATGTAAACCTTTGTATCGGGTTGATTTGCATATATTTTAGTTATTGGATTTTGTGCTCTTTTCAGGTATTTTGGAACGTGGTGGAATTTGCCCCACATCATTGTTGGCATCTCCATTTCCAATAGATAGTTCCCCGGTTTATTTTGAATGGGAATGTAGGCAAACTGATTTGCTGAGATAATCGATATTGGTTTATCGGCAGTAACTTCCACTCCGCTTAAATCTCCATAATTGCTGGCAAAATAGAGGTACCAGCAATCCCCAGCATCCAAAGTTTTAGATATGGGAAATTGGGTTACCATAGTGCCATAACGCTTGACTGTAATTCGAGTATTATCGAAAGGCGCAACTATTCCTGCAATTGCAGGATAAGGAATTAGCGACGCTATTTGCGATGTTGGGTCGATATAACTCGAAAGTGAGTAACTTACCCCCAACGAACTAACTGGCAATATCATTGTTGCTTCACCCTGGTCATCGCCCGATACTATTGCATAAACTGCAACGGGATAATCACTCACTAAACGTATAGCACTTTTTTTATATATTGTTTCGCTAAAAGCTGGTATTTGGCTGGTGATTAGTCCCGGAAAAGCAATTTCAGGTTGGATTTCTATAACTCTTTCGATATTTTTTGGAATTTCCACAGTTTCCTTCCAAGATTTGGATGGAACACTTATTTCCACTTCTGCTTGGTTATAGGAATATATTACTAATTTTATTGTTGGATTGGAACCATTCGTTTTGATTATTGTTTGTGGTATAGTAAAATAAAATTCAGTCCCAAAGTTACTCATTTTCCTGATATTCTGGGTTTGAAGAAGGAATTGAGGTAGATTAAATTGACCATTAGCTTGCAAAAAAGCAGTAAAGGTTGATAGGACAACAATTAACAGATTCCATATTTTCGGTTTAGAAAACATTTTTCTTTTTTTACATTTTTATATAATACTATAATCAATTTTTTGTGATTTTGTTACAAGTTAAATCATTTTTTTTATATACCTATTTTCACTTTTTCAAATTCGATTAGTTTTTCGATGTCCGAAGTGGATATTTTTACAATTAGTCCACGCTTACCGCCATTGATATAAATGTAATCTAAATCAAAAATTGTTTCTTCTACGTAAATTGGCAATTTCTTTCTCAATCCAAATGGACTAGTACCGCCAAATTGATATCCCGTTGCGTTCATTGCCTTTTTTTGTTCGGCTGGTTCGGCTTTTTTAACCCCAAGAATTCGCGCTAATTCCTTGATGGAAACTTCTTTGTCCCCGTGCATCAACACGATTAAAAGTTCGCCATCGGCTTCGAAAACTAAGGTTTTAATCACACAATGCTCGTCCACCCCAATTTCTACCGCAGTTTGGTGGGTGCCGCCTTTTTCGTAGTACTCATATTCAAACGCTTCAAAATTCACTTTTGAATTCTTCAAATGCCTAATTGCATTTGTTGCGGGAATATCTTTTAATTTCATTGTTTAATCTTCAAAATTTGTTTCTTTCTATCTTTTATTTTGGGGAATATTTCTGTCGAATAAATGGGCTTGCCTGGTTTTTTGATATCGAGCAAAGCCAATGAATAACTTTGGTAATGGAATAATCTTCTCAATGGGTCGAAAGAGTTTAGTTTGTCGAAATTGATAATGCAGGAATATTTTTCGGTATCATAGGGATGTTCCACATTTGCCATTAAAATACTACCTTGGATATTTATTTTACCACCATTATAGGTAATTTCATTATCGTTAATCGTAATTTCGCTTGGCAAGTTGGATTGTAGAATTTCGATTGCTTTATTGTCGCTCGAATTTCCTAATGCGATAATGGAACTATTTTTGGCAATTTTTGTGTCGAAACTTTCAGAAGTAACCATAGTGCATTTATAACCACTTGAAATCATTTCGTCGTAGAACTTTTTGGCTATTTCGTAATTTTCTGAGTTGGCGTTGGGAAGCACTATAATTGGTTCATTTGATAGAATTTTATTGAATGTGTAAGGTTTTTCCCACTTGAACAACTTTCTCAATCCCGTGTAGTTTTGGTCTAACAAAACCTCATTTATGTCGGCGGGATTATTTATTGATATTTTGGTTATATTGTTTTTCAAGGTTATTGATTGGTTTTCCCAACTACCATTTCGATTAATGTTGATTTCAATAGTAGTTACAAGATTAGTAGATTTCTTTATTTGTAGTTCCAACTTGTTTTTTTTAGTATCTAAAGCTTGACTTTCTGCAATTTCAATTGCAGGCACATCGGTTGCATCCAACCAATCATTAATAAATTGACGAATATTGATTTTATTATTAATATCATTTGGGGTATGTTTTGCAAATATGTTGATTAAATCGTCCCAATATGCTCGTTTTCCACGAAAATTCTTTGCTAAGTCTTTCATTGCATCGAAAAATTTTTCTCTACCAATCAATTTATAAATTTCATAAAAAATAAAAGCACCTTTGGAGTAGCCTACCACAGCATCGAACATATCTCTTTGATACTTAAATTCTCGGACGGGATAATTTTTTTCATTGGGTAAATCATCGATGGCAAGGAGGGCTTTTTTGCGCCAATCATTTTGTTCGTTCTCTTTGTTCTTATAAACATTATAATAGTAATTCGAGCAAAAAGTGGTTAATGCTTCGCACCAATTACCTTTGTCGTAGTCCACATAAACGCTATTACCCCACCAATTATGAACGAATTCGTGAGCAAGCGAACCAGGCGATAAAGCCACGAACGGCATTGCCAACAATCGCCCCGAAAGCAGCGTATAGCCCGGCATACCAAAGCCCGTTGCAAAAAAGTTCTCAACTATGCTAAATTCATTGAATGGGTAGTCGCCAAATAATTCAGTGTATATTTTATAATGTTCAATAACTGATTCTAAATATTTATCTGCCAAATTTGTGGTATCGTAGGTGAATAAATTAAAATTATGGTTGTCGAAAACTTTAGAATACTTTTGGAACTGCCCACCAACAATTGTTACTTCGTCGACAGGAAATGGCGTCTCCCATTTACTCAAGGAATAATCCCCTTCTAATGTTTCGTTCAATTTGTTGCCACTCAACACTATGGAATAACTTTTGTCGATTTTCACTTCAATTTTAAAATTTGCCACCCAATCTCCCACTGCATAGGGATAAAAAGAACCCGCAGGCAGATAAATTCCCTCTTTACTTTTGTCCGATATTATACCCAAAGAATTAGAGTGGCGCTGAGTTAGATTAGTTTCGCGAGGCATATTGAACACTTCGCCACTAAAATTGAACACTATTCTAAACTTGTTTGCATCGCTTTGTTTGGTAAAGATGATTGAGCGATAATTTTCGTCGTCCATTTTTTCGTCGAAGTCAAATCCTATCGCTGCCAAATCAATAATCCGAAGCGATTTAAGTAGTCTGAATTCAATTTTATTGGGAACATTTGGCTCGAAAGTAACAACTGCTGTGGCACTCAAACTACGGGAATCGGGTTGTAATGCAACTGAAACGTCGTAATTTAATTGTTGTTGACTGCTAAACATATTGCATTGAACAAACAAAATAGTGATTATTATTAAAATCAAGTTTATTAAAATTAAGTTTCTCATATCTTTAAATTTTAGGAATTATAGTTTTAATTATTTATACATTTTGGATTTATAAATACCCAACCTTGCCAAAAAGTGAAGGACCGAAACCCTTAAAACGCCAAAACCATATTTAACACTCCTGCTAAAGTTGATAGACGATGCTTCGGGAAAATACTTTGTTGGACAAGTTATTTCGGCAATTTCGTAGTTTTTAAAAAATATTTGGGAAATTATTTGATTATCGAAAATAAAATCGTTGGAATTGCTCATATAGTCGATGCTCTTTAATACTTCAGCCGAAAAAGCCCGATAACCCGTGTGATATTCGGATAGCTTTTGACCAATCATCAAATTTTGGAAAAAAGTGAGAAATCTATTTGCTATATACTTGTAGAGCGGCATACCGCCTTTGCGTGCACCCATACCAAGAATTCGAGACCCAAACACAACGGGATAGACATCGTTGGCAATTAGATAAGCCATCGAATGGAGCAACTTTGGAGTGTATTGATAATCGGGATGGAGCATAATAATTATGTCCGCCCCTAATTGCAATGCTTGATTGAAGCAAGTTTTTTGGTTACCGCCGTAACCGAGATTTTCGCGATGGCGATAAACATATTCTATGCCTAATTTGCGTGCCAATTCCGATGTGTTGTCCTTGCTAAAATCATCAACTAAAATCACGAAGTCCACAATATCCATAGGTATTTCGCGGTAGGTTTGCTCCAAAGTTTTCTCAGCATTGTATGCGGGAAGAACAACTGCTATCCTCTTTCCATTAATCATTTTGGCAACCTACGGCTTTTGGAGTTATTTTTGATTTTGTTTAAAAAATAATCCTGAGCGATGAACACTTCCTCGCCTTCTGCGGGTGTGAGTTTTTGGTAAGTTTTATCGGGCATCAATTTCCATGATTTATTGTTATCGCGCCAATTCGCATCCAAAATTTCCCACAATTGTTTTCGGATATGTGGTTCGTAAATCGGAAACATTAATTCCACACGATTATGAAGGTTACGACTCATCCAGTCCGCACTCGAAAGGTAAAATTCCTCGTTGCCACCATTTTTGAAATAAAAAATACGAGAGTGTTCCAAAAATCTACCCAAAATAGAACGCACTTCGATGTTCTCGCTCACTTCGGGCACCCCCGGCAATAAGCAACATACACCGCGAACAATTAGCTTGATTTGCACGCCTTTTTGCGAAGCTTCGTATAATTTTGGAATTAATTCACGATGGGCTAATTGGTTCATTTTTGCAAAAATAAGTCCAGGGTTTTCGGGTGTGGAAAGTGCTATTTCGCGGTCTATCATATCCATTATTCGATTATACATCGTAACGGGAGCAACGATAAACTCCTTCCACTCCTGCGGATGGGAATAACTTGTTAGATAATTAAATAATTGAGTTGCATCGAACCCAAAATGGACATCTGAAGTAAAAAATCCTATATCAGTATACAAACGCGCTGTTGTTTGATTGTAATTACCCGTTGATAAATGAAGATAATTTTTGAATTTACCTCCTTCGTTCCGAACTACCATCAGCACTTTGCAATGAGTTTTAAGTCGTGGGAAACCATAAACAACGTGTACTCCGGCGTGCTCCAATTCTCTTGCCCAAACTATGTTGTTTTCCTCGTCGAATCTCGCTTTCAATTCCACAAAGGCAATGACTGATTTGCCATTTTCGGCAGCTCTTTTCAATGCCGCAATTACAGGCGAATTTTTCCCCGTACGATATAAAGTGATTTTTATCAAAACAACATCGGAGTCGTTGGCGGCTTCGTTCAAAAATTTCAACACACTATTGGAAAATGAATCATACGGATGATGAACCAAAAAATCGTTTTCGTTGATTGCTTCGAACACATCTTTGTTCTTTGCCTGAAATTCTTTGATGATGCAAGGTGTGAATGGTGTATCTTTTAATTCGGGAATATCGAGTTCCAACAATTTCATAAAATCGGGAATATTCAAAGGACGTTTGTGAATATAAACGTCTTCGCGTGTTAATTCCAGGTAATTAGCGATTAAATTCAATAGTTCTGCAGGCATCTTAACCCCTACTTCCAAACGAACCGCCGCCATGCCCCATCGTCGCAGTTTCAATTGCTCGTTAATTTCCTGAAGCAAGTCTTCGGCTTCGTCTTCTGCAATTTCTATGTCGGCGTCGCGTGTTACCCTAAAGTTATAAGTGGATTCCACTTCCAATCCCGGGAACAAATGTTCAGCATTAGCTTTTATTACTTCTTCGACCAACACAAAGTGGTGCCCGCGCTTCTTTGGCAATCGAACAAACCGCTGTATTGTGTTTGGAATTTGAACAAACGAGTATCTCTTTTCTGTTTTTCCTTTCAAATTATCCTTTAAAATAAATGCTATATTCAAACTACGATTGAGAAGTCTCGGAAAAGGATTAGTTGGACCGAAACTTAATGGAGTGAGGACGGCAAAGCATTTTTCGAAGAAATAATTCTTTAAATATAATTTATCTTCGTGCGAAATCGTATTGTATTTATGAATTTCTATTCCATTTTCTTTGAGCTTTGGCAACACATCGTCCATTAGTATTTTGGTGTGTAATTCGAACATTGGAATAATTTTTTTTCGTATCTCGTTCAATTGTTCTTTGGGAGTTTTGCCATCATACGATAGTTCGTTTATGTTCGAATCCATCTGACTTTTCAATCCTGCAACGCGTATCATAAAAAATTCGTCGATGTTAGAACCAAAAATCGCCAAAAACTTCAATCGTTCCAAAAGTGGATGGCGCTCGTCCATTGCTTCGTATAGAACTCTTTCATTGAAGTCCAACAAACTAAGTTCACGATTTATAAAATACTTAGGGTCTCTAAAATCAATTTTTATTGTCGACATTTTGTGCACTTGCAATTAATAAAAATATAAATTAATAAAAATAGAAGTTTTATCGTCTGTAACTAAATACAATTTTAGGAGAATTCGATGTTTAAATATTTATTATCAATAGTTTTGGGATTTATCCTATTGTTTAATACTGAAACTTACTCACAAAAATACGGACATTTTAAGGTTATTAACGATACCTGCGTAACAGCATATTCGGTGATTGGCAACAATCAAATTTCTTGCGGATGTCCCCAACATAAGCATATTTTCGTTTATGGAGGTTTAATCAACGTTATTGCTACTTGCAATTCCGATTCAATTCCACTTAGCAAATTTGTTTATCCCCCGTTACCCTATAAAATTCTGCCCGAATCTTATGTTATGTTGCTTTCGTATCAAAAGTTTTTGGAAAGATACGGAACCGACGAAACTGCATCGATGGCAACCTTAATACCCGATTTTATTAAAGCCTTGCAAAGCCGCGAGATAGAAAAAGTCCAAAAAATTGAGTATGAATATATTCAAATGTTCGACAAATTAGACCGCAAAACCAAGCAAGATATACTCGAACGTTTCCAGGATGATTAGTTTCCAAGTTAATTACTTATATTATATTAATCCAAACTTGGGTCTATCTCGACTACCACCTTTTTGGATTGAGTTCCGTTGAGCATTTTTCTTAAATCATCGATTAATTCATCAAATTGAATAGTCCGATGTATTTTATCGAAACAATCAATTTTCCATTCATTTGCTAATTTTTCCCATAGTCTTGTTCGTAATTCCATTGATGTTTCGGCAGATTCTACCCCAAGCAAAGCAACCCCCCTTAATAAAAATGGATATACCGTCGATTGGAACGTGTCGCCTGTAACATTGCCAATAATCACAACTGCACCGCCTTTATCAACTTGCTTTATAACTGAATTCAAAGTAACTCCGCCAACATTTTCTATTACTCCTTTCCAACGGCGTTGCAACAAAGGTCGATTGGAGCTATCGAGCACTTCTTGGCGCGAGAGAATTTTGCTTGCACCAATTTCCTGCAACAATTCTGCATATTCGGGTTTGCCCGTCGATGCTTCAACTTTGTAGCCCAGTTTACTTAATAGGGATATTGACAGAATTCCAACTCCCCCGGTCGCTCCTGTTACCAAAATATTTCCCGAATTAGGATATATTCCAATCTGCTGTAACCGATGAATAGCCAATGCAGAGGTAAATCCAGCAGTGCCGTAAATCATCGATTGTTTCAAGCTTAAAGTCTTGGGAAGTTTCACAATCCAATCCGATGGTACGCGAATATATTGCTGAAATCCACCCGAGGTGTTCATTCCCAAATCATAACCCGTAACCAAAACCTTTTCGCCAATTTGAAATTGTCCTGAGTTGGTATCCACAACGACCCCAGATGCATCGATTCCGGGAGTATGGGGATAATTTTTGGTTATCCCCTTATGACCACGAAAAGACAAAGCATCTTTATAATTCAATCCCGAATATGCTACTTTGATAGTTACATCGCAATTGGGCAATTCCGAAATAGATTTTTGTCGAAACGAAGGAATAAAAAATCCATCAATTTCTTGGACAACTAATGATTTAAATGAAATATTTTCCATAATATTTGAATTATTTGTATTATTTTTTTGATTATTCATTGAAATATTTTTACTAATTTAATAAATAATTTTGATGCAATTAACAAAAGAGTTTAATATGAAAATCGAAAAAGTATTCGTAATAGGTTCGGGCACTATGGGAAATGGAATTGCCCACACTTTCGCTCAAATCGGATTCAAAACCACAATGATGGATATATCCGAAGAAGCTTTGAAAAAAGCATTAACAACTATCGAGAAGAATTTGGATAGGCAAGTTAAAAAAGGCTCACTAACCGAGGAAGCCAAACAATCAACTTTGGCAAACATCACATCAACAACAAATTATGATAGTATAGCCGATGCCGATTTGGTAATCGAAGCCGCAACCGAAAACAAGCAACTTAAATTCAAAATTTTCGAAGAAGTAGATAAATTAGCAAAGCCCGATGCAATTTTAGCAACCAATACGTCTACTATATCTATAACAGAAATAGCCGCCAAAACAACCCGACCAAACAAATTCATTGGTATGCACTTTATGAATCCTGTGCCTATGATGAAATTAGTGGAAATTATTCGCGGATTGGCAACTGACGACGAAACATACAAAATAATACACGAAACGGCAATACAATTAGGCAAAATACCCGTTTTAGCAAATGATTACCCCGGTTTCATTGCCAATCGAATACTTATGCCATTCATCAACGAAGCAATTTTTGCACTGATGGAAGGAGTGGGAACTATCGAAGGTATCGACCAAGTTGCCAAATTAGGTTTTGCCCATCCAATGGGACCACTAACTCTGGCTGATTTAATTGGTTTGGACACAGTGTTGGCAATATTGGATGTATTACATAATGATTTAGGCGACCCACGTTATCGACCCTGCCCTTTACTCAAAAAATTAGTGGCTGCGGGATATTATGGTCGTAAAAATGGCAAGGGCTTTTATGATTATTCCACAGAAACCCCAACCCCAATTAACATCAATTTAGCTTAATAAGGAGTAGATTAATGGAAGATGTTAATTACGTAAAATTCGATTCTGATAATCATCATATCTTGGCTGCTTATAGGATGGAAGCCGAGGGCAAATATTTAGAAGCAATAAATGAATACCTAAGAGCAATAGATGAAGATCCTTCGAGAGTTATTGTATATAAACACATTGGCAATGTGTATTATCGTATGGGCAACTTAAAAAAAGCTGAAGAATACCTTTTGAAAGCAGTAGAAAGTTTGCCTAATTTTCCCACACCATTGTTCGAGTTGGGACTATGCTACTATCGTCAAGCAAGGATTAAGAAAGCAATTGATTATATGGAAAAAGTAATTGAATTGGACAATAGCTTTTTAATTGCACATTATTGGCTTGGAATTTTGTACTACCAATATGGTTTGCCTTGCAAAGCACGTGATAGGTATCAGCATGTGGTGAACGAAAACCCCGATTTTACAATTGCATATTACCATTTAGGCGTTACAAATCTGAGAATGGGCAATTTCGAAGAAGCAGTTCAAAACTTTACGAAATTAACTGAGGTTAATCCCGATAGCCCAACTGCCCACGCTTTGTTGGGAGAAGCCTACTTGAATTTAGACAGGAAAATCGAAGCAAGGCGTCATTACAAAATTGCATTGGAATTAGACCCCGAAGACAAAAAAGCCAAAAATGGTTTGTTCCTCGCTTCCGATCATAACGAGAATGTAATATAATTATCTCTAATTAATATACAATAAAAAAAAGGTGAGTTTATCTCACCTTTTTTTGCAATATCGTGTTATATTATTTATTTATTTGCTAATAATTTCTTGATAGTTCCTTCTAATTTCACTTCCAGATTCTCGACAGCTCCCAATTCGGAATGGGCAATTTTACCTTGTTTGTCGATTAAATACATTGTGGGGATGCTTTGAACTTTATAGCTTTCGGCAACATCATCTCCTTTTAATAAAAGCGTATAGTTAAACTTTTGTTCTTTCATATATTTAACGGGGTCGCCATCTCGCTCGAATGAATTAATCCCGATTACAACCAGACCCTGCCCAGCATATTTTTCGTGTAATTTTTGGATGGAGGGCATAACCATTTTGCAAGGAGTGCACCAAGTAGCCCAAAAGTCGAGCAGAACCACTTTACCTTTTAATTGACTTAATGTTACTTTTTTGCCACTTGCATCCAACAAAGTCCAATCGGGTGCATTTTGGCCATTTTTGAGCAAACCCGTATCTTCGGGTTCCATTTTCATATCTTCGCTATGAGGATTGCCACCCATATCGTGTTGTGTATCTAAATTTGTAACCGCATATTTAGTGCTATCGATAGATTGGACGAATATTTTATCTTCGACGGGCTGGTTGAGTTTTAATTCTTTAATCTCGTAGGAAACTGCTTGGACTAATTTATTTTCCTTGTTTCGAATTTCCGAGGAATATTTCTTCATTAATTTATCTTTCTGAGAAAAATAGTAATGATTTTCAACTTTAAATTCGCCATGACCTTCGCCGGATTGCTTTACGTGGTAACATTCATCACCATTAATATTGGCAGTGCCTATATATTCCAAATTTTTGGAATTTTCGCGAATTTCGGCAGTATCCAATTTAGTGTCTATAATCATATAGAAATTTTGGACTAATCTCGAAGCAAGTTCTGCGGCAAACATTGGTTTCGTACTAATTGTTTGTGTATTATTTTTTTCGTCTGTTGCCACAAAGGATTCGCCATCGAATGTTATAACCGTATTACCTTCTTCTTCGATCCGAAATGCCAATAAATCGTTGCCTTCTCTTTGAATTTTCTTAACAAATATAACAGAGCTAAATTTGTTGTTGCCTTGCTGTTCGCTTTGGATGTCGAATGCAATTTTGAATTCGGCTGCATTGTTTTGCGATGCAGCCAAATCCGAATCGAGGAACAGTTGTAATGGGTCTTGTTTGCTACTGCAACTTGCCATTAGAATTATTGAAATAGCCAAGACCAAGTAATTAATAGTTTTTTTCATTTTTTACCTAAGTATTAATTATTATAAATAACAAAATTACGAAAATTAAATTTGATGTAAAAGTTTTTTTAATTAAAACTAATAATTTATAACTTGTTAATAGCAATTGATAGGGCAGCGATAACTGCAGTTTCGGTTCTTAGCCTTCGATTTGCCAATCGCCATTTGTTTATATTATCAAATTTATCCAAAAAAGATATTTCCGAAGGATGCAACCCTCCCTCGGGACCAACGATTATCAAAGTTTTGGATTTTATATCAGATTTCAGCGGATTTTCGCCATTTTCGTCGAGCAACACAATGGATTTGTATTGATTAGCCAAATCCATCGAAATAAATTGTTTGGTTTCGACAACTTGAATTGTGGGCAAACACGCACGTTTGCATTGCTTTACGGCGGCAATTGCTTTGTTCGTTAATCGCAATATATCCACTTTTTTTATTTGCGAGTGCTTGCAATTTTTGATAAATATTTGGGAAACACCTAATTCAGTAGATTTCTCGATAATCCATTCCAATCGAGTTCTATCTGACAAATTGCAAATCAAAATGTCTATGAAAAATGGATTTTCACCATAATTTTCGACAAATTTATAAATTTCCAAGGAGGGGTTTTGCAAATTTTCGTAATTAACTCGGGCAAAAAAGCAAATACCCTTACCATTGGTAATCATTACCTCTTCATTGTGTTTTAACCTTAAAGCACGAATATGTTTCCGCTCTGCTTCGTTAGGAGCAACTCTTGAAGATTCGATATTAATATCGGGTAAATATAAACATTCCATATTCTAAACAAAAAATTAATGATTAAGTCGATTAATTAAAATGATTTTCGTAAATTTGTTTTCTTGTTTAAAGCAATATTAAATAATTTTGTTCATTAATCAATAGGATAAAAATGACCAAAGCAGAAATTGTCGATGAAATTTCAAAAGAAACTGGTCTGACAAAAATCGAAACAAA